>CAYQWH010000044.1:0-4216 GCA_964421265.1 uncultured Oscillospiraceae bacterium | reverse complement strand
TTGATGCAGGGAGGCCCTGTCAGTTATCAGGGCCTCCCGCCGATGAAAGGAGGACAACTAATGACAAATAGAGCAAAGTCCGGAATTGTGGAATTTCCTTGCAAAAAGCTGGATGTCCATACGCATCTGGCGGCCCCGGGGAACCATCTGAATATGTTTACCCCGGAGGAGCGAATAGCGTTTGACCAGTTTTATGGTGTGGATAAATGCGTAATTCTGCCGGTACCCATGTCATCTATCCCAGAGATGCCCGGTATGATCGGATCGGAGCAGGCGGCTGAGATCTGCGAGAAGTATCCTGATCACTTTACATGGTTCTGCAACATTATTCCTGACGGTACTGACGCCACCTATGAGAAGCTGAAGCGGTATAAGGAGATGGGCGCGAAGGGACTGGGGGAGTTTGCCAATCTGATGCGGTTTGACGACCCCATCGTTGACCATATGTTCAGCTGCTGTGAGGAACTGGGGCTGCCTTTCCTGTTCCACATGAGTCCTGACGGGCACAATTACGGTGTGGTGGATGAGGCGGGTCTACCGCTGCTGGAGGGCGCACTGCGGCGACATCCCGGTCTGGCGTTCATCGGCCATTCCCAGCCTTTCTGGTTTGAGATTTCCCAGTATCCGCCTGATCTGACCGCCGAAGAGAGGAATATCTATCCCGGCGGCAAGGTCACTCCGGGGCGGGTGCCGTATTTGTTGGAGAAGTACCCCAACCTGTACGCCGACTTGTCAGCGGATTCCGGCGGCAACGCCCTGATCCGTGACGAGGAATACGCGATCCAGTTCCTGACGCAGTTCCAGGACAAGCTGATGTTCGGGTCCGATGTGTGCAACACCAACTTTATCTATCCGATGGCGTTCTATCTGGATTCACTGCTGCACCAGGACAAGATCAGCGACCAGGTCTATATCAAAGTGTGCCGTGGCAACGCGGAAAAGCTGCTGGGCATCTGAATAAAGCTGTCATACTGACAGAGTAAAAGGCTCCCTTTTGGAAAAACAGGCCGGATGTGTTGACCTGTCTCCCGGAAGGGGGCCTACCATATTATTCAGGCCCCCTTTACAGCGCCGAAAGCGAGTAAAGAATATATTGGACGCGTGACGCGCGGGTGAATGTCCTCCCTCTCGTCGGCGGCGCGTTGGCGACGGTATAATGCCGCTTCGCGGGCGCTATACCAAGTGCGCCGTGTCCTTCATCTGCCGGGGCGACATCCCATACTCTTTCCGGAAAGCCCGGTAAAAGGTTGAGTAGTCGGCGAACCCGGTTTTTTCGCTGACCTCTTTAAGAGGTATGCCGTTCCCGATCAGGGTCCGCGCGGTCAGCAGCCGCCGCTTGGTCACATAGCGGTAGAAGCTGATCCCCAAGTGCTTTTGAAATTCTCTGGTGACGGTCCGCTCACTGACGAAAAAGTGGGCTGCGGTACCTGTCAGGGTGATCTGGCGATCCAGATTATCATTGATATAGGCCAGGATATTGTCGATAATCCCGTCTGATTCCGCCTGAGCGGGGGTATCGGAGCTGCGCAGGAGCTGGGCCAGCAGGATATGGATGTATCCGGTCAGCATATCCATCCAGTATCTTTCCCGCTTTTCATATTCCCGCACACAGGCATGGCACAGGTCGGCGACATATTCCTGTTCCACGTCCCCGATCCGCAGGATGAAGAACCGGTGCGGCTCCGCGTTCCATCCGAAATAGTCCAGTAAAATCTGGTTGATGACAATGAGGTTCCGCACGCAGACCCTATCCTTTGGCTCATAGTTCAGAACCTGGTGACAGATGCCGGGAGGGATACAGATAATATCGCCCTTCTGGATGCGGTAACGGTGATTTTCAATCAGATACTCGATTTCGCTGTCGGAAATGTACTGGAAGATTTCCATGAAAGAATGGCTGTGCATGGGAAGCTGGCTGCTGTCTTCCAGCGTGTCCTGTATAGCGGTGATCGGCCTGTATCTGTTCTCCGTCTGAAATTCCTCCGGGTTCTCCGTGGAATCGAAACCGAGTACGTTCATATGGTTGCGAACCTTTTCCCACTGGGTATGGGAAAGCGTTCCGTGGATGTACGTTCTTTTCTGCGTTTCTTTCATTTTTTCTCCTTCCGCTACGCGCGAGGCGTACCGCGCCGGCAATGCGATCCTGCCTGACGATATTATAACATATGGTGTCCGGAAAAGTAATCTATTTTTGCGAGTTTTGTAATTTTATATACAAATAATATAGTGTATAATACACATACTAAAGGATCCAACGAAGTATCCAACGGTTAATGAGAACGGATGGACACAGGCTCTGCCGGGAAAGGAAAAAGGATGATATCAAAAGCATATCCGGACAGATTTGACCCGTCTCAGGAAATGACTCGCAAGACTCTGGAACTGCGCTATCAGATGGACGCTGAAATGCCTCACGTGGCATTACACGCCCATCCTTTCTGTGAGATATATTACTTTCTGGAAGGTCCGCTGCGGTACTACGTGGTGGGAGGCCAGAGATACAGCCTGTGTACCGGCGATATTCTGGTGATACCTCCCAGCGTTCCGCATCACCCGGTTTTTACGCAGGGGATTGAGCCGTATCGGCGCTATGTCCTGTGGCTTACTGTCGAGCAGCTGGAACAGATGGAGCACCTGGATCCGGGGGCGACGGAGGTGCTGCGTATATGCCAACGGCAGGAGACGTACCGCATTTACAACGCCAACCCCACCGCCAGACAGACTCTGGAATCCTGCTTGAACAGTATGTGGCAGGAAGAAAAGAACAGTTTCCTCTGCAAGGACGCCAGCCTCTATGGTCTTTGTCTGTATTTCTTTGTGCAGCTGAACCGTATGGTTGCCGACGATCATGTCCTGACGCTGAAGCCGAGCCATTCCGACAGCTTGCTGGACAAGGTGCTGGCTTATATCCATGAGCACTACGCCGAGGCCATATCCGTGCGCTCTGTGGCGGAGAATTTCTTTACCAGCACATCTAACATTGAATCGCTGATGACCAAAAAATTAGGAAAACCCTTCTACAGATATGTGACGGAATGCCGCATTGTTCGCGCCGAGACTCTCATCGCCAGCGGGATGGCGCTGAAGGAGGTGGGCATTGCCTGCGGCTATAATGATTACAGCAACTTTTATCGCGCCTTTTCCAGAAATGTGGGCATCTCTCCCAGCCAGTTCCGGCAATGTGTTTCTACGGATCAGTTCCAGGCTACGCCGATTGCGGAGTGGCCTGATATGTGGATGAGACAGATATAGAGGAAACGCCCCTTTGCGGGCGACATTAAAGAGCGCCGCGTCACCGCCGGATATGAACCGGGCAAGAACGCCAAGGGGGAACACCGGAGCAAAACCGGCGGGAAAATCTATCGGTTGGGCGAGGATGGCTGTCCGCTCTTGGACGAGCACTGACAAATGACCGTAAGCCATGACGCCTTTAACCGAGGCAATCTGGCCGAGGACGGCGCCGCGTAGGTCTTTGCCGGATTCGCGAAAAGGGCGTTTCGAGTGTTTTTCGACAGTCCGTCCGCCAAGCCTTTTAACGGAGCCGGATACAAGGCTTTGGCGGACGGGCCGGAAAGCGGCGAAACAACGCCCGGTGATCTGGAACTTTCGGGCCGTTCACGGGCTTTTTCGTGGGCAGGATGTTAAGCCGTTCCTTGCGCGGGGCTCCTTGCCTCGCTATATGCTGAAACAGATTATTCGCGACTTGGGAAATACGTCTTAAAACCGCAGGCTCTCCTTGTTCCGGGCAAGGGGAGTTATCGTTATATCGAGATCGGAGATTATGATATAGAGTCAGGAATCGCGGTTCAAAGTGAACTTGAATCGAGCAATCTGCCTGATAACGCTGAAATCATGACCCGCGCCGTGATATATCAGGGGACATATGATTTAATTTTCCCTTTCCAATCGGCTCCGGGTATGGTATAATAGACGTATCAGCGAAATGATGGTATCGGTTATGGAACAGGGAACCTTTACAGGTACCGATTAAAGCTTGCCGTGGGAAGAGAATCAGACGGGAAGATTTTCTCGGAATCATGGGTGAAATCATTTTCTGCTTGCCGGTGCTGTCAATTTCGGCGCTATTGAAAAAGACCGGCAGTCCTTCTCTATCCGTCGCCGGTACGAGTGCCTGCCGGAAAACGCCGCGCGCGCTGCGGAATCGGCGGCTGAGGCAAATGGAGACGCGCTATTTTGCCGCTGCGTTGACCGCGAG
>CAYQWH010000043.1:7921-12901 GCA_964421265.1 uncultured Oscillospiraceae bacterium | reverse complement strand
GTGGAACATGGGGGAGTGGGTGGCGTCCACCTCGTCTTTGCGGAACACTCTCCCCGGCGCGATTATGCGTATGGGCAGCTCCATCGTCTCCATGGCTCTGACCTGCATGGGGCTTGTCTGGCTGCGGAGCATGACGCGGCTGTCGTTGTCGAAGTAGAACGTGTCCGACCACTCCCGTGACGGGTGCCCCTCAGGGGCGTTCAGCTTGTCGAAGTTGTACTCCGCCAACTCCACCTCCGGCCCGTCGATTATCCGGAAGCCCATGCCGACAAATATATCCTTGACCTCGTCAAGGGCGATATACATAGGATGTCTGTGTCCCATCTCCGGCGCGTCGCCGGGTATGGTCACGTCCAGCGTCTCCGCCTCCAGGCGCAGTTCCAGCGCCTTGTCCTCCAGCGCCGTTTTCGCGCTGCTGAACCGCTCCTCCAGGTTCGCGCGTATGTCGTTCGCCAGCGCGCCTATGGCGGGGCGCTCCTCCGGCGGCAGCTTGCCCATCTGTTTGAGAAGCTTCGTAAGCTCCCCCTTCTTACCGAGATATCTGACGCGCAGCTCCTCAAGTTCGGCGGAGCTGGCTACCTCCGCAAGCTTTGCAAGAGCGTCCTCGCGTATCTCTCTCAGCTTATCCCTCATTGTATCACTCCTAACACGTTTCTGTGAAACGGTCCCGTCTTTTACCATAATCGTTCACGTACCATAATAACACACGCGTTCCGGAATTGCAAGCGTTTTTTTACGCAAAATACGGATAGTATCGGTCAAAAAATTCACTGTTCCCGCCCGCGGTTCTCCCCGTCACGCTCCGGCGCGGGAGCGCGGGTCAATCAGAACCGCGGCTTGGCAAATGTGTTCTTTACGAATCGGCGCGGCGGTGTTATAATGGGCTTATACATTATAATATAACAAACACGGCTTATACATTATAATTTATACATTATAATATACATCTCAATCCAAAACATTAACGGAGGGCGATTTTATGGCTGAAGTGTCAGACGAGCGCGTACATACGGTCACGCAGCAGGACGCGGCGCTGCCGAGGCGGGTCGCGGAGACGCACAAGGGCGATTATGGGCGCGTGCTCATTATAGGCGGGAGCGTGGGGTACACGGGCGCGCCGTCGCTGGCGGCCCGTGCCGCCGTGCGGTGCGGTTCGGGTCTTGTGTTCCTGGGCGTGCCGGAGCCGATTTATCAGATCTCGGCGGTCAAGAACGACGAGGCGATGGTCTTCCCTCTCCCTTCCGATGACGGAGCGCACATCTCGATTAAGGCGCTTGACGATATTATGGAGCGGCTGGGGCGGATGGACGCCTGTCTCATCGGCCCCGGGCTGGGTCTTACCGCCGACACGCGCCAGCTCGTTTTGGAGCTGCTTGCCCGTTCCGGCGTTCCGCTTATCATTGACGCCGACGGCATAACGGCGGCGGCGGCGCATATAGATAGGCTCAGGAGAGCCGTCTGTCCCGTGGTGCTCACGCCCCATGAGGGCGAGTTCCGCAGGCTGCTGCCCAGCGCCGGCGCGGGCGACGCGGCGGCGGAGGCGCGGGATTTCGCCATGGTACACAACGTGGTCTTAGTGCGCAAGGGGCACAGAACCGTCACGGCGTTCCCCGACGGGGAGGTGTTCCGCAACACCACCGGGAACCCGGGCATGGCGAAAGGCGGCAGCGGGGATGTGCTGGCGGGGATGATACTCTCCTTCGTGGGGCAGGGGTTTCCCCTCAAAAAGGCGGTTCCGGCGGCGGTGTATCTCCATGGCCGCGCGGGTGACATATGCGCCGCCAAATTCGGTGAGTACGCCCTGACCCCGTCGGATATGATTGAGGCTTTTAAGGAAATTGTGAGGTGAAAGGAATTTGAAATATTTTCCCTGTCTGCTTATGGCGGCGGTCGTGGCGCTGTCCGTCACCGGCTGCGGCGCGGAGAACAGCGCCGAGGCGGAGGCGGAGGAGATACAGCGCGAATTTGCCGCGTCTGACAATCTGCGGCTCAGCGCGGAGCTGACGGCCAATTACGGTGAGCGCGCCTACTCCTTCCAGGTCAGCTATGAGGGGATGGCGGACGACGGGACGGTTACGATTACGGCGCCGGAGAACATAGCGGGAGTGTCCGTCCGTTACGCGGATGGCGGCACGACGCTCGTATCCGACGGCGCGGAGGTTTACACGGGTGAGCTGCTGCCCGACGGGGTGTCGCCGGTGGACGCTGTGCCTGTCATTACGGAGACGTGGCGGTCAGGGCTAATCACCGGCGCGGTTCGCGAGAAATGCGACGGGGCGGACTGCGTTATGTCGGATTTCATGGTATCGGAGGACGTGACGCTCAGGACCTGGTTCGACCGGGTGACGGATCTGCCGGTTCGCGCGGAGATGTCCATTGACGGGTTCACCGCGCTGTCCGCCGTATTTTATAATGTTGTGCTTGAATAGAGGAGTTAGATATGGATCTGCAAAAGAGAACATGGGCGGAGATTGACCTTGACGCCCTTGAGGACAACTACAGGACAATTAGAGCGGCGCTGCCGTCCGGGTGCCGGTTCCTGGGCGTGGTGAAAGCGGACGCTTACGGTCACGGCGCGGTGCAGGTATCGAAGCGGCTGCAGGACGCGGGGGCGGATTATCTGGCGGTGTCGTGTCTTGACGAGGCGCTGGAGCTGCGCGGCGCGGGCGTGACGCTCCCGATTCTCATCCTGGGGCACACGCCGCCGGAGTACACAAAGCTGCTGCTGGACAGGAACCTGACCCAGACAGTCTCATGCGAGGCGAAGGCCCTTGAGTACAACGATATGGCGAAAGCCTGCGGCGGCACGCTGAACATACACATAAAGGTTGACACGGGGATGTCCCGGCTGGGATTCCTGTGCTCAGGCGACTACTTCGAGCGGGGGGTGGAGAACATACAGGTCGCCTGCACGCTGCCTCATCTGCGGCCGGAGGGGATTTACACGCACTTCGCCGCGTCGGACATCGAGGGCGCCGACGCCGCGTCCTACACCAACGAGCAGTTCCGCCTCTTCACGCGGGTGCTGGACGCCCTGAAAGCCCGTGGGCTGACGTTCAGCCTCCGCCACTGCGCCAACAGCGGCGCGGTCCTGAATTACCCCGGCACATCCCTTGACATGGTGCGTCCCGGTCTGCTGCTGTACGGCTACGGCGGCGGCGATAAGCTGAACCTGCGCCCGTGTATGCGCCTCCTGACGCGGGTCAGCACCATCAAAATCTACGGCGCGGGTACGAAGGTCAGCTACGGGGGGATCTACTCCACGACCTCCCAGACGCGTATGGGCGTTCTGCCCATCGGCTATGCCGACGGGCTGCTGCGCAGTCTCTCCAACAACTGCTCATTCTATGCCGGCGACGGCTTCGCGCCCCAGTGCGGGAGGATCTGCATGGATATGTGTATGGTCGATCTGACCGAACGTCCGGAGGTGGGCATAGACACGCCCGTGGAGATATTCGGCACACGCTCCCGGCTGGAGGTCCTGTCGGAAAAAGCCGGAACCATACCCTATGAACTGCTGTGCGCCGTGTCCAAGCGGGTGCCGCGTGTATACGTGTGACGCGGCGCGGACGGGCGATTGTATCCGGTTGCTGCCGGGATTGGCTCTGAGCGCGCAAGAATTTGTCAAATTGCCATGTAGAAAAAAACGCCACAGTATGATATAATGAGCATTGTGTTTGATTTGTGATAATATATTGTCACGGGGACGTGGCGTTTGTAATTCATGGTAGAACCTGGTAAAAGCCTCGCGAAGGCTTTTATGGGGCGAGGCCGTCAGGTTCTTTACGATACTGCGCAAAGAGAGAGGCAGAAAACCAATGAATGATGAAAACGGACTTACGGGCGGTACGGAGCGGGACAGGGCGCGGTTCATAAAAAGCGTCATATGCGGCATAGCCATCGGGCTGGGCGGCATACTGCCGGGCGTGTCCGGCGGCGTACTCGCTGTCAGCTTCGGGCTTTATAAGCCGATGATTGACGCGCTGGTGGGCTTTTTTAAATCGCCGAAGAGGAATTTCCTCTTCCTGCTCCCCGTCGGTATCGGCGGTTTTATAGGCGTGATGCTGGGCGCTGTGGTGCTGAACTCCACTATTGACACGCTGTACAAGGAGATTATGTACCTCTTTTTAGGACTTGTGGCGGGCGGCGTGCCGTCGCTGCTGCACGAGGCGAACAGGGGCGGGTTCCGTCCGAAATACCTGATAGCCACCGTTATCGGCGCGGCCATCGCCTCCACGCTCTTGCTGCTGGAGCGGGACGCGCAGGAAGTGAATGACGTCGTCTCGCTCACGGCATGGCAGGCGATGCTGTCAGGGGCGATTATCGCCATGGGCGTTGTCCTGCCGGGACTCGTCACGTCGTTCATACTCATGTACCTCGGCTGGTACAAGGCGACTATGGACGCCATCGCGACAATTAACATAGGGACGCTTTTCTTCATCGGTATCGGCGGCGCTGTCTTCGCCCTCGCCACGCTCAAGGCGGCCAGTTGGTTCTACGACAAGCACCACGGGTACGCCTATTACGGCTCCCTCGGGTTCCTTATCGTCTCCGCCATACTCATCTTCCCGGGGTTTGAACTCAGCTTCCGACAGCTTATCAATATTCTGCTGGCCGCCGTGGGATTTGCCATCGCGCTTTTCTCCAACCGGCTCGGACAGACTTAGACGACGCCCGACGGCGCGCGGAAGCGGCGTTTCCGCCGCCGATTCGGGTCCCGCGCTGTGTCCGCGCAGTATACGGTATACATTATATATAATGTATAATTTTAAATATATCAGATGGAGGTTTTTGATATGTCTGCAACCTGGCTCCGTGACGCGGTATTTTATGAGATTTACCCTCAGTCCTTCTACGACACGAACGGTGACGGAATAGGCGACCTGGAGGGCATCATACGGAAGTTGCCCTACGTAAAAAGCCTTGGCTGTAACGCGTTGTGGATCAACCCCTGCTTCGACTCCCCCTTCAAAGACGCCG
>CAYQWH010000043.1:0-7911 GCA_964421265.1 uncultured Oscillospiraceae bacterium | reverse complement strand
GTTACGATGTCCGGGACTACAAAAAGATAGCGCCCAGATACGGTACCAACGACGACATGGCGCGGCTCTTCAGCGAAGCTCACAGTCAGGGCATCCGTGTCCTGCTTGACCTTGTGCCCGGTCACACCAGCGAGGAGCACCCCTGGTTCCTCAGAAGCTCTGAGGAGGAGCCGAACGAGTACTACGGCCGGTTCATCTGGACAAATCGCGCGTTCGGCGGCGGGGACGGACTTCCCTTTATCGCCGGGGACAAGCCGCGCGCCGGGGGCTATATTATCAACTTCTTCAAGTGCCAGCCCGCTCTGAACTACGGTTTCCGGGACATACATCAGCCTTGGCAGCAGCCCATTGACAGTCCCGACGCCATCGGCACCCGTGAGGCCATGAAGGACGTTATCCGCTTCTGGTGCGACATGGGCTGTGACGGGTTCCGGGTGGATATGGCGGCTTCCCTCGTCAAGAACGACAGCGCGGACAAGCAGGGCACTCAGGAGGTCTGGAGAGATATACTGGGCGATATGCACCTGGAGTACCCCGACGCCGCGTTCATCTCCGAGTGGAGCAACCCCTGTCTTTCGCTGAAGTGCGGCTTCGATATGGACTTCTGTCTCGCTTTTGAGAGCGCCGGTTACACGGCGATGGTCGGCGGCATCGCGCCTGACGGCAGCGTCGCCCGGAACCCGTATTTCTCGAAGGACTCCGGCTCCGATGTGTCGCGTTTCCTGGCGGACTATCTGCCCCGGTACTACAGTTCCCGCGGCGACGGCCTGTGGTGCTTTATCACCTGCAACCACGACACGCCGCGCACATCCGAGCGGTTCACGGAGACGGAGCAGCGCATAGCCTACGCCTGGGTATTCACCATGCCCGGCGCGCCTTTCCTCTATTACGGGGACGAGATAGCGATGAAGTACCGCAAGCTGCCCACCAAAGAGGGCGGTTACTACAGGACAGGCTCCCGCACGCCTATGCAGTGGACCCGTGGGAAGAACCTCGGATTCTCGGACGCGTCGGCGGATAAACTCTATCTGCCCGTCGAGGAGGGAGCGGAGCACACGGTGGAGGCGCAGGAAACTGACCCCGATTCCATGCTCAACTACGTCCGCAGTCTCATAGCGTTGCGGCACAGCGAGGAGGATCTTCAGTCCTACAGCCCCTTCTCCGTCTACTCCGCCGACGTTGGCTCACGGCTCTTCGCCTATAAGCGCGGCAAGCTGCTGGTGGCGATGAACCCCGGCGCGGCCGATGAGTCCTGCGCCCTTGACTGCGCGTACAGACCCATATTCACCTTCGGCGGCGCGCAAGTCGCGCCCGACCGCCTCACCCTCAGCTCCCAGAGCTTCGCTGTTCTCAAGCCGGTCTGACGGGCGATATGTACCCTGATAAATATACCATATATACGACTTTAAATTATAGTTTCCGTGCTTACGGAGGCCTTTATGGACATATTTGACATTATTTCACTTTTCGGAGGTCTTGCTCTGTTCCTGTTCGGCATGAAGCTGATGAGTAACGCTCTGGAGAAACGCACCGGGCGCAAGCTCAAATCGCTGCTTGCCAACATATCCTCGAACCCCTTCAAGGGTTTCATCCTCGGTGTCGTCGTCACGGCGCTCATGCAGTCGTCCTCGGCCACCACCGTCATGGTTGTAGGTTTTGTGAACTCGGGGCTTATGACACTCACTCAGTCCGTCAGCATTATCGTGGGCGCGAACCTGGGCGCGTCGCTCACGCCGTGGCTCCTGAGCTTATCGGGACTGGACGGCGGCGGCAGTATGATACTGCAGTTCTTCAAAGTCTCCACGTTCACACCCATAGTCGCGTTCATAGGCGCGTTCCTCTATATCTTCAACAAGAAAGCGTCGAAACAGGACACCGGTCTTATCCTCATGGGCTTCGCCGTCCTCATGTACGGCATGGAACATATGTCGGCTGCCGTGGCCGGACTGTCGGAGCTGGAGACGTTCACCGACATCATAGCCCTGTTCTCGAACCCGGTTCTCGGCGTTGTGGCGGGCGTCGTAATCACGGCTGTGATACAGTCCTCGTCCGCGTCCATAGGTATACTCCAGGCTCTCGCTACCACGGGTAAAATTACCGTCAGTATGGCCGTACCCGTCATAATGGGCCAGAACATAGGCACCTGTATCAGCGCGCTGCTCTCCTGTATCGGCACATCTAAAAACGCGAAGCGCGCCGCTGTCATCCACCTGTCGTTCAACGTTTTATCGACACTGGTGGTACTGCCTATATACCTCTTAGTGTACCATTTGGGGAATTTCACGTTTGGGACGCTGGGCGTTACGCCGGTGCTCATCGCCGTCATCAACACGATATACAAGTTCGTCTCAATCGGCATACTGCTGCCATTCCTGCGCTGGCTGGAACCTCTTGCGCGTTTCCTTGTGCGGGAGAACGAGAAGGACGGAGAGATCCAGCTTCTGGACGAGCGTCTCCTCAACACCCCCTCGGTAGCGATAGAGCGCTGCAAGGCCGTCACCGTGTCCATGGCGGAGCTGGCGGTGGAGTCAATATTGGAGTCGTTACGGCTCATTGACAACTATGACGAGCGGGCGTATAAGGAACTGTACGACGCGGAGGCGCGGGTGGACTACTACGAGGACCAGCTTGGGACATACCTTGTGAAACTCTCAGGTTCCAGCCGCTCCATGAGCCGCAGTGACAGCACGGAGGTCACAAAACTCCTGCACATGATAAGCGATTACGAGAGAATATCCGACCACTCCATAAATATACTCATGTCCGCCGAGGAGATGAGCGAAAAGAACCTGCACTTCTCAGGCGACGCCAAGACGGAGGTCAACATCATGGTGTCGGCCGTAACGGAGATATGCGGTCTTGCTCTCGCGGCGTTCCGGGACGACGATCTGAAATCGGCGGCCATGGTGGAGCCTCTTGAACAGGTGGTGGACAAGCTCAAGGAGGAGATAAGGAAGCACCACATAATGCGCCTGCAGAACGGCGAGTGCACCATCGAGATGGGCTTCATACTCACTGATCTTCTCACGAACATGGAGCGCGTATCCGACCACTGCTCCAATGTGGCGGGGTATATGCTGGAGATGTCCCACGAGAACATCGACGTGGGCGTCCACGAGTTCCTGCACCAGTTCCGCAGCGGCGAGGCTAAGGAATTTAATGACTATTATGACTACTATAAGATGAAGTACAATCTGCACGGCGCGTCAGAATGATAACCGTTCCCAAGCGCGTTGGCGCGGCGGAAAACACTGAATCCCCCGGCTCCCACATCCTGTGGCAGCCGGGGGATCCCTTTTTCGCGGGAACCGGCCCGCAACCGGTTCCCGTTCCGCCGCGCGCGGCACGAGCACGCAAAGCGGGCGTATCGCAAATTAAATCTTTTAATTTGCGATGAGTATCATAAGGCGGCGCGGAGCTTCTCTATCATCTCGCCGTACTCTTCCTCCGTGCAGAACTTCTGCTGGGGATTCATGGCGAACACGCCGCCCCACTCGTATCCGTCCTTGTACTTGGGCACAAGGTGCATATGAAGGTGGCAGCCGGTGTCGCCATAGGCGCCGTAGTTCACCTTGTCCGGATGGAACACCTTATGTATAGCCTTGGCGGCGCGAGCAACGTCCGCGAAAAACGCGTCGCGCTCCTCGTCCGTTATGTCCACAAGCTCGCTCACATGGTCCTTATACGCCACTATGCAGCGTCCGGGATGGCTCTGTTCCTTGAACAGTATGAACTGGCTGACTGACAGGTCGCAGATCTTGATTCCGAACGCGTCCAGCGGCGCGCCCCCTACACAGTACCCACAGTTCGGATCTTTCATCATGATAAACTCTCCTCCTTTTTGTATTATGGCAGCGCCGTCCGGCGGCGCTCTTGATTTTTATCATTATATCACGTCATCATACGCGAGACAAGCGGTCACTTCAAATTTTACATATCTGTCACATGGGCGGGCGCAATATGCCCGCCATTTTTAATCGGGCGTGTCCTTAAGATTTAATCCGGGACGCGCGCGGCGCGGCGTCTTGTAAGTTCTTCACGCGCCTCCGGCGCTGCGGAAAGAACCGGTATTATTTCTTCGGCCCCCACTCCTTCTTGTGGTAGTTCAGCATCTGTCCGGGGGACAGCCCGTGTACCTTACGATAGGAGCGATAGAACGTGGAGTAGTCGTTGTAGCCGCAGCGCAGGGCGACCTCCCCCGCGGGTACGCCGCGCTCAAGCATCGCGCGGGCAAGGGACATCCTTTTATACAGTATGTACTTCGGCGCGCTGACTCCGGTGGTTTTCTTGAACTGCCGTATCAGCGTGCTTAGGCTCATATAGAACGTGTTCGCTATGCCCCCCTCCGACAATTCCGAGGACAGATTTTCGTTGATATATTTCACAATTCTCTTAATCTGCTCGTTGGATCTGTCGGCAACAGTCGCCTCATCGCACATTGCAGAAAACTTCAATAGGAGTGATACCACATGGCTATGAATTGCAATATCACGAACATCCTCCGGCATTGACGCTATCGTGGTGAACTCGCTCAGGTACTTGTGGAACAAGTCGCCGGAGTCGAAGTGGTACAGTATCCCCGGCTCTGAAAACAGCTTTAGCAGCGGCAGCTCCTGCCGGTACAGCACCTCTTTCGGGAAGTGCAGCACGGCTCTCTCGTAATGGCCCTCGGCTTTCGCGCTGTGGAGGCGCGCAAAGTCCAGAAGCAGCGCGGAGCCTGATGTCAGATGGAATACCTCCCCCTCCACCCGGAACTCCACTTTCCCGGAGACGAGACAATATATCTCGTATGCCTGATGGCAATGGTGCGTGTAAACCGTTTCCGGCTGGTCTGTCTCCTTATATAAATACTCCACCCCTCCCGAAGATATGTTCCATGCCCGTTCCATATATATCTCTCCTCTCAAACTCATTTATCCGGGTTATACTTACTATATCACAAAACAGCAGTTTATGCAATATTGCTGATTCATTTTGCAATGGTATTTTGCTCAAAAATGGTGTATAATGGTTTCACAATCGAGAAAGGGGGTGAATCGAAATGTTCGTCTATGTACCCATGAACAGCAAGCGCGCTGGCAATCGGCGCGGCGAGGCAAGACGCGGAAACGATATGTCCGTTGATGAACTGATGATAGCGATACAGTTTGGACAGGACAATCTTAACTGATTTTTAGTCTTGCTGAAAATTAAAACAATTTTATAATAGAACCGGAACCGGGCATCAGAGATGGTGTCCGGTTCCGGTCTTTTCCGGAACCGGCGCGGCGCGGAATCAGCGCACACAGGATATGTGCTCCGGCGCGTCCCTGTAGCATGAACCGGCGCCCGCTCCCGCCGACGTAATCTCATCTATGACCTCGCGGCTTATGACCTCCCCCGGCGCGATTATCGGTGAGCCGGGCGGGTAGCGCCACACGTACTCAGCGCACACCATGCCCTCGGACTCCGTCGTCCGTACGGACAGGGCGCGGCTCCTCACCGCCTCTCCCAGCTTCATCACCCGCTCCGGCAGGCGTACGGCGGCGGCCGCCCCGCGTTCAACGCGCGCCAGCGTGCCGTCTATCCGCTCCACGGCGTCCATAAGTCTGCCTATCGTCTCGCCGGTGTCCCCCGCGCCCGTCATGGCCAGCACGTAACGCTCCGTCGCCATCTCAGGCTCTACGCGGTATTTCCGGCGCAGCGTATCGGCGACGGCGGTACCGGTTGTGTTGGCGCGGGCTGTGGATATGATAATCTTTGACGGGTCGTGAAATCTCCCGTCCCTGTAGGGTATCCGCAGCGCGCCAAGGCTCCTCGCGGTTCTGTCCGCGAGCTTCAGGTTATCGAGCCACTCGTCGGCAAGGCGCGTTCCGCCGCGCTCCATGGCGCTGACGCAGCGGTCTATTCCGACGCACAGGACGTATGAGGGGCTGCTGGACTGTAGCATGGCGATATATCGCGCGATTCGCGCGGTCACGTCCGCGCCCACGAAGTCGCCGCATATGTGCAGCACGGCCGTCTGTGTAGGGCCGGGCAGCGTCTTGTGCAGACTGTGCGCCACTATATCCGCGCCCAGCGTCACCGCGCTCTCCGGGAACCCGCCGAACCCCAGATGAGCGCCGTGCGCCTCGTCCACCAGCAGTATCGCGCCGTGGCGGTGGCATATGTCGGCTATTGTCCCTATGTCGCTTATAACGCCCTCATAGGTGGGACTTGTCAGGACAACAAGATTTATGCCGCCGCCCTCCAGCGCGCGTTCCACGCTGTCCGGGCTGACCGGGCGCCATATGCCCATATCGTCCATGGCGGGGAGCAGGTATTCGACGCCGCAGCCGGCAAGCTCGCAGCCGTGGTACACCGACTTGTGGCAGCCCCGCGCTATGAGGGCGGTGCCGCTCTCCGTCACGGTACCGAGTATGGCGGCCAGTATGCCCACAGTGCTGCCGTTCACCAGCGGGAAGCTCCGTTTCGCGCCCCAGAGCCGCGCCACGCGCTCCGACAGATTCAGCAGCGCACCCTCCGGCGCGTTCAGATTGTCGAAGCCGTCAACCTCGGTTATGTCAAACTTGCCGCCAATCTCCCCAAGCCATGGGAATTTAGCGAGGTTGCGCTTGTGTCCCGGCATATGCATCGGCAGGACGCCCCGCGTGCAGGACGTAATAATATCGCCAAGATCCATTCCCTCTCCGACGCTCTCACGCAATGTCCTCAACCGCCTTCCAGCAATCCGCGTCCCCATCGCTCCCGCTATCTGTACACATTGTACCAGAACCAATCTGTCAAGTCAATATCAAACCGGAATAATCTATTGTATTCTTGAAGAAGTCCGCGAAAAAAGCGGAAAAGCGCTTGACTTCCCGGAAACAATATGGCAAAATCCAAAAAGGGGCTTGCGTCCCCTCCGGAGGGGAACGGTGCGGTTTCGGCCTCCTCTGGAAAATATAAGTGGAGGTTTTGTTATGAAAAAGAAGATTCTGTCCCTGTTCCTGGTTCTGGTTCTGTGCGTGGTGTTGACAACTCCGGCACTTGCTGACGAGGAGTTTGACCTGCATGGTCAGTATACCTCCGGGGCGTACACCTACAGTCTGCGCGATGATGGCACCGCTAAGATAGTGGAGTTCAACAGCAACTGCTCTACCTACTCCGACTATCAGCTTGAGACCCTGTCCATACCCTCAACCCTCGATGGGCACAAGGTCACCTCGCTTGGTCGCTACTCCTTCAGCTACAACTTCCCCGCCGGCGTCAAGACGATCATCATCCCGGAGGGCGTGGAGTACATCAACGACGCAGCATTCTCCTGCCGCAACACGGACACCGTCAACCTGACGCTGCCCTCCACGCTCAAGTCGATCGGTCAGAATGCCTTCAACGGCTTTTCGGCACTGAAAACTCTTGTTATCCCGGAAAATGTGACCTCCATCGGTCTAAATGCGTTCTTTGTCTTCGAGGCTGACGAGAACACCGGTCTCAAGACGGTCATATGTTACGCAAAGAACGTCGACTTCATGGTTACGACTATGTTCGAATCGAGCGCCTTCATAAGCTGCAGGGGCTGCACTTTCTACGGGTATCCCGGCTCCACCCTTGAGACGCTCTTCAAGGCGCAACTCGCCACCACAACTGTGAGTAGCCAGAACGCGGACGGCACATGGAGCAAAACGGAGGAGTCCACCGGCAACGTCTTCAAGGACATCTCCGAGGCCCCCGACGTGGGTAGTCTCGCCGAGGTTCCCTCAAACAATGGATTTGCCGACGTGTCCTCCGACGCGTATTACGCCGACCCCGTGAATTGGGCGGTGGAGCAGGGCATCACCAACGGCACCAGCGGCACCACATTCTCCCCGGATGACACCTGTACCCGTGGGCAGATTATCACCTTCCTCTACCGTGCCGCCGGTTCTCCCGCTGTGGCCGGGACGTCCAGCG
>CAYQWH010000042.1:0-13042 GCA_964421265.1 uncultured Oscillospiraceae bacterium | reverse complement strand
TTCAATCTCGGCTTCCACGGTACCCGGGTCAGCTATACAGCCCTCGATTTCATCCATGGCAATCGTGTAATGGCCGCTTCGTTTTGCCGCTTCCTTCCTGTAATAGAACTTCAGGGAAATGTTCCGCACAATCTTACAAAGATATGTCAGCGGCGGATTGGCGATCCTCCGGAGTCTCTTTCTCGCCTGATCCGTTCCGCGACCTGTTCTCGTTCACAATCTCACACAATGGAGCCGACGGCGCGCGGCCTGTCGGCTCCTATCTGAAAGCGGAATGTATACCTCCCGCTGAACCATTTTATGTGGATTTTAACATGACGTTCCGAAAAATCGTTCAGATAAGCAAAAATCAATACGTAATCCGAGCGTCACGCGCGGTTCAAAATTATCCCTTGCAAAACAGCAGGCGGTAATGTATAATCAGTACGAGAAGGAGGACGAGCAAATGGCCGATTTAAGACTTGTAAACGTAAAGAAAGTATACCCCATAAGCGGGGACAGCGCGAAGAAGGCCAGAAGGAAGAAAAGCGGAGGTAAGCAATCGGAAGAAAATAAAAACAGCGTGCCGATTAAAGACCAGGGAGTTGTGGCTGTTCAGGAATTTAACCTTGATATTGCCGACAAGGAATTTATCGTTCTGGTGGGGCCTTCCGGCTGCGGCAAGTCCACGACGCTGAGGATGGTCGCCGGACTGGAAGAGATCTCTGACGGCGAACTGTACATTGGCGGTGAGCGCATGAACGACGTGCTACCGCGAGATCGGGATATCGCCATGGTATTCCAGAACTACGCGCTCTATCCGCATATGTCTGTCTATGAGAACGTCGCCTTTCCGTTGAAGCTGTGCAAGGAACCGCGCGCCGAGATCGACCGTAAAGTCCGTGAGACAGCCGAAATTCTGGATATCACCGAGCTTCTGGACCGCAAGCCCAAGGCTCTCTCCGGCGGGCAGCGGCAGCGTGTAGCTATCGGACGCGCTATCGTCCGGGAGCCGAAAGTCCTTCTGATGGATGAGCCGCTCTCGAACCTTGACGCCAAGCTTCGCAACCAGATGCGGGTCGAGCTGTTAAAGCTTCGGCAGAAAATTGATACCACTTTCATCTACGTAACCCACGATCAGACCGAGGCCATGACCTTGGGCGACAGGATAGTCGTAATGAAGGACGGATTTATTCAGCAGGTGGGCGCTCCGCAGGACGTTTTCGATCACCCGAATAATCTGTTCGTCGCCGGATTTATCGGCAGCCCGAAAATGAACTTCTTCAACGCGAAGCTCGTCAGGGCAAACGGCAGGTACGCCGTTGAGGTTGGCGGTCTTTCCGTAGATCTGTCCACGGAGAAGCAGGACCGGCTCTCGGAGAACAATGTGCCGGAACAGGACGTAATCTTAGGCGTGCGCCCTGAGCATCTCCGGTTATCCGGGCGCGGCGTCCCCGCGACTATTGACGTCAGTGAGCTGGTCGGCTCGTCTACATATGTCCACGTCACCGCAATGGGTCAGGACGTGACTCTCAGCGTCTCTACCGCGAACATGATCGGCTCGGACGTCGTATCCCTCACCTATGGCTCACAAGTCGCGTTAAGCTTCGACGGCACAGTCTGCCATGTGTTCAGCAAGGATACCCACGCCAATTTAGAGGCTCAAATCTGACAGCGTATCCGCGCGGGATTGCCACGGGCACGGTTGGCAATCCGCTAAGCGCGGCTGTCCGTACCGGGAGGCAAGATACATGAGGATAGAACTTGACGGAGTAAAAAACATACGGGATTTTTCGGAATATGGTTTTCCTGACTGTATCCGCTCTTCCCATCTGCACGATATTACCGAGGGCGATGCGCGGACGCTTGCGGAGGACCACAATTTAAAAACGGTGATCGACCTTCGCACCGGTATGGAACGGGATGAGAAACCGGATCGCGTCATCCCCGGCGTCAGTTATCTGCACATACCGCTTTTTGATGATACCGTATTTGGCATCTCCCACGAAGACGCGGCTGACAGCTCCGCGCCGCAGTCGCTGCCCGACATGGCGGATCTCTATCGCGTGATGGTGACAGACGCCCATTGCGCGGGGCAGATCAGGAAGGCGATAGACGTGGTTCTCTCGCCGGAGCGGGAAGGCGCCGTTCTGTGGCACTGTACCGAAGGCAAGGATCGCTGCGGTCTGGTTTCAGCGCTGTTCCTGATGGTAAAAGGCTTTGACTACGATACAATTTTACGCGACTACCTGAAAACAAACGAGGTCAACGCTCCGAAGGCGGAGCAATATTACATGGATGTACTCGCCAAAGAGAAAAACGAGCGTCTCGCCGAATCGGTGAGAGATATGATCTTGGCGAAAAAAGAATATTTAGACGCCGCCTACGAGGGATTGCGGAACATAAGCGACGCGCTGCTGAATTAAGCGGATCTCTCGCCGCTTGCCGAAAGCGCGAAAACGAATGGGCATTTTTACGACGCCGCCGCGGCAGCGCGTACTGTCCCATTGACGCGCTGCCGTGGTTCTCATTTGCGCGCGGTTTCGCTGTCAGAACCATAGGCCATTGCCAATACGCGCCCCAATAGCGATGGCCTTGCGCGCTATAGTTTTTGTGCAGTATGACAGGTTTGCGTATTTATGGAAACGAAAACAATTTAGAGTTAGCTATTGCTAATTCTATCGTGGTGTGCTATGATGTCGTTAATTCGACTTGGCGCGGCGGCGAGAGGCTTATTCCGCGAAACTGATTAGTCTGCACTAACCAGTGCCGCTGTTCGCGGCGAAAACGCGACGGATTAACTGACGGGAAGGCTGTTATCTGTGCTTGTTTCGAGTCAAAAGCTTTAATGCGAGACATACGCGCCGTGTCCCCTTCCCTATTTTCCTGACGTTTTTAACAGGTTTCAATATGATAACCTGTCATAATATTTGAAAGGAGCAAAGATATATGTACAACGCAAAAAGAAGGCCGGGCGGCAGACTGCTGACATTGCTGCTGGGATTCGCTATGGTCCTGGCGCTGCTGCCAATCTCAGCGTCTGCGGCCGGGGAGGAAAACGCGGAGGCGGAAGATGTCTATGTTCTGATGAACATCCCCTACTCTGAATTTTACAATGCCGTGGGCGTATCCGACAGCGGCCGCGATTACGACGCTATAACCAGCGCCACCAACAAGGTCGGCAATTACGGCAAGGCCGGCGGCGGCTACCACGGAGCCGTGCCTACGGCGCAAAGCGACGGCGAGGGTAACTATACCGCAGTCGGCGGCGAGAACGGCGCGAAAGTCGAGGGCGTTATCTGGCCCGTCAAGACAACGGCGGCGGACTTGACCGCCTTGGGCGGAACCATGGTAGCCGACAGCAGCAGCAAGGTAATAGCCACGCTCGGACGGGGCCAGACCAGTGCCACGACCGTTGTAAGCTATCAGACCCTGATGGAAGAAGACAGCTACTCATATTACGAACTTGGAGAAGCGGTACCGGATTACTATCTAACACTGACCGTTTCCAACGGAGCGCCGACGTTCTCCATGCCCGCCGGGACAGCGGCGGAGAAGACAGGCGCGGACGTGTCGGTCACTTATGGCTCCAACTGGGGCGATGTCCAGATCGCCCTTACGGGCGTTGACGACGTCTCCGATCTCATGATTAACGCGGTCGTGGTTACGGCGAAGGATGAGAGCGATAACGAAGCGAAGAGCGGTTTTGTCCTGCTGAACAATGTGTGGTCCGCGGCGGACATGGCGTGGAAAGTGGCGCAAACTCCCGGTCTGGACGGAAAGACCATCACCAACATCACCTACTATTGCAGCGTAAAGGACGGAGACACGACGGACAGCTCCGCTCCGGCTTATGCCAACTACGTTTACAGCTACTCGCTGGGGACGGAAATATCCCCGGTTTATACCGGGACAATCACCGCAGCGTTTGACAGCGCTTCTCAGATAACCATCGACGGGCTTCCGGAGAATGCGGAAAACGTGCAGGCCAAGGTCTACCACACCACCGGCGGGAGAAATCCGGTCATTACCTATCTGACGCCCTTGCAGGTGGACCCGAATGATGGGGACATCGACCCGATTACAGCCGGCGTGGACAACGGAAAGGTTTCAATCAGCGATCAGCTGGTGACAGTCACCTCCGGCGAGAACAGCTCCGCTTATGGCTGCCCTGTAGACGGGACTGAGTACACCATCGAACTTAGCAGCGACAATTGGGTATTTAATAAAATATCCGCGACATACACCGCAAACGACAACAGCGGAGACAGCGGCGCAGACAACAGTGAAAATAACAGCGAAAATAGCAGCGGCTCCGATGGGACAACAGGCGCCATCTCCGGCAAAAGCTCTATAACCGTTGAACGCGTCTCCGGAGGCTCCGCGTCGGTTGATATTTTGAACGCCGAAGAAGGCGATACGGTTACGCTAACTGTCGCGCCTGACAGCGGGTACGAGCTGAGCGGCCTTGCGGTTACGGATAAGAACGGGACAGCGATTGAGCTGGTCAAAGTCAGCGACACAGTGTATACGTTCACAATGCCCGCCGATAAGGCGACTGTGACACCCGCTTTTGCGGAAATCGGTTCCGACGACCGGAACGACAGCCCGTTCGCCGACGTGTCCTCGGACGCCTATTACTATGACGCCGTGCTGTGGGCCGCCGGGAACGGAATCGCGGCAGGTACCGGCGCTGATGAGTTCAGCCCGGACGCGTCCTGCACGAGAGCGCAGATGGTGACCTTCCTGTGGCGTGCCGCCGGTTCCCCCGCTCCGGCCGGCGCGGACAATCCGTTCACGGACGTCGGCAGCGGCGAGTATTACTATGACGCCGTTTTGTGGGCGGTGGAAAATGGAATTACCAACGGGACAAGCGCGACAACATTCAGCCCGGACGCGGCCGTGACCCGTGGGCAGACGGCGACGTTCCTGTACCGCCACGCCGGTTCGCCGGATGTGAGCGGCGAGAGCGCTTTCGTTGACGTAGCCGCTGGCGAATACTACGCGGACGCGGTGAAATGGGCCTTCGACAACGGGATTACTGACGGCACAGGCGGCAGCAAGTACGGGCCGGAGGATGATTGCACGAGAGCGCAGATCGTGACCTTCCTGTATCGCGATCTCGCTGAGTAAAACTGAGTTCATATTATATCCATGAATTTATAATCCCTGATAGAAAGCTTTTAAAGCGTTCTGTCAGGGATTAGCATTATGGAACCTCTGATTAAACCGTCCACGGCTGGCGGCGGGTCTTTTCCGCCGGAATCGCGGATACGGTGCTTCAGAACCGCCGCGCGCCGCCAGACGGCGCAATAGTGCCGGCGTTGGTTACGAGTAATGACGGATCATGAGCACAAAGTTCAAAAAATGTAATTATTTTTTGCGTTAAATCAACTTTGCCTATAGACAAATCAGGAAATCTGTTGTATAATCATACAAAGCTGAGCGAAACACCCGGCGGACGCGGACGGGCTGAGGCGCGGGACATAAAGATAGTCCCGGTCACGGGAGGGTCCGCATTATAGGGGACCGTTTTGTTTTCGGCACAACCCCTGTTTTTCCCGCCATTGTTCCAATTATTGGTAATCTTAAAAAATGGAGGTGGGCAATCATATGAGCAGAGCAGACAGTATTTTTATATCAAATTGCAGAGAAATATTATCGACCGGAGTGTGGGACACCGATTCTCTCGTGCGTCCCCACTGGCCAGGCGGCGAACCGGCGCACACCATCAAGAAGTTTGGCATAGTCAACCGGTACAACCTCGCCTCTGAGTTCCCAATACTCACGCTGCGTCGGACGTATTGGAAGTCGGCGGTGGATGAGATGCTGTGGATATGGCAGAAGAAATCGAACAACATAAACGACCTGAACAGCCACGTCTGGGATGAGTGGGCTGACGAGAACGGCTCTATCGGCAAAGCCTATGGCTACCAGCTTGGCATTAAGCACAAGTATGAGGAGGGGGAGTTCGACCAGGTTGACAGGGTAATTTATGACCTGAAGCACAATCCATCCAGCCGCAGGATCCTCACTAATATCTATAACTTTGAGGATTTGCATGAAATGAATATGTACCCATGCGCCTACAGTATGACGTTCAACGTTAGCAACGGCACGCTGAACGCGATCCTGAACCAGCGTTCGCAGGATATGCTTACCGCGTCAAACTGGAACGTCGTGCAATACGCCGTTCTCGTCCATATGATGGCGCAGGTGGCAGGTCTGAAAGTCGGTGAACTCGTCCACGTTATCGCCGACGCGCATATCTATGACAGACACGTCGCGATAGTCAGGGAGCTTATAACGCGCAAGCCGAAACCCGCGCCGATCTTTCATATTGACACATCCGTAACAGACTTCTATGATTTCACCGTGGACAGCTTTTCACTTGAAGGATACGAATACAATAAGTTTGATGAGGAAATACCGGTCGCTATATAGGAGGCGCATATGGACATTGTAGTTGCCGTTGATAAGAACTGGGGAATAGGCTATAAGGGCACGCAGACAGTTGTAATCCCGGACGACAGGAAGCATTTTCGGGACATAACGCGGCACGGAACGGTCATAGTTGGCCGCAGGACTATGGCCGATTTTCCCGATGGCCGCCCTCTCAAAGGCAGACGCAACATAGTGTTAAGCTGGGAAGAAAACATAGTAATCCAGGGCGCGGAGGTCGCGCACAGCGTTGATGAGGCCCTGGTCGCCGTGGGAGACGACGAGAGGGTTTTTGTCGTTGGCGGCGAGAGCATCTACAGGGCGTTTCTGCCTCTGTGTGACAGGGCGTTTGTGACGAAAATGGACGCGTCGCCATTAGCCGACGCGTTTTTCCCCGATCTGGACAAGCTCCCCGGCTGGTCCCTGGAGAGCGCCGGAGAGCAGCTTGATTATAACGGTATAACGTATCAATTTCTGACATACGTTCACGCGAGAGTGTAAAAAGGTCTGCCTCAAAACGACGCAAACTTCGTCAAGAGGCAGATCTTTTCACACTTGGGAACCGATTTGGAACCGCTCCCTCCGATATGCGAAGGCGCGCCGTTTGCGGCTCTTTACAGCGTTACGCGATTACGCTTTTACTTCTCTGAACAGTAAGCTTTAAAGTCGCCATTAAGACTTTTATATTCTCCTGGGCAAAAATTAAGCGTCAAAGGAGTATAACTGAAAATGACATTTAAAAAGTGGATCACCGCCGGCAATGATAAGCCCTTTTACGCGAGAAAAGAATTTATATTGTCCGGTTCCGTGAAACAGGCCGCGGTCAAGGTCTGCGGGTTAGGTCAGTTCCACCTGTGGCTAAACGGGCAGAAGGTGAGCGACCATGAACTTGACCCAGGCTGGACGGATTATAACAAACTGGTACAGTACGTCACCTTCGATGTGACGGATCTGCTGGGCGCGGGCAGGAACTGCGTCGGAGTGGAGGTCGGCAACGGCTGGTTCCTTAAAGAGGATGAACATTACACCTTCCGGTTCCCGGAGTTCATGCCGCCCAACCCTAATCCATATAAGCCATTTGGAAAGCAGCTGATATTAGCCCTGGAACTGACCGTGACTTACGCGGATGGCGGCGTTGAAACCGTCACCGCTGATGAGAGCTTCCAGGTAGCGCCCCACCCGGTTGTCATGAGCAATGTTTACGGCTCGGAGACTATCGACGGTGGAATGGTCCAGCGAGGCTGGTGTACGCCCGGTTTCGCGGCGACGGATTGGAGCGGCGCGTCTCTGGCGCCGGCCCCGTCGGGCAAACTTGTGGAACAGACGCAGCCGCCGATAAGGATCATTAAAAGCTACCCCGGAAAAATCCTGCGCACCATAAACGGCAGAGACGTGTACGATTTCGGCCAGAACATGAGCTGCGTTTTGGAATTTGAGGCAAAAGGCGGCGCGGGCGACACGGTCAGGCTGTACCCCGCCGAGAAGTTGGATAGTCTCGGTGACGTTGACCAGACGGCAAAGGGCTGGATCGCCATTGACACGCGGCTCACTTACATAATCGGGCAGAGCGATGTCTGGGAGAACTGCCGCATGAAGTTCACCTACCTCGCCGGCCGATTCGTGGCGGCGGAACTGCCGAAGGGCTGCGAAATTCGCAATCTGACCGCGCACGCCATAACCAGCGCGTGGAAGACCGATGGCAGCTTTACCTGCGACGATGAACGCTTCAATAAAATATATGATATGGTTGAAAAGACGGTGGAGGCGAACATGGTCTCCGTTCATACGGACTGCCCCACTATCGAACGCTTCGCGTGGCAGGAGCCGAACCACCTGATGGCTCCCGCCATATTCTACATGAAAGACGGAAAGGCGCTGTGGGAGAAATTCTTCGCCGATTTACGGGCGGCGCAGCACACCGCGGAGGACTATTTCTACGACCTCGCCGGGGAAAAATATTATCCCGGCGCCGGACTGGTTCCCTCGCAGGCGCCCTGTTATGTCCCCAACGTGCTGCCGGTACCGGGGATGGGAAGCTTCTACGATATTCCGCCATGGGGAAGCACGGCAATCCTTGGGGTATACTGGCACTATTGGTTCTATGGCGATAAACAGGTCATCTGCGACAACTTTGAGATGGGGAAAAATTACATACGCCACCTGAGAGGCAAACTCAACAGTGACGGCTTCCTCAATCACGGTTTAGGCGATTGGGGGAACCCTCGGAACGAGTACGCGAGAGAAAACGTGGAAACAGCCTTCCTATACGCGGACGCGATGGTTATGGCCCGCTTCGCCGGAACAATACACGAACCTGAAACAGAGAGTGAGATGAAGGAACTGGCGGAGCGCGTAAGGCTTAACTACAATGACAAGCTGCTCGTTCGCCACCCGGACGGCTTCTGGTGCTACAGGGCCTGGGACCACCCGAATGATCTGACGCTTACACAGGCTGCCCAGGCGCTCCCGCTGTTCTGGGGAATGGTACCGGAGGACAGGGAGCGGGACATCGCGAAGGCTCTGGAATACACCGTCCGCCGCGACGGGGCGTTCATCAGCGGTGAAGTCGGATTGCCATATATCATTCAATGTCTGCGGAAATATGGGCTGAACGACCTGATCAGCGACTGCGTTCTCCGGGAGGAACACCCAAGCTACTACGCGTTCGTGCTGGACAATGAGACGACTTTAGGTGAATATTGGGAGCACAACCCTCGCAGTCACTGTCACGACATGATGGGACACATCATCGAGTGGTACTACAACGGTCTCGCTGGCATTATTCCCGAAAAGCCGGGCTTCGCTAAAATTACCGTTCGCCCTTACCTGCCTGAGAGCGTGAGCGAACTGACCTGCTCATATCACGCCGTCAGCGGAGAAATCGGGGTGCGTATAAAGGATACGGGAGACGCGATCCGGCTTGCGGTAACGATACCGGACGGAGTCGAGGCCACGGTTGACGCGGGCCTACTGCGCGAGAGGAACCCGGTTGTCGCGCGCGTGAACGGCCGCTCTTTTGGGAAAAACGTAAAGATTATATGATAAGGGGATAGATGAGATGAAACCATTTAAGCGTTTTGTAAGCGCCACGCTGATTATCTGCGCCCTGCTGATAGCTTTACCGCTGACGGCGTCGGCATATGGGACGTATACGTCAGACGATGGTACGGTATTCACTTACACAACGAACGAGGACGGCGGAACCGTCACCATCACCGGCTGCGCCGGAACCGGCACGGCGCTTACCGTTCCGGGAACCATCGAGGGGCTTACGGTGACGGGCCTCGGAGACGGCGCGTTCGGCGGCCTCAAATTCGCGACGGTCGATATCCCTGACAGCGTAACAGCTATCGGGAGCGGCTGCTTCAAAGGCTGCGCGGCACTTCAGTCGGTCACGATCCCGGACAGGGTAAAGGAACTGGGAAGCTCCTGCTTTGAGGATTGCGTCATGTTGACGTCGGTGGTGTGCGGGCTTGACCTTCTGAGTATTGGCGACAACTGCTTCCGGAACTGTACCAAACTCCAGAGCGTTGAATTGAACGACGGGCTTACGCGGATCGGGGCGTACGCGTTCCAGAAATGCAAACAATTGTCCTCAATATCGCTGCCGGACTCGGTTGAGGAACTGGGCGAATACGCGCTCAGCGGGTGCTCGAAGCTGAACGCTGTCACGCTCTCGTCCTCGCTCACCAGAATTGAGGATCATCTCCTGGATAGCTGTTTGGTTATCACTTCCGTCGTCATCCCCGAAGGCGTAACTTATATAGGCGATTATGTATTCAATAACAATACAAGCACGCTGGTCATTACCGTGCCCGCCAGCGTAACTTATATCGGCGTTCAGCAGTTCAGCTATCCCAACCGAATAACTGTTAAGTTGTGCGCGGGCAGCTACGCGGAGACATTCTTCACCACCGTGAACACCGAGACTATTACCGGCACGCGGCCTGTTACGGGGATGGCGCTGGCGGACGGCGCGGAGAGCGTGACCGTGCCCTATGGACAGGAGCTGAAACCGAACCTCGCCATCTCCCCGGAAGCGCATGACGGTTACGTCAGCTTCGCGTCCGACAACGAGTCCGTCGTGTCGGTAACTGAGAGCGGCAAGCTTTACGGCGCCGGCACAGGCTCGGCGAATATAACGGCGACGGCCAGCAGCGGCGCCACGTTTACGTTTACCGCCACGGTAAAAACCCTGACCGGCGTCGAGGTGACGGCCATGCCGGACAGCGCCGAGTACGGCTACGGCGACAAGCCTGACTACACAGGCATGGTCCTGACCGCCCGTTACGCGGACGGCACGTCGTCAGAAGTCAGCGGCTACACCGTTAGCGGTTACAGCAGGGCGTCCTTGGGCGAACAGACTGTGACGGTGAGCTACTGCGGCGAAGAGGCGACATTCTCCGTCGAGACGTCGAAGCACACGCTCGGCAGCGTCACGGACGGACTGTCGTATGACTACAAAGCGGGCAAAAATGATATATTGACCTTTGACGGCGAGATCCCGTCCGGCTGCGCGGTTTACGTAGCGGAGTACCTCGACGACGCGCTGACGCTCAGGGTGTCCGCCGTGAGCGCGATTGACGGCGAGATACGGATGAGCGGCGACTTCGCCTTCGCCAGGATCTTTGTGCTGGACGCGGCCTTTGCGCCGATATGCGGCACCGTCACCCTGTACAGAGCGTCGCTCCATGACCCGAACTGACGCCGGAACCTGATAATAACCTTCATAAGGTTACAGCGGAACCCGTCAGGCTCCGCGCGGCACACTCAACGGGAAACGTTTTTGCCGCGACATAAGCCGCGGCAAAAACGAAATGTACTGTGTCTTGTGTTTCCGGAATAAACACCGTGGGAAACAGGCTTCCCGCTTACTCCTCAGATATTGCGCCGGTGGGACACGCGCCCTCGCAGGCTCCGCAATCAATGCAGATGTCGGCGTCTACTTCATACTTTCCCTCGCCCTCGGAAATCGCCGATACGGGACAGGTCTCCGCGCAAGCGCCGCAGGATACACACTCGTCACTGATCTTATGTGCCATGATAAGTACCTCCATAAAATGTTTTTTGTCATCCTACTCTGGAACCAGAGAGAACTATCAAAAGCATTGTAACACAAATTCAGAAAAAATCAACTGTTAATTTGCGAATTTAAGTTATTTTTTACACGTGACCGGAAGATCGCGGGATTTGCCATTGCGCCGGAACCGGCGAATAAAATTTCCAACATACGCGTATTTCAAGCTAAATATTTTCGGGAAAATGACGATAATTTAATGGGATTGTCCGCGCAAAACCCGATTTTCCCCACGGAACGGCACATTTCCATAACAGTATAATCACAGCCGCCGGAGAGCGGCGCGGGCGCGCGAACACGCGCGTAAGTAACGGAGGGACAGAAATTGAAAACGCTCATCCTCGCCGGCGGCTTCGGCACCCGGATATCGGAAGAGTCCCAGTTCAAGCCCAAGCCCATGGTGGAGCTGGGCGAGATGCCCATACTGTGGCACATAATGAAACTCTACAGCTACTACGGCTATAACGAGTTCATCATCTGCGCGGGCTACAAGCAGCACGTAATCAAGGAGTATTTCGCCGACTACTTTCTCCATACCTCGGATATTACATACGACTTCACCAACGGCAGGAACGACATAATCGTCCATCGCAACAACTCGGAGCGGTGGAAGGTGACGGTGGTGGACACGGGGCTGAACACCATGACCGGCGGCAGAATCAGGCGGGTGAAGGAATATATCGGGGACGAGCCTTTCATGCTCACTTACGGCGACGGGGTTTCCGACATAAACATCCGGGAGCTTGTGAAGTTCCACCGCTCCCACGGCAAGCTTGTCACCATGTCGGCGTACAACGCCGGGCAGCGCTACGGCATTCTGGACGTGGCCCCGGATGGCCTCATCACCGACTTCCGGGAGAAGACACGCGGCGACGGCAATCTGATCAACATTGGCTTCATGGTCTGTCAGCCGGAGTTCATCGACTATATTGACGGGGACTCCACCGTTCTGGAGAAATCCCCTCTGGAACGGGCGGCGCGCGACAAGCAGCTTATGGCGTACCGGCACAACGGGTTCTGGCAGTGCATGGATACGGTGCGGGAAAAGGAACAACTTGAAAAAATGTGGGCCAGCGGACAGGCCCCATGGAAGGTGTGGTAAAATAATGAAAAGAATTGTACAACAGGACATGGAACGCATTTACAACGACTTGACCCCCTCAGAACGGGAGAGCTTTCAGGGGAGCACAATCCTGCTCACCGGCGGTGCCGGATTTCTTGGCTTTTACTTTATCAATTTTCTGACTTGTTATCAGCAGAAGCTTGGAATTGAAAAGGTTATTTGTCTGGACAATTTTCAAGTGGGCTTTCCCAAATGGCTAAGGGATCTGAGCGATCAGAAAAAGGTTGAACTGCACAAGTTCAACGTTATAACAGATGATATTGCCGATATTCCCGGCGCGGATGAGGCAGATTACATCTATCATATGGCATCTATCGCTTCTCCTATCTTCTACCGTAAATATCCAATTGAAACTCTGGACGCCAATATCTGGGGTCTAAGGAGGCTTTTAGACTTCTACTGTGAAAAGCGGATCAGGGGTT
>CAYQWH010000041.1:0-13104 GCA_964421265.1 uncultured Oscillospiraceae bacterium | reverse complement strand
TCTCCATGGGGTCATGCTCCACCCAGCCTTCTTTGGGGAAATACTGCTTGAACTCTTTCTGGCTGACCGCCAGAACGTTCAGCTCATCATCAAAAAGTATCGCGCGGGAACTGGTCGTTCCCTGGTCAAGAGCTAATATGGCGCTTTTCATGAGTTCACCTCCAATGACGCGAAGAAGTTGTCAAGTCCATCCGCTATACCGGCGACTATAAGCCGCTGGTACTCGCCATCCGCCATCCTCTCATCCTCCTCAGGATTGGTCATGTACCCCATCTCAACTATTGTGACAGGCACCTGGCACCAGTTTATGCCGCTCATGGTGTCCGTCTCCCACACGCCCTCGCGTACCGCGCCGGTGGAAGTTACCATCCCGTCAAGGACGCACTCGGACAGCAGCCTGTCAGTCTCGTAGAGGTGGGATATGTATGGATTTGAGGCTGTGGGACAGATAGTCATCATGCCCTGCGCGTTCTGGTTTTCGGAGCCGTTGGCGTGTACGCGTATGAACGCGTCCGCGCAGGCGTCGTTCGCCATCTCCGCCCGTTCCGCGTTCGATATATCCACATCGTTCGTCTCGCGCACCATAAGCACGTCATAACCGCGCGCGACAAGTTCGTCGCGCAGCTTCATCGCCACCTGAAGATTAAGCTCATACTCCGGTACGCGGGTCGACGCGCCCTCCGTGCCGCTGGACACCTTCGCCTTTGTCTCTGACGCTCCGGGGCCTATCGGTTCCTGCTCATAGTTCCCGCTGCTCTGATGACCGGCGTCTATGACAATAAGCTTGCCGAGCGGCTCCACCTCGCCGGGTTCCTCTACGTCGGTACTGTCGCCGTCCGGTTCACCCGTATCCTCGAACGGGTCGGCTTCGGGCGTTTCCGAGACATCAACGGCTCCCACGGCGTTCTCCGGTTCCGTTTCCTCCGGTTCGGTGTACGCCGTGACGGGTTCCGGCTCCTGAGGTTCCGCGTCCTCCCCGGCGGATTTCAGATCGGAACCGCAGGCCGACAGGAGCACGCATGACGCCAGGAATATGAGCGTAATGCGCGGACATATTTTTCGTCTCATAAAGTCACTCCAGTCTTTTGAATTTGTGTTTATGTATCCGGCACCAGATGAAGAGAACGCGCCGCGGCCCCGGCTGAACATAAAAGTAAGACCAACGCTATTACGGCTATTGTACACACAAGTATAGCATTTTTTAGCAGTCTTTTCAACATACTTTTGCGCATGGAAACGGATGGAAAAGTGATTTAATCTGTGATACGGCGCTTCGCGTAAAGGCTTTTTAAAAAACCAGTATAAGCTTTATTTTGGCGTAGGTATTGACTTTCTGTTAAAATGAAAGTATTATAATAGCAGCGAATTACTAATATGTAAAAATAGGAGAGCAGCACATGAAAAAAACACTGAAGTTCCTGAAACTGGCGGCGTTCGTGACTGTGGTCGCGCTGACGATCAGCGCGGTGCCATATTTTGCCGCGAACGCGTACACGGCAGCAGCGGCGGCGGAAACCGCGCCGGGAAGAACGATAGAGGACTACTCTGACGCGTCCGGGCACTGGGCGGAGGCGTCGCTCCGACAGGCGGTGGAGGACGGAATCCTCACGGGCGCTGACGGGCTGCTGCGCCCGGACGAGCCTCTGCTGTATTCCGAGGCGCTTACGCTGATATGCCGCGTGCTGTCGCCGCTGGACGACGTGCCATTCACGGATATTGGGCTTACGGGATCTGAGTGGTACGCGCCTTACGCCTCGGCTGCCGCGTCCATGGGCCTTAGGTTCAGCACCGGTATGCTTGCGACGGCGAATATTACGCGTCTTGACGCGTTTACGCTGCTGGCCGACTCGTTCCAGCTGACGTCCGCCAACGAGACGCTCACGGCTCTCGCCGCGTATGACGACGTGGCGGCGATTTACGGCCACGGACGCGACGCGCTGAACGCCCTCGCGTCGGGCGGCTATTTAGCGGAGACGTCCGGCAGCCTGCGCCCGGACGACATCATAACCCGCGCGGAGTTTATAGATGTGCTCTGCCGCGTATACGGGACAATATCTGTCGGCGGCGCGCGGCCGCAGGGCAACCAGGTCATATCGGGCAGCGTGGATCTGTACGACACCAAGCTTACGGGAACGGTGTGGATTGACGGCGAGAGCACGGTGACGCTGGATAACGTGACGGCGGAGACGGTTGTGCTGCGCTCACAGGTGTCCGACGTCGTAATGACCCGCAGTACGGCAATACAGCGTCTCGTCATAGCCGGAGGCACGTCTGACAGCCTCGTGTTTGCGGTGCCGGAAGGCGTGAGTGTCGGCACCCTCGTGCTGGGCAACGGCGGGCCAAAGACGGTCAGCGTATCCGGCAATGTGGGCGCGGTTGAGGTGACGGGCGCTAATATAACTCTGAATGTCCTGTCGAACGTGAGAGCGGTGAGAGTCTCCGGTTCCAACGACCGTGTAACGGTCAGCGGACAGACGACCGACTACTTCAATCGGGACACCTGTTCCAACAACGTGGCGTATCTCGCTCAAGGCGCGACGACGCTGCTGCTTGAGGGAGTCAGCAACAATGTGGTGACAGATGGCCGTGTGGAGAACCTGCTGGTGGGCGGCGTCAACAGCACCGTCTACGGTCAGGGCAGCGCGGCAGCGCTCACGGTGCTCTCGGATAAGACCTACGTAGCCATACCGTATGATACATATGCCAATAATATAGATCCCGGCATAAGCAGCGCGGTGATTACTTTTGACGTTCCGGAGCTTCTCCCGGCGGGTGAGGAGCTTAACGCCACGGCGACCGTGACAACCGCGTCCAGGTACGCCTGCAACGCGCAGTGGATCCTGGACGGGACATTCCTCTATGAGCAGCAGTTTACCGCGACGCCGGAGGGGACGCAGCTTACGTTCAACTACGCCTTTACATACACTGAGGATATGGCGCTTTCGCATATGCTCACGCTGACTATAGATTATACGGACAAGTACGGCGCGAAAACCGTCCAGACCGCCGAGACGATAGTGAACGTCCAGAATTACTCATATTCCTACTATGAACCGGTGACGGCGGAGTACGCGCTCTCGGTTGTCACCACGGGCTACGCCGGGAACTATACGCTCCAATGGGCGCTGGAACATGACTATACTCCGGCTGAGAAGGAGGTATGGATAAACGCCAAGGGCTATTCCAGCACGACGGATTACCTTGTGTGGATAAATACCGCCTGCCAGCGCGTCAATATTTTTGAGGGAAGCGCGGGCAACTGGAGATTGATACGCACCTGCATAGTCGGCACGGGAGCGCCGGGAACCTCCACTCCGGTGGGAGTGTATACCATATTCGGACGTTCCTCCTACGGCTGGACAACAGGCACCTATAACGTCCGACCTGTCGTCAACTTCAAGGTCGGCAGCGGCTACGCCTTCCACTCAAGGCTCTATAACCCCAGCCACTCCTACCTCCTCAGCAACCCGGGCATAGGGTACCCGATCAGCCACGGCTGCGTCAGAATGTACGATGAGGACGTGCAGTTTATCTACGACTATATCCCCAACGGCACAACCGTAGTCGTGTACTGATACCGGCCTTCACGCCAGAACCTGATAAGAACCTTACCGGTACCGAGTTATAAGCTTCAGTGCCGGACTTGATAACCGCGAAAACGCGAAAGCTCCCGCCCGGTCAATAGGGCGGGAGCTTTTCGGTTGCCAAAGGCGATATGGCTTCGATTTTGGGACTATACCATCTTCTCCTGTTTGACTTTTTTGTCAATAACGTGCCGTGACGCAAGTTCCGCTTTTACGTCGTCGAGAGTGATGCCCATCTCCACCATGAGCACCATGGCGTGATAGGCGAGATCCGCAAGCTCATAGATTGTCTCGCGCTTGTCGTTGGCTTTCCCTGCGATAATTACCTCCGTGGACTCCTCGCCCACCTTCTTGAGTATCTTGTCGATGCCTTTTCCGAAGAGGTAGGACGTGTACGATCCCTCTTTGGGATTGCTTTTCCTCCCGCGCAGCAGATCCATCAGGCCCTCGCACGTGAACGGTTCCGGCTCCGAGCCGGAGAATACCGGCGCGGTGAAGCAGGAGTCGGTACCCAAATGGCAGGCGGGACCGTCCTTGCGCACCCGGACAGTCAGCGCGTCGCGATCGCAGTCGGCCGTGATTGATACTATGTGCTGGTAATTGCCGCTTGTCTCGCCCTTGAGCCAGAGCTGCTGGCGTGAGCGGCTCCAGAAACACGTGAGATTGCGCTCCATGGACACGCGCAAGCTCTCACGGTTCATGTACGCCAGCGTCAGCACAGCGCCTGTCTCCGCGTCCTGTACGATGGCCGGTATCAGACCGTTTTCGTCAAATTTAAGTTCGTCAATGTTTATCATAAGCTATCTCCTCAAAATCAGTCCGCGCCGCGTATCAATCTGACGTTAATGCCGTTCTCCGCAAGCTTCCGCTTAAGCTCCGGAATCTTCACCTCACCGAAGTGGAAGATAGACGCCGCCAGACCCGCGTCCACACGGGGGAGCGTTTTGAAGAGCGTGACGAAATCCTCCACGCGCCCCGCGCCGCCGGAGGCTATGACCGGAACATTCACGGCGCGTGTCACCGCGTCCAGCATCTCCAGATCAAACCCTCCCTTTACCCCGTCCGTGTCGATGGAGTTGAGGACAACCTCACCCGCGCCGTCGCCGACGCATCGTCTGAGCCACTCAACCGCCTCCATACCGGTGTTCTCCCGTCCGCCATTTGCGAATACCGTGAATACGCCGTCAATCCGCTTCACGTCGGCGGAGATAACAACGCACTGGTCGCCGTAGCGTTTCGCGGCGCGGCCGATAAGACTGTGGTCCCGTATGGCGCCGGAGTTGACGCTGACCTTATCCGCGCCGCACCGAAGTACCCGGTCGAAGTCCGAAAGCGCGGATATGCCGCCGCCCACGGTCAGAGGGATGAATATGGTGGAGGCGACTTCCGTGAGAATATCCGTAAACAGCTTGCGCCCCTCGGCGGAAGCCGTTATGTCATAGAACACCAGCTCATCCGCGCCGTTCTCGGAGTAATAACGTCCCAGCCCCACCGGCGAGGACACGTCGCGCAGCTCGGAGAAGTTCACACCCTTCACTACCCGCCCGTCGCGCACATCAAGACATGGTATAATGCGTTTTGTAATCATCTTGCCGCTCCAATCGCTTTACGCAAATCAATCTCCCCTGTGTATATCGCCTTGCCGAGAATCGCCCCGTACAGGCCCATGTCCCGCAACGCCGCAATATCCTCAAGGCTGGATATACCGCCTGACGCCGTTATGTCTATGTCAAACCTGCCCGCAAGCTCCCTGTACAGCTCGCGGTTCGTGCCGCTCATTGCCCCGTCCTTCGATATGTCCGTGCAAATTATATGCCTGACGCCAACTTCCGCCAGCCGCTCGATAAACGCGAAGCAGTCCACATCCGAGGTTTTCAGCCAGCCCCTGACCGACACAAGCCCGTCGCGCGCGTCCACGCCAACGGATATGCCGTCGCCGTATTTTGATACCATGCGCCGCAAGAACTCCGGATCCTCAAGCGCCGCCGTACCGAGTATTACGCGCATGGCGCCGGCGTCCAGATAACGCGCGACAGTGTCCTCGGACCGTATCCCGCCGCCAATCTCCGCCCGCAGCCCGCTCTTACGTATGATGTCCGATACGGTTTTGAAATTGACCGCGCCGCCGTCCCGCGCGCCCTCAAGATCCACAAGGTGAACAAACTCCGCGCCGGCCTCCCGGAACTCCATCGCTTTCTCTGCCGGATTGTCGCTGTATACGGTCATGTTGCCGTAATCGCCCTTGTAGAGCCTTACCGCCTTGCCGCCGTATATGTCAACAGCGGGGAAAATATACATATCGACTCACCTCACCTTATCTCGCAGAACGCCCGCAGAATGTTCAGCCCGACGCGCCCGCTCTTCTCCGGATGGAACTGGCAGCCGAACACGTTGCCGTTCTGCACTGACGCCGTCAGGTACGCCCCATATTCCGTGTCCGCCGTAACGTATCCGTCACAGTCAGCATAGTACGAGTGGACAAAGTAGACATAATCGCCCTCGGATATGTACCTGTAGATAGGCGAGGGATTTCTGAACCGCAGGGCGTTCCAGCCAATCTGCGGTATCTTCAAATCGGGCGACACATCGGCGATCGGCCTGACCGTTCCGGGCACAAGGCGCAGGCCCTCGTGCTGACCGTACTCCATGCTTCTGTCGAACAGGAGCTGCATACCAAGACATATGCCCAGCAGCGGTTTCCCGTTGTCAGCTTCCGTGAGTACGGATTCCCAAAGACCGCTCGCCCGCAGCTTGTCCGCCGCGTCCTTAAACGCGCCGACGCCGGGGAGAATTATCCTATCCGCGTCTCGCAGTTCCTTCTCGTCACGGGTAACGCGCGCGTCCTCGCCTATGAATTTCAGGGAGCTTTGAATGGAAAAAAGATTCCCGACTCCGTAATCTATGATAGCTGTCATAATACGCCTTTCGATGAGGGGACAGCGCCGGCCAGCGTGTCGTCAATTTTAACCGCCGTTCTTGCCGCCCTCGCGAACGCCTTGAACGCGGACTCCACAATGTGGTGGGAGTTGGAACCGTCCAACTGCTTCAGGTGCAGCGTCACACCGGATTCTCGCGTGAACGCCGCGAAAAACTCCTCCACCAGTTCCGTGTCAAATGTTCCTATCTTCGCGGCGGGAATTTTCAAGCTGAAGCTGAGGAGTCCCCGTCCGGATATATCCAGCGCCGCCAGAACCAGCGCCTCGTCCATGGGTATGATCGCGCTGCCGTAGCGCGTGATGCCCGCCTTGTCGCCCAGCGCCTCGGAAAACGCGCGCCCGAGGACTATGCCTATGTCCTCAACGGAGTGGTGGTCATCGACGAATATGTCGCCGTCACAGTGGACATCCAGATCAAACCTGCCGTGAACGGCCAGCAGCGTCAGCATATGGTTCAGAAACCCCACGCCGGTGTCAATGTTGTGCAGCCCGGACCCGTCCAGGTTGAGGGAGAGCGAGATTTTCGTCTCCGCCGTATTACGGGTAAGTTCGCATTTACGCATATATGTCAGCCCTCCTGAAGTATCGCTGTTATGGCGTCAATAAACCTGTCCATCTGTTCATCCGTTCCCACAGTGACGCGCACATAGGAGTCTGTGCGCGCTCCTGAGAAGTGCCGTACAAGTATGCCCCGATTCCGAAGCTCTGAAAAGAGGCGCTCACCGGGCACCCTGTCGCTGCGCGTGAAGAGAAAATTCGCCCGTGAATCCGTAAGCTCCATGCCGGCAGCGCGTAACCTGTCAGCCGTGCGGTCACGTGTCGCGGCGACCTTGGCGCAATTAGCGAGGTAGTACCCGTTATCCTTAAGAGCCGCGACGCCCATGGCGAGGGTCATCCTGTTCACGCTGTAGGGATTGGAGGAGTACTTTATCAGTCTCATGTCCTCAATAAGCTCCGGCGCGGCGATGCCGAAACCGAGCCTCGCGCCGGCAAGGGAGTGGGACTTGGAGAAAGTGCGGGTGACTACAAGATTACCGTACCGCCGCGTGAGCGGTATGACGCTCTCGGCGCCGAAGTCGGCGTACGCCTCGTCGATTATGACGATGTTGTCCGGGTTGGATCTGACAATGTCCTCTATGGCGTCCGGGGACAGAACCATGCCTGTGGGAGCGTTGGGGTTCGCGATAACGATGCCGCCGCGCAGTCCCATGAACTTTTTCGGGTCGATGGACAGATCCTCCTCCATGCGCTCCTCCACGTAATTGACGAGGTGCAGCTGCGCGAGAACTTTATAGAGCCCGTAAGTTATCTCCGGGGCGACGAGGGGCTTCGCGCCGCCGCAGAACGCCTGGAAAGCGAAGCTCAGGATCTCGTCGGAGCCGTTACCGGGGATAACGCACTCCGCGGGCACGCCAAAGACCTCCGACGCCGCCTCCCGCAGATCCGCGCACTCCGGGTCCGAATAGAGGTTGCACTGGGCCGCCTCCCGCGCCGCCGCGGCCACGACCGCCGGAGACGGCGGATAGGGCGACTCGTTCGTGTTCAGCTTTATATAACGCCTGTCGCGCGGCTGCTCTCCGGGCACGTAGCCTGCCATATGCGCGTACCTGTCGCTTAAAAATCCGCTCATGTCATGTACCCCTCTCAAGCCGCTTTGTGACGCTTCTGGCGTGACCTGACAGCCCCTCGCGCTCCGCGAAATACGCTATGTCACCGCCGTTTTCCCTGAGCGTCTCCGGGGCGTAATATATATACTGTGACTTTTTGACGAAATCGTCAACGGACAGCGGCGAGGAGAACCGCGCCGTTCCGCCGGTAGGCAGCGTGTGGTTGCACCCGGCGTAATAGTCGCCCACAGCCTCCGGTGTGTTCGCGCCCAGGAACACGGAACCGGCGTTTTTGACAAGTTCCAGATACCGGAACGGGTTGTCCGTGCAGATCTCCATATGTTCCGGTGCGATGCGGTTCGCCGCGTCGATGGCGCCCATAAGGTCGTCGGCGATGATGATTTTGCCGTTTCGGTCGATGGAAGTTCTCGCTATGTCGCGGCGCGGAAGCTCCGGCACCTGCCGTTCAAGCTCCGCGCTGACGGCTTCGGCCAGGGACGGGCAATCGGTGACGAGAACGGCGCTGGCGTTTACGTCGTGCTCCGCCTGGCTCAGCATATCCGCCGCCACAAGTTCCGCGTCGGCGGTTCTGTCCGCCAGCACAAGTATCTCGCTCGGCCCGGCTATCATGTCAATCGCGACCTTCCCGAACACCTGCCGCTTCGCCTCCGCCACGAACGCGTTTCCCGGCCCCACGATCTTGTCCACCGCCGGGACAGTTTCGGTGCCGTAGGCCAGCGCCGCTACAGCCTGCGCGCCGCCGATCCTGAATATCCTGTGCGCGCCGCCTATTCTCGCCGCCGCCAGTATCGCCGCCGGTACCTTGCCGTCTTTCGCGGGGGTGACTATGATTATCTCCCCGCACCCGGCGAGTTTGGCGGGAATGACATTCATGAGAACGGAGGACGGGTAGCTGGCCGTGCCGCCGGGGACGTAGACGCCTACCCGTTCGAGGGGTATTACTCGTTGGCCCAGAACCGAGCCGTCAACGTCAATGGAGAAGCCCTCGCGCAGCTGGTGCCTGTGGAACCTCTCTATGTTCGCTGCGGCTTTTTCAAGTATCGTGACAAATTCCGGCTCCAATGACGCCACAGCTTTGTCAATCTCACTCGCCGGAACCTCCAGCGTCTCCGGCGCGCCGCCGTCGAAGCGCTCAGCGTATAACCGGAGCGCCGCGTCCCCGTTGGCGCGTACATTGTCGATGATCTCCGCGACCGCGCCGGATACGTCCGCCGTGTCCCGCGTCCGCGCGAATATCTCATCTTCCGGGACGTCCCGCATATTCATAATTTTTATCATAGTGTTTTATCCCCTTTTAATAAAACGCGGCTGAGTTTATCCGCCAGTTCCGTTACGGCGCCATATTTGAACTTGTAGCTGACCTTACCGGCAATGAGCCTGGCGGACAGATCCGTAACTGTCTCCAGCACGGCAAGACCGTTCTCCCGCAGCGTCTGCCCGGTCTCCACAATATCGACAATGACGTCGGAAAGCCCCACGATGGGCGCAAGCTCTATGGAGCCGTTCAGATGGATAATATCTATATCCTGACCCTTGCTTGCGTACCACGTCCGGGCGATGTGGGAGAATTTCGTCGCGACTCTCAGCGTGCCGCCATTGAACCGGAAATCCGGCCGTCCGCACACGCACATACGGCAAAGACCGATGTTGAAATCCAGAAGCTCAAACACATCAGGCCGGTACTCGAGCAGTATATCGCGCCCCGCGACGCCCACATCCGCCGCCCCGCGCTCCACGTACACAGTCACGTCCGAGGGCTTTACGAAGAAGAAACGTATGCCGTTTTCCTCATTTTCAAATATGAGCCTGCGGCCGCCCTCGCGAACCTGCGGGCAGCCGTAACCGGCACGCTCGAACGTCTCATAGACGCTCTCACCCAGCCGTCCTTTAGGCAGGGCGACGCTCAGATAGACGTCCCTCACTTAATCCTCCCCCTTTTTGCCGACTCTTATAACGCGCCGGAAGCGTATATCTTCCGGGACGTGTCTGTCCACCCGCACGCTCTCGCCACCGTCGCGCAGCCGCCGCGCCATGTCGTACACATCCTCGGCGGACGCTGTGCCGTCGTCCAGCAGCAGAACGTCCGACTCAAGCTCCGTATCCTCGCCCCAGCGCTCCAGCAGGTTCAGATAAACGGCGAACCCCATAGCGCCGCAGCGTTTCCCAAGCTTTCTCACAAGCCCGTCATAACGCCCGCCTGACAGAACAGGGGAGTGGACGCCGTTTATGTATCCCTTCAGCACAATGCCGTTATAGTAGCCGGGATCCGATTGAAGCGACAGGTCAAGGAAAACCCTGGCCATGAAGTCCTCGTTTTTCAATACGTGCGCCACCTGCGCCAGTTCCCCGACTGCGCCTGACGCGGCGGGACCGAGATCAAGCCCGCATATGTCCTCAATCGCCGGTACCAACGCGCCGCGCATGGTAATGAGATGGCGGAGACTGTCCCTGTGGCGCTCCGCAAGAGCGATCTCGTCGCAAAGCCGCTCCGTGTCGTGGACGTTCTTCTCCGCCGCGAGACGCAGGAACTCGCCGCGATACGCCTCCGGCACGCCAGCGTCCTCTAAAAAGCCCGCCAGCAGTCCCACATGGGACACGTCCAGGATAAACTCGTCGCTTATGGCGCCCAGGCTCCGCGCCGCCAGAGCCGTGACCTCCGAGACGGCGCCAAGATTCAGACTGCCAATGCACTCAAGCCCCATCTGCTGTATCTCACGGAACCCGTCGGTTGAGTTCGCGGCGCGGTACACGCTCTCGTTATAGTAGACCTTGTGCAGCGCGTCAGTGGCGTTCAGGTTCTTGATGATAGAGAGTGTCACGTCCGGCTTTAACGCCATGAGCCGTCCGTCGGTGTTGGTGAACGTCAGTATGCCGCTGCCGGTGATAAAGCTCCTGTTCCGGGCGTACAGATCGTACTCCTCGAACTTCCCGACCCGGTACGGGGTATAACCGAACCGCTCAAAGAGTGTCCGCAGATTGAACGCCGCGTTTTCGGCGGCTGTGTGAAATAACGCGCTGCTTGGCATGGCTCTCTCCTTATCCATTGGATTTGTCGGGCTTCAGCATGGACGGTATCTGCGGTATCAGATCCGCCGCCTCAAAAGGAAGCGTCACGGGGCTTGTGAACGCGTCCAGCACAATGCCTGAGAGATCGCTCGCGGCGTGCGCCATCTCCAGACATTGGGGCACGTCCATCCTGAGGATGGAATAGCGCCTTCTGTACTCCTCCGGAAGCTGCTCCGCCTGAGAGAATATTGGCAGCCACCGCTTACCGTCGCGGGAAGTCAGGAACTCCGGGCGCATACGTATGATGTCGCTGCCGTCACTGTCCATGACGTCGCCGGGGACGAAAACCCAGGAGTCGCGCAGACAGTTGAGCAGCGGGAAAAGCTCACGCTTGTCGCGGGTCTGAAGATATTTCATTTTTAGAACAAGGAGCGCGGTTCCGTCGGCAAGAGCCTCGGGACTAACATATTCTTCCATAACAAAAACCTCCGTGATCAAAGCGTTGTGTACTTGGAGCCTGCGCTTGAAATTGCCGGACGCGGTACAGCGCGCTTTCCGCGCGGTCTGTCCAACCGGGCGGCAGCCTGTTTTCACTGGACGCGCGCTCTTGAGGAGAGCCGGCCATTGCCCGGAGCCGTGGCTCCTACAGGTTCCGCCGCCTGAGCCTGTACAGGATGCGCACGCAGGACGTGACGACGAGGGAGGCAATCGCGAGACAGCCGGCTATTCCGACGGTTCTGAAGAACGCGCCCCAGAAAAGCTCCAGCTCACCGTGCAGCCCGTAGTCAAGAGCCTGGTAGATGGTGCGGCCCGGTACCAGCGGGAAAAACGATACTACTATGTACGCTGTCGCCGGGCACTTCCGCACCCGCGCCATGACCTCCGCGTAGCACGCCACCACCACAGCAGCGGCGAACGTGGGGAAGTAGACGCTCCCGTTTGCCAGCGGCAGCAGCAGCTCATAAACAAGCCATCCCACGCCGCCGCCGAGACAGCACAGCAGAGCGCCGCCGCCACGGATATTGAAAACAAAGCAGTAGCCGTAACACGCCACGGCGGAGAACAGGCACCTGAATATTGCCCCGCGCTCAACGGTAAGCTCGGACGCGGCGGAAGTATCAAGCCCGGAGCAGACGACCATGGCAAGCCCCGTGCCGAGCGCCAGCGCCGCCGCGCAGAGCATGGCGCGGACGAACGTCGAAAGCCCGGCGATAACGTCGCCCGTCAGAAGATCCGACAGGAAGTTCGTGAACATAAGCCCGGGAACGAGAGCCATAATGCCGCCGGATATGACTGCCTGGAGATTTATTGGAACGCTGAGCGCGCATATGACATAGCTGAGCGCCGCGAGGAAGAAACCGGATATGACGGTGGCGATAAAGAAATTGCAGTGTATACGGCCAAGCAGCGTTGTACTCAGACCGGCTATAAGACCACACAATCCGCCCACAATGGCGTCCACGATACCGCCGCCGAAGAAGAGCGTGAAAAAGAACGACCCGATAAAGAACCCGAAAAGCAGCAGCGGGAGCGGGAAGGTACGCGTCTCTTCTTTAATGATGTACACCTGTCTCAGCAGCTCTCCGGGATCCCGTGGCGGGTTGGCGCAAAGCCTGCGTGACAGCGCGTTGTAGCTCTCAAGCAGCGCCACGTCTGTGGAAGGCGGCGACGCGCGGTGCATACGGGTGTGCAATTGCCCCTCGCCGTCGGCAATGCTGACAATAAGGCAATTCGGAATGGCAAAGACCTCGCCGGAGATGTTGTACGCCGCCAGCAGCCGATGTACCGTGTCCTCCACACGATAGATCTCCGCGCCGCAGGCAAGCAGCTCACAGCCCAACTCGCAGCACCCCTCCAACAACAGATCGTAATCCATAATACAGTCCTTTCGTGTATAAAAAAATAGCGACAACCAGCAAATCTGCCAGATCGTCGCTATTTTGGCGCGGA
>CAYQWH010000040.1:0-13282 GCA_964421265.1 uncultured Oscillospiraceae bacterium | reverse complement strand
ACAACCACCTGATGCTGGTGGATCTGCGCGGCACGGGCGTCACCGGCAGAGAACTTGAACGGCGGCTTGACGAGGTGTATATCACCGTGAACAAGAACGCCATCCCCAACGACCCGGAGAAGCCCTTCGTCACCAGCGGCATACGCATCGGCACACCGGCTGTCACGACGCGCGGCTTCGGCGTCGCGGAGATGTCCGTTATTGCCGACTGCATCGCGGACGCCATTAACGACTTCGAGAACACCGCCGAGCGCTCAAGGCAGCGGGTGAACGAGCTGTGCGGCAGGTTCCCGCTCTACGGCACAGACTGATACGAAACCTTCTGAACCCGTGAGACGGCGCGCGTGTCCCCGATTGAGTCTCCCGGTTCAGTATCAGGTGGGAATTTTCACTTGACGTGAATGTTGATTTCATCCGGATTTTTGTCAAAAATGCGCTTTGACAAATCCGTGAAAAGTGGTATAATAATAATCACAATGAGTGGCTGAAACGGCGTAAATCCGGTTGTTTCAGCCACTTTTATATTTCGACCCGACAGTGTGTTTCCTTTGGACAGGTATAAATCCGGCTGCAAAGGCGCGCTGTATTTTTTTGCGCAATTATTTGGATTTCAGGAGGTATTTATGGAAAATTCAAACGCGTTTCTTACAACGGAGAAGCTTGGGCGCCTAATGCGCAAGTTCGCGGTACCCTGTGTAATATCGCTGCTTGTGGCGGCACTTTACAACATAGTAGATCAGATTTTCATCGGCAACGCCAGCTATCTCGGCTCCTACGGCAACGCGGCGAACAACGTGGTGTTCCCGCTGACGGTGGTGGCGCTGTCGGTGGCCGTGATGATTGGCGACGGGTGCTGCGCGTTCGTCTCCATCAGTCTCGGCGCGAAACGCCAGGACGACGCCCACAGGAGCGTTGGCAACGCCATTCTGCTGACCGTTATCGCCAGCGCCGTGATTACCGCCGCCTATCTCGTGTTCGCCGACGGCATCATAACCATGTTCGGCGGGCGCATCAACAGCAGGACTTTCGACCTCTCTAAGGAGTACTTCTTCTGGATAAGCCTCGGCATACCCTTCTATATGTTCGGTCAGGCGATGAACCCGATAATACGCTCCGACGGCAGTCCCCGGTTCGCCATGGCCGCCACGCTGTCCGGCGCGGTGCTCAATATAATCCTCGACCCGATATTCATCTACCCCTTGAAAATGGGAATGATGGGCGCGGCTGTGGCGACAGTGGCGGGGCAGGTGCTCACCGCCGTTCTGTCCATCTGGTACCTGTTCCGCATGAAGGCGGTTACGCTCCACAGATCCAGCTTCGTGTTCTCGGGGCGCCTTGTGAGACGGTTCCTGGCGCTGGGCATAACCAGCTTTCTCTCCCAGTTCTCCCTCGTGCTGTCCATGGCGGCGATGAACAACATGATACGCAAATACGGCGCGCTGGACCCGGTGTTCTCCCAGGAACAGTTCGCCCATATACCTATGGCCGTGGTGGGCATCGTCATGAAGTTCTTCCAGATCGTCATCTCAATCGCCGTAGGTCTGGCCGCCGGGTGCATACCGATTGTGGGCTACAACATCGGCGCGGGGCGGAACGACCGGGCGCGGTCACTTTTCACGCGCCTTTTAATCGCTGAGGCGACTGTGGGCGCAGTGGCGCTGCTGATTGTCGAGGTGTTCCCGAGGCAGCTCATCGGCATATTCGGCGCGTCCGGCGAGAGCGCTTATTACACCGAGTTTGCCGTGAAGAGCTTCCGCACCTACCTCAGCCTGACGGTTCTGGCCACGGTGAACAAGGGGACGTTCATATATCTCCAGTCCCTGGGCAAGGCCCTCGCCTCCACCCTCATATCGCTGGCGCGGGAACTGATATTCGGCGTGGGCTTCGCGCTGCTGCTGCCGGTGTTCTTCGGTCTTGACGGCGTACTGTACTCCATGCCGCTGGCGGAGCTTCTCACGTTCATCATCGCGGCGGTGGTTATCCGCAGAACCTATCGGCAGCTCGGCGACGGGCAAACCGGTCACGAGGTGCGGCTGGCGACAAATAAGCGCAAAAACTCCGGCGCGGTGTGACGCCGTTCCGAACCTGAGCGCCGGGTTCCGTCCGTGGACGCTATTCGCGCTTTACAGCGCTCAGTCTTTTCATCCCCCGCTTTCAAAGCGGGGGATGAATTGCGTTCCGGCGATTGACAGGCGGCGCGGCGTGAGATATAATATAATTGGACAGTGAAAGTCAGTGTGGGAATATGTCACTAAACTGTTGACCTGCGCGCTGAAATGTGGTATAATTGCCCTATCTTGGCATGGAGATCGGCCGTCGAGTGGGGTCTCCGCGTGGAGGTGGATGAAATATGCTCTCAATCATGGACATAACTCGCGAGCTTGACAGCGGCTTCTGTGACGGTTCGCTGTCCGGCGTTTACTGTGGCGGCGGGGACGCGCTTTCCCGTCACCGTGGACGTATCAGGGCGCTTGTGGAGGACTTCATGGGCTGCTTCGGGCGGGACCGGGAGACGGTTGTGTCCGTGTCGTCCGCGCCGGGCGGGCGGAGATTGGCGGCAACCACACCGACCACCAGGGCGGCGTGGTGCTGACCGCCTCCGTGGACATGGACGCCATCGCCTGCGCCGCGCCCAACGGCACGGATACGGTGAACGTCCGCTCCGCCGGGTACGGTACGTGTTCGGTGAACCTGAGCGCTCTGTCGCCGAGGGGCGAGGAGGCCGGGACGACGGCGGCTCTCGTCCGGGGCGTGCTGGCGGGCGTCGCCGACAGGGGGTACCCTGTGGCGGGGTTCGACGCGCTCATCGTCTCCGACGTGCCCGGCGGCTCCGGGTTGTCCTCCTCCGCGTGCTTTGAGACGCTCCTTGGCGTCGCGCTGAACGATCTGTTCTGCGGCGGGGCGCTGACGACTGTGGATATAGCTAAAATCGGTCAGTACGCGGAGAACGTGTACTTCTCAAAGCCGTCAGGTCTGCTCGACCAGATGGGCTGCGCCACCGGCGGCATCATAGCCATCGACTTCGCGGACAGCGCCAATCCCGCTGTCCACCCTGTCAGGTTCGACTTCGCGGGCGCCGGTCACGCGCTGTGCGTCATTGATTCCGGCGGCAGCCACGCGGATCTGACCGGGTACTACGCGTCCATACCGGCGGAAATGCGCGCCGTGGCGCGGGAACTGGGCGCGGAGACGCTGAGCGGCGTGGACGAGGACGCGTTCCGCCGTTCCGTACCGGAGCTGCGCGGGCGCGTGGGCGACAGAGCCGTGCTCCGCGCGCTCCACTACTTCGCGGAGTGCCGCCGCGTCAGAGAACAGGTGGACGCGCTGGAACGGGGCGATTTCCACAGGTTCCTGGAGCTTGTCAATGAGTCGGGGCGCTCGTCGTTCATGTACCTGCAGAACGTCTGCACGTATAGTGACCCGGAGCATGAGCCTGTGGCGGTGACGCTGGCGCTGGCGGAACGCCTGCTCAACGGCCGCGGCGCGTGCAGGGTACACGGCGGCGGCTTTGCCGGGACGGTGCTGGCGATTGTGCCGCTGGACATGGTGGATAGCTTCAGTCAGAACTTCGGCAGCGCCTGCCGCGTCACGTCCGTCAGGCCGGCAGGTGGCCGCGTGCTTTTTTAAGTGAGGTGCATGAAGATATGTTGGAGGCGGAAATATCCCAGCTTGTGGAATACGGTGTCCGCAGGGGGTGGCTTGAAAGCTCGGACAGGATATGGGCGGCGAACAGGATCTTGGAAGCCCTTGGCCTGGACGATTTCGGCGGGCTTTGCCGGGTGAAGAAGCTGCCGCCGATAGACGATATACTGCATAATCTTTGCGTTTACGCCCGTGGCGCCGGTATCTCGGACGACGATGACCTGTTCGACACGCGTCTCATGGGGCTTATCACGCCCCGTCCCTCCGAGGTCATACGCCAGTTCGACGAGCTGTATGCCAAGTCGCCGAGGGCGGCGACGGACTGGTATTACAGCTTCTCTCAGGAGACGAATTACATACGCATTGACAGGATCGCGCGGGACATCAAGTGGACTGTCCAGACGGAGTACGGCGGTCTGGACATTACTATCAATCTGTCAAAGCCCGAGAAGGATCCGCGCGAGATCGCCGACGCCGGTAAAGCGAAGGCCAGCGGTTACCCGAAGTGTCTCCTGTGCGCCGAGAACGAGGGCTACGCCGGTCACATCGGTCACCCGGCGCGGCAGAACCACAGGATGATACCCATACTCCTGAACGGCACACACTTCTTCCTCCAGTACAGTCCCTACATATACTATAATGAGCACTGCATAGTACTGAACAAGTCCCACGTGCCCATGTGCATTGACAGGCGCACCTTCGAGAACCTGCTGGACTTCGTTGACCAGTTCCCCCACTACTTCCTCGGCTCCAACGCGGATCTGCCAATCGTGGGCGGCTCCGTGCTCAGCCACGACCACTATCAGGGCGGGCAGTACACCTTCGCCATGGAACAGGCGTTCGTGGAGGAGGACTTCGTGATACCGGGGTTCGAGGACGTGGAGACGGGCATACTCAAGTGGCCAATGCCGGTCATACGGCTCAAATCCCCCGGCAAGACACGTATTGTCAGTCTGGCGGAGCACATACTTAACAAGTGGCGCGTCTACGACGACCCCGGACTGTTCGTGTTCCACGAGACGGGCGGCGTGCCCCACTCCACCATAACGCCCATCGCCCGGAAACGGTCGGGCGTCTACGAGCTGGATCTGGTGCTGCGCAACAACATCACCACAAACGAGTTCCCCATGGGCGTGTTCCATCCGCACCGCGACAAGCACCACATAAAGCGGGAGAACATCGGGCTTATTGAGGTCATGGGACTGGCAATATTACCGGCGCGGCTCAAGACGGAGCTGCATGATGTGGCGGAGTCTCTCGCCAAAGGCTACATTCCCCAGGGGATACACGCTGAATGGGCAGAGAACATAGTACGGCACCACCCGGAGCTGAACAGAAACAATGTGGACTGGATACTCCAGCAGGAGGTTGGCCGTGTGTACGTGAACGTGCTGGACGACGCGGCGGTCTTTAAGCGCACACCGTCCGGGAGAGGCGCGTTCCGCCGGTTCATGTACTCGCTGTGAGGAACCTGCCGGTTCGTTTAAAGCCTTACGGCTTTTTCGCGCGTTTACCGGATTGAATCTTTTGAGTATCAGGCACCAAATATTTACCCGCATTGACGGAAGGAGGACAATATGAACATACTTGTAGCCGGCGGAGCCGGGTATATCGGCAGCCACATGGTGGCGCTGCTGAGGGAGCGCGGTCATAACGCGATAGTGGCGGACAACCTGTGCACCGGTCACTGGCAGGCGGTCAAGGGCGCGCCATTGCGCGTGGGCGACGTGCGGGACGCGGCGTTCCTTGACCGGGTCTTTGACGAGTTCCCGATTGATGGCGTAATCAATTTCGCCGCGTTCGCTCAGGTGGGCGAGAGCGTGGCGGATCCGCTGAAGTATTACGCCAACAACGTCTCCGGCGCTATCTCCATGCTGACGGCAATGAAGCACCACGGGGTGAAAAACATAGTCTTCTCCTCCACCGCCGCCGTCTACGGCGAACCGAAGCGGCAGCCCATTGAGGAGTCCGACCCCACGGAACCCACGAACCCCTACGGCGAGACGAAGCTGGCCATCGAGCACCTGCTCAGATGGTGCGACGGCGCCTACGGCATTCACTACGTGGCGCTCCGTTACTTCAACGCGGCAGGCTCCAACCCCGAGGCGCGCATCGGCGAGTCCCACGACCCGGAGACGCACCTCATCCCTATGATTATGGAGACTGCGCTTGGACAGACTGATTACATTGGCATCTATGGCGACGACTATCCCACGGCTGACGGAACGTGTGTCCGTGACTACATCCACGTACAGGATCTGGCGGAGGCGCATCTGGCGGCGCTTGAGTATCTGCGTAACGGCGGCGCGAGTGACGCGTTCAATCTGGGCAGCGGCACCGGTTACTCCGTCCGGGAGATTATAGACGCGACGCGGCGCGTCACCGGTCGGGAGATACCGGAGGTCATAGAGCCGCGCCGTCCGGGTGATCCGTCCGTGCTCATAGCGTCCAACGTCAAGGCCGCCCGCGTGCTGGGCTGGAAGCCGCAGCGGGGGCTTGACCAGATTATCTCCGACGCGTGGGCGTGGCACAGCGGCGGCGGGAAGTACTGAGGTACCCGCAGAATAAATCACCCGCAGCCGGGTCGTCTTTTCCGCCGGGAACGCCTGAAACGCGCGGCGCGTTCCCGCGCCCTTTCCTGACGGAAAATCTCTTGCCGGTTTATCCGGAACTCCCCTGACGCTATCCCGCGATAAATTACCGGGGTCTGACGATACGCTCATCAGGCCCCGGATTTATTGTTATCACAATCTTATGAAATCAGCTTGAACGCGTCCAGATTCAGCTTCGCAAGTTCCGTCACCCGGTCGCGCTTCTCGCGGAGCTTCGCCGCCGCAGCCTCGCGGTCGTCCAAGATGGCTGACGCGGCGCTTATGGCTCCCTGTTCGTCTATGTCGTCCATGCCGCCGGCGAAGGGCTGGTCCAGCATATGGATATACGACTCCACCTTGGGGTCGTAGCTGAACCCCACGGCGGGTGTGGCGGTTCTGGCGGCGAATATGAGGGCGTGGAGGCGCATGGACAGGATAAGCTCGCCGCGCCCTATGACGCCCATCAGTTCGCGGGCCGTATAGCCGCCCGGCAGCAGCACCGAGTCCGTGCGCATCCTGTCCATCACGAGGCGGCTCACGGCGCTGTCGCGATCCGGCTGCATGGGTATGAACACCGTCGTGACGCCGTACCGTTCCGACAGCGCGTCGCAGATACGGGCGAAGGCGTCGCAGAAGCTGTTGTCCCGCAGCGACCGCACCGAGACGGTGATGAACCTGCCCCGCACGCCCGCCGCCGTCAGAATCGCCTCGGTTCTCTCCTCCGGCGCGGGCGACAGCAGGAACACCGGATCCGCCGTGACGGTCACGTCTTGGCGCTGAAGCCCCATGCCGCGCAGCACGTCCAAGGAGTCGCTGTCGCGCAGCGTTATCACGTCCGCGCGCTCCACCGTCTTTCTGACCATGCGCCGGTTGCGCTCCCGCGTCACGGGGCCGATGCCGTTGGCCAGCATGATTACCCGTTTGCCCCGCCGTTCGGCGACGCGTATTATCATCAGGTAGTACCACAGCGACCTGGAGGACGTGGCGTCCTGCAGGAGACTGCCGCCGCCGAACACCAGCGCGTGACTGCCGCCTATGCCCCGCAGGACGCTGAACGGGTTGAAGCGCTGTATGGCGCGGCAGCCGTAAGTACGGGCGGTCGCCTCCGGGCGGCGGGACAGTACCGTTATCTCCGCCTCCGGCACCGTCTGGCGCACCACGCCTATCACCGACTCCAATATGGCCTCGTCGCCGGCGTTGCCGAACCCGTAGTAGCCGCTCATTATGATTCTGCGTCTCGGCATGACCGCTCTGTACGCGGTCAGGGCATCCTGAGCCATCCTGCTTACGGAGTAGTTGTCCAGCACCGCCTGTCTTGAGTACTGCCCAAGACGCGCCCGTTCCTCCGGCGGCATGGTGATACACTCCGTCAGGTCGCGCAGGTACCGTTTGCTGTCAATCTGTCCGCAGCCACGGCAGCAGAAGTTGCCCTCGACGCTCTGCTGTAGCTTGTCCTCGGTGAAGATGCCCATGTAGCCCTCGTTCCCGGCCAGTACCGTGGGCAGGCCGGTGCTCATGGCCTCCAGCGCCGCGCGGGACACGCCGGTGAACACGTCCCCGGCGGCCAGCGTCTCGTTGATGTCCAGTCGCGGGCCGGTCATGATTACGGCGCGGTACCCGGACTTGAGATTGGACTCCTCCGCCAGACTGCAAAGCTTATTGTAGAAATCACCGCCGCCGACGACGAGTATGACGATACCGGGCACGCGCCTTGCCAGTTCCGGCGCGAGACGTATCAGGAACCGGGCGGCCATGGCGCGGCTCTCGTCCAGACGGCTGACGTGGCATATGACCGGCGCGTCCGGTGATATGCCAAGCTCCTTGCGCACCCTGTCGCCGGACACGTCCGGGGAGAACTTGTCCGTGTCTATGCCGTTGATGGTGGTTATTATATTCTCGTCACGCAGACCGTAGTTGTCCTTCAGATACTGCCGTATGTCCTCCGAGACGGCGATGGTCCTGTCGCCCCAGTTGGTCAGCAGGCCAAGCAAGCCGCCCGTGTCGAACACCCAGTGGGCGGTGGTGACGAAGGGGAACTTCATGGTCTTTTTCAGTATCCCGCACAGGAACGCGGGTATCCTGGCGTGGGCGTGAACCACGTCGGGGCGCTCCCGCTTTATCGCCTTGCGCAGCAGGCGCAGGGATTTGAGCATGGTTATGGCGCTTCTTCGGTGCATGGGAACTGAGTAGTGGCGTATTCCGGCGGCCAGTATCTCAGGCACGTACACGCCGCCGTTGGAGGCGATGGCCACGGAGTGACCGCGCCGCGCCAGTTCCTTCGCCAGCTCCACTATGTGCGTCTCCGCGCCGCCTATGTCAAGTCCCATAGTGGCCATAAATATCTTCATGGCGTCCCCTTCAGCCTACGCTCCACACCACGCCCGATGTGTTCACGTACTTCGTGTAGAACCCCAGATCGCCGTTGACGCATATCTCATAGGTTCGGGAGGCCATGTACCGTCCGTTGGACACGAGGCCCGTGGCGGCTACGGTTATCATCATATCGTACCGTTCGGGCAGCTCCGACTGCACATACGTCCCGTCCACCGTGGTGCACCACACCTCCGACGGGGACACCTCTATGTCCTCTATCGTGCCCAGATAGAGGAGCGAGTCGCGGGTGTAGAGGTTGTCGCCCACATGGAGCGCGTCCACGGTGAACTGGCGGACCTGGCTTATCTTGACCTGATACGTGAACGGCTCGTCAGGCACGCTGCGGCTCGTAGTCTCGGAACTTGCGAAAAACCGGCTGTACACGGCAAGCGCCAGCAGCACCGCCACAAGTATCACCAGAAAGTCCACTACGCTCAATACGCCGAAAAGCTTGCCGCGCTCGTCAACAAATTTTCTCCTCACGTTCAATCCTCCCTTATGGCGACGATCGTGCCCGCCGCCTGATAGCCCGGCCCGCTGACAGACACGCTGGAACCTACGCGTATTATATACCCCGTGCTCACCGTTATCTCCGTATCGGTTATTATGGCATCCGCCGACAGCGTGACGTACACGTTCTCGTGATCCGGCACCTCGCGCAGCACCAGCGTCCCGTTCTCCAAGTCGGACACCAGGTTCCGCATGGGCGTGACTTCCACTTCCTCAACCACGCCGATGTCATATTTCGCTATGCGATCCATGAGCTGGTCGCCCACCTTGATGTCGCTGCCGGAACCGTTTATGAGGCTCGTGAGTTCCAGCGTATAGTGTATGGGCTGCGGCTCGGCGAAAACCTGTTCCGCTCCGCCGGAGCGTATCATTATCAGCACCGCAGCGAGTACCACTATCACCAGAAGCACCACAATGTCAAACAGGTTAAATACGCTGCGCTTCTTCGGCTTGTTTTCATCTTTCATGCTTCTTCTCCTCCAATGTCCTCATATAGACCGATTCCACGTTCCGGGCGAACATATCGGCGGTGAACCGCTCCTGATATATCCTCCTTGCGCCGTGGCTCAGGTACTCCAGCCGCGCCCGGTCGTCCATGAGCGCGGCAAGCCTTGACGCCAACTCCGCGCTGTCACGCGTCTTGAACGTGTACCCGTTCACGCCCTCCTCTATGAGCCACGGGTTGCCGCCGTAGTCGCTTATCACCGCCGGCACGCCCATGCTTAACCCCTCTAAGAGCGCCAGGCTCGTCGCCTCCGTCCCCCACGAGGCGTTTAGCTGCACGTCCAGTATGCTCAACACGGGCGATACGTCCTCCAGAAAGCCCGTGAACGTCACCGCGTCATCCAGCTTCAGTTCCGTGGCGCGGCGCCTGACCTCATCCTCATAGGCGCCCGTACCGGCGACTATGAGTTTCACGGCCCTGCCCTCGTCCAGCAGCCGCCGCAGGGCGTCCAGTATGTCCATGTGCCCCTTGTAGTCCTCTATCCGCGCGACTATGCCGGTCACGAAGTCCTCCGGCGTTATGCCGTAATCGCGCCGCAGCGCCGCGCACTCGTCAAGGCTCCTCCGTTCCACGGCCTCCACGCCGTTCATTACCACGTCTATCTTCTTCTCCGATATGCCGCTCTCCACAAGGTTCGTCACCGCAGCCGGGGAGACGGCGATTATTCTGTCGGCGTAGTGCTCGTTCACCACCCGGTTCAGGAACCGGCCGGGGGCGCTCTTCAGGAACCCGCTTACGGGGAACACGCTGTGGCGGGTGTAGATAACCGCTTTCCCGCACTGCCGTCCCGCTATGCGCCCGGCCATGGAGCCGTGAGTGTGTACTATGTCGGGATCCACGGTTTTTATTATGTTCCGCAGTATCTTTATTGAACTTAAGTCCAGGGACTTGTCCGCTATGCCGTCCACAGGGATGATGGCTGTGCCCAACTCCGCCAGCGGCTCCATCAGGGCGCTGTCCCTGGGCAGCGCGACCGCCAGCTCGAAGTTCCTCCGGTCGCTGTGCCTGATGTAGTTTATCAGTACCCGCCCGGCGCCGCCTATGTTCGTGTCGCTTATTATGTTCAGTACCTTTATCATGCCGTCTCCTCTCTCCCGCCGCCTGGACGCGAGAGGATCGCACCGATTGACAGCACTATCAGGAACATGAGTGTCACGCGGAAGTTGTAGAGGGTATATTCCGTTATGCCCTGTATCAGGAACCCGATTACGCCGGATATGACCGCGATTATCTGGACGCGGGTGTTCTTGTCCGCCGTCCTCCTCAGGGCGGATCCGGTGAGCCGCAGGAAGGAGAACACCATGCCCATAAACGTGAATATGCCCAGTACGCCGCACTCCACGATAAGCTGGAGGAACAGATTATGGGCGTGGGGCGCGGAGACGGCGTTGAAGCTGTACGCCGGGTACACCACCTCAAAGGCGGCCACGCCCGTGCCAATGCCGCAGAACCAGTAGTCCCGCAGCATCTCCACGACCGCCTGCCAGATGTATATGCGGTACGTGGTGGAGCTGTCGGCCAGGTCGGTTATGCTGGTGAACCGCTCCAGTACCGTATCCGGCATGACCACCACCAGCGCGGCTACGGCGAATATGCCCAGCACCACGAAGCGCCTGTCCAGCAGCACTAAGAACACCGCCGCCGCCACTATCAGCGCCAGCCAACCGCCACGGGAGTAAGTGAGCACCATACATACGCACATGGACACCGCGGCTATGACCGCCGCCATCTTCCCGAAAGACGTCTTTGCCGTCACGCAGCACGCCACGGCCATTGGTATAACCAGCAGCAGGTATTCCGACAGCACGTTGGGGTTCTCCAGAAACGAGTAGACGCGCAGGGAGATTGTGGAGAGCCAGCCCATGTCCAGCCACGCCGTTGTGTTCTCCGCGCCGGTGAACGTCTGGTATATCCCGTAAAGCGCCACCACCAGCCCGGAGGCGGTTATGACGTACATAAGCTTGTCTACCTGCCCCTTCTCCGTCACGGCGGCTTGCAGGGCGATAGCGAAAACTATGAAGAACACCCGCAGCAGTCCGCCGCTCAGACTGCCGGACACGGTTACGGAGGTGAGCGTCGCCGCCAGGTACACCATCGCGAAGAGCAGCATCCATTTATTCAGCGGCGAATAGGGCATCTTCAGCTCCCGGTCATAGCCTAACCGTATCAGCACCGACACCAGCGCCACTATGACCATCGCCACCACGCCCATCGTGGGAATTATGGGCGACACCGCCACCGCTACGGCGCTCCAGAAGAACATATGCCCGAATATGGAGTTGTTCAGCAGTCTGTCCAGCCGGAGCGCGTGGAACAGTCTGTACCACACGTTCCGCAGGAACCCCAAAAACCTGCCTGTCAGGTTTCTGGGACCTTGTGTCTTTTCCTTCTCGCCGGTTAAAATGAGCGCCAGATAGCTACGCTCCCACTGCCTGTCAATCCAGTGGGCGGCGGCGGTCAGCCAGCGGTACAGGAGGCTCGCCTCCAATATTTTTCGCATTAACGTCTCCCCTCCCATTCGCGGAAATCAGCCCATGATTTCCGGAATTGTACGTTATTGTAAGTTACCGATTATTGTTTGTTCTTACTCAGCTTCGACTTCACCGCCGTCACGACAAGCGTCGTCTCCGGCAGCCGCAGGGCGAAGACGAGGACGGCGTAAATGAGCACGCCCGCGCAGGCCGGAACAGCCAGCGACATCAGCTTGCCCATGTGCCCCTCCAGGAGCCGTCTCAGGCCGAACACCGCCGCGCCCATGGCGACGGACGCGCCCGCTATCTTGGCCATGTCGCCGCAGAATTTGCCGTCGATAAACTGCAGTCCGCGCTTCCCCAGCGGCACGCACAGGAGCACGCCGTTGAGGGTGAATGACACCGCCGACGCTATGGCTATTCCCGCCACGTCCAGCCGCTCTGTCAGCAGCCAGCACAGCGCTATATTCGTCACTATCGACACCGCGCCCGCCACGAGCGGCGTCCGGCCGTTCTGTTCGGCGAAGTACACCCGCGACAGCACCGCCTGCGCCGCGTAGCCTATCATCCCCAGTGACATGAACATCAGGCTCCGTGACGTTATCCCCACGGAGAACGCGTCAAATTCGCCGCCGCCGTATATGAAGTTTATCAGCGGCTCCGCCATGACGAACAGTCCCACGGTCATTGGCACGACCACGAACAGCGTGGTGTGCATGGTGCCGGATATGGTGCCGCGAACGACGCCGCTGTCGCCGCCGGCGTTCTCCTTGGCCAGACGCGGGAACACGTAATTCGTCACCGACAGCACGAACACGCCCGCTATGACCGTGTAGAGGTTGTACGCCATCTCCACCGCCGTCACGCCCGCGCCCTCGAACAGCCGCGAGGCGAATTTGGAGTTCACCGTCTGGTTTATGGGCAGCACCCATGTGCTGACCATGACCGGCAGCATCAGCTTAAAGACCTTGCGCATACCGTCGGACCTGAGGGACAGGGACGGGGTATACCGGTAGCCGCGCTTTTTCAGTGACGGCAGCTGTACCAGCGCCTGGAGCAGCCACGCTATCAGGAACGTGACCGCAAGACCGGTTACGCCGAACCGGTCGTTGAGCGTGAAGTAGTAGACGATTATTACGGCGTTGGATATGAGGCTTATGGCGGCGGGGATATTGAACTCATCCAACGAC
>CAYQWH010000039.1:0-13489 GCA_964421265.1 uncultured Oscillospiraceae bacterium | reverse complement strand
AAATTAAATCTTTTAATTTGGGATTAGTATTACATATAAAGGAGAAAACAGACAGATGAACGGGAGAATAACCGGTCACACGGAACTTCTGACGCTGATGGCATACCCGATCCGCCACTCCGCGTCCCCGGCTATGCACAATGAGGCGGCGGCGTGTCTTGGGCTTGACTATGTGTACCTGTGCTTTGACGTGGACAACAGCAACTTAGGCGACGCCATAGGCGCTATGCGCGCGCTTAAGGTTCGGGGCGGCAATATATCCATGCCAAATAAGATAGCCGTGATCAGGTACCTCGACAAGCTGTCCGAGGCGGCGGAACTGTGCGGTTCGGTGAACACGATTGTCAATGACGGCGGCGTGCTCACGGGCCACAACACCGACGGTTCCGGTTATGTGGCGGCGCTGGAGGACTGCGGAGTCGGCGTCGCCGGGAGAATCTTCACACTGGTTGGCACCGGCGGAGCCGGTTCGTCCATCATGACGCAGCTTGCCCTGAACGGCGCTGCGGAGATTTCGGTGTTCAACAGGCGCGACGAGTTCAACAGGCGTGGCCGTGAACTTGTGGATAAGCTTAACGGACGGACCACGTGCGCGCTGCGGTTCTTCGACCTTGAGGACACGCTGCGGCTCCGGCGCGAGGTGGAGCGCTGCGACGTCTTTGCCAACGCCACCTCCGTCGGCATGGGTGAGCAGGAGGGCGCCAGTGTCCTGCCTTCCCGCGACTTCCTGCGTCCGGAACTGATAGTTACAGATGTCATTTACGCGCCGCGTGAGACGGCGCTCCTCCGGATGGCACGGGATGTCGGGTGCGGGAGGATGAATGGCGAAGGTATGATGCTTTTCCAGGGCGCCAAAGCGTTCCGGCTATGGACAGGCCGCGATATGCCTATAGAGCATATGAAGGAGTTCCTGGGAATAACGATGCTGCAGACATAGTAAACGCGGGAACCAATTGAAAATGGTTCCCGCGCGGAAGCCCTCTCCCGACATTCTCGGCAGGGGGCACTCTTTTTGTCAGCTTTCTGCGCTTATCTCATACCGGTTCTTTTTAAAAGGCTTTTAAGCTTTATACATATATAGCGCCGAAGACGTGTAAAGAAACTTATGAGACGGCGTGACGCGCTGCGCGCGTATCACAAATTACATCTTTTAATTTATGATTCTTATCAGTTGCCGTCCCACCAGTCGCTGCTGCTGTTCTCCTGCTCGGCGCTGTCCTGCTCCGTGTCCGTTTCCGTCTCCTGAGCCTCCTCGTCAAGGATCACGCTCAGATCCATATTCTCGCCCTCGCCCAGTCCCTGGTTTGTCCGGTAAATGTGCACCACAGCCTTGTCGCCGGGGCTGTAGTGGCGGAGCGCAAGCTTTAGCTCCTTTGTGGATGTTATGGCCACATCATCTATTCCCGTTATAATGTCGCCGGGCTGGAACCCCGCTTTATCCGCGGCGCCCCCCTCGTCTACCGATATTATACAAGCCCCATCCGGGTAGCCGTAGTACTCCCTGATGAAGTCCGTATAGGCCGCGTTAGTGTCCATAGCCGTCACGCTCAGAACCGCGCCTGACACGTAGCCCTTCTCGATAAGCTGCGCGGCGATTGTCACCGCGTCATTTATCGGTATGGCGAATCCCAGACCTTCCGCGTTGGACATGGCCGACTTCGCTGTCACGATCCCTATGACCTCGCCACGGTCATTGTACACAGGGCCGCCGGAGTTTCCGCTGTTTACCGCCGCGCTTATCTGGAACATATTTATTGACCTTGTCTGGCTCGTTATATCGTCGCTTGTCGTTATTACCCTGTCAAGGGCGCTGACGATTCCGTCTGTCATGGTATACGTCAGCTCGCCCAGCGGGTTGCCAACGGCGTATATCTGTTCTCCTACGGACATACTGTCCGAGTCCCCGAATGTCACCGGCTCCAGTCCCTCCGCGTCTATTTTTATTACCGCCACATCGTTGTCATCGACGAAACCGATAATCTGCGCGTCATACTTTGAGCCGTCATACATCAGCACCGACAGGGTCCCGCCGTACAGCACCGCGTAGGAAATGACGTGGTAATTCGTGAGAATGTATCCGTCTTCGGAGATTATGAACCCGGAGCCGGAGACAGGGTAGTCCACCGTCTGCCCCAGATAATTGGTAGACGTGAGGGAGGTATCGACCCCCACCATCTGGTTTATGGCATGGTTATAAATCTGCTTTGCGCTGAGCGTGCCGTCCGCGCCATCCGCCTCGCTGTTCTCGTCATACGTCACGGAAGTGAGCGGCCCGGAGCCGGAATTGCCAATATGCACCTGGACGCTCCGTCCCGTGCCGGATGAGCTGCCGTGAGTCAGCATATAGCTGGCCACCGCCCAGCTTACGGTTCCCGATACAATCGCGCATACGAGCACAAGACACATCGCCTTTATAAGCTTTGTGTGCTTTTTGACGTCAACCTTGCGCTTTTGCCGTGGCGGTTTCTGATGAATCGGCTGCGTACCGTAGGCGAATTTACCGGGGGTGTACAGCTCCTCCTTGGCCGCGCTCTCATAAACCGGGTCGCGCCAATAGGTATGCCCGTCCTCATCGTCATATTTCCGGTTCTCATCTTCCGGCCGCTCCACGCGTTCGGGAAACCGCTCCGCCATATCGGCGCGCTCCTGTTCACGCGCGATGCTCGTCTCCGCTCTGTCCGAAACGGTTCCGCGCGGTTCCCGGTCTTCGGGCTGCCTCTGAACAGGTACCGCGGTGTGCTCGAAGCTCTCCACCGGCGCCGCCTCGCGCCATTCATCCTCCAGTATCGGATTGTCCTCCGGCTTGCCCGGTACTGTCCGTTCGGCGGGGTTCAGAACCGTCCCCAGCGTCTCGGTAGGCGGCAAATCGTCTACCGGCTCCCTGGACGGCAGCGCGCCTATCTCCCCGTTCTCGTTTTCGTTAAAGTCCATGCATACTCACCCCAGGTATCTTTGATTTTTTATATTAAACAACAAAAATTGCCATTTTTCCCAACGTCGCGCGATAACAATAAGGCATGACGGTTATTGTAAACGACATTGGCAAGATCATCTTCTATAATTTTCAGACAATTCCTATATATCAAGCTATATTATCAGCCTTTTATGTACAAAACATGAACAAATTAAAAAGAATAATTAAAATCCATTTTCGCGCCACGCGAAAAAAAGAAGTGTTGAAATACCGGAAAAAAATGATATAATAGATGTGCGCGGCGTAATTTCGCCGTGATACTTACAGTGGACTTGAAAGGCGGAAAATATGCGCGACAGCATAATCATAAAGGGTGCGAGGGAGAACAATCTGAAGAACATTGACCTGGAGCTTCCGAGAGACAAGCTCGTCGTGATGACGGGTCTCTCCGGCAGCGGCAAGTCGTCCCTCGCGTTTGACACATTGTACGCCGAAGGGCAGCGCAGATATATGGAAAGTCTCAGCTCTTACGCGAGGCAATTCCTCGGGCAGAAGGAGAAACCGGACGTGGATTCGGTGGAGGGTCTGTCCCCGGCTATTTCAATAGATCAGAAAACTACCAACAACAACCCGCGCTCAACCGTGGGAACCGTTACAGAGATATATGATTACCTTCGTCTTCTCTATGCTAACATAGGCATACCTCACTGCCCGAAATGCGGCAGAGAGATACGGCAGCAGACAGTGGATCAGATGGTAGACCAGGTTATGGCCATGCCGGAAGGCACACGGATGCAGATTCTCGCGCCTGTGGTGCGCGGCAGAAAAGGCGAACATACCAAAGCGTTCATCGACGCTCGGAAAAGCGGCTATGTGAGAGTCAGGGTAGATGGGAACGTATACGACCTTTCCGAGGAAATAAAGCTTGAGAAGAACAAGAAGCACCAGATAGATATTATGGTTGACAGGCTGGTCGTTCGTGATGGGATAACTCGACGGCTCACGGATTCCATCGAGACCGCGTCGGCGCTTGGCGGCGGGACTGTGCTTGTAAATTTACCCAATGAGGACAGGGACATCATGTTCTCCGCGAACTTCGCCTGTGAAAACTGCGGCATATCCATAGAGGAGCTTACGCCGAGAGCGTTCTCTTTCAATAATCCTCTGGGGGCGTGTCCCGACTGCTCCGGACTCGGTGTGAAGTTCCGGGTCGATCCGGATATTATCATACCGAATATGTCCCTGTCAATAGAGGAAGGCGCTATAAAAGCCCACGGCTGGAACAACAGAAAAAGCGATACCATCGCCTTCGCCTACTATGAGGCTCTCTCGAAAAAGTACAGTTTCAGCCTCACCACTCCGCTCAAGGATCTGCCCCAGGAGATAATCCACATACTCCTCTATGGCACGGGCAGCGAGACGGTTGATGTGAACTTTACCTCCGACCAGAGCGTAAGAACCACATCCAGACCATTTGAGGGGATAGTGAACAACCTCGAACGCAGGTACAGCGAGACGCAATCGACCTTTACGCGCTGGGAGCTGGAACAGTATATGTCGGAGTACGCGTGTCCCACCTGTCACGGGGCGCGGCTGCGCCCTGAGGTGCTGGCTGTGACGGTGGGCGGGCTGAACATATCGGAGTTCTGCCAGCTCTCGGTTAACAGCGCGTTGGACTTTCTCCGGAAGCTGCCGTTGACTGAGAAGGAGGCCACCATAGCGGCTCCGATCATAAAGGAAGTACTGTCAAGGTTAGGATTTCTTAAAAGTGTCGGGCTGCAGTACCTGACAATGGCCAGATCCGCAAGCTCCCTGTCCGGCGGGGAGAGCCAGAGAATACGACTCGCCACCCAGATAGGCTCCGCCCTCATGGGCGTTATGTATATCCTGGACGAGCCGTCAATAGGACTGCACCAGCGCGACAACGCGAAGCTTATAGCCACGCTGAAACGGCTGCGTGATATGGGCAATACTCTTATCGTTGTCGAGCACGACGAGGACACAATGCTGGCGGCGGATTATATAGTTGATATAGGCCCCGGCGCTGGCGTCAACGGCGGAGAGGTCGTCTTCGCCGGGACCCCGAAGGAAATACTCAGTTCCGAATCGTCCATAACAGGACGCTATCTGTCCGGCAGGGAATTTATACCGGTCCCGGCCACGAGGCGCGCGGGAAACGGCAAGCTGCTGACCGTGGAGGGCGCGGCGGAGAATAACCTGAAGGACGTAACGGTGAGTTTTCCTCTGGGCAAATTTATCTGCGTAACCGGTGTGTCAGGTTCCGGCAAATCGTCGCTGGTGACGGAAATCGTCTATAAGGCGCTGGCCGCAGAGCTGAACCGCTCTCACGTAAGAGCGGGAAAACACAGGGCCATAAGCGGCTATGACGCGCTGGACAAGGTAATTGACATTGACCAGTCGCCCATAGGCAGGACGCCCCGTTCCAACCCGGCCACGTACACCGGGGTGTTCAGCGACATACGCAATCTCTTCGCCGCGACGTCAGACGCCAGGAGCCGAGGCTATGGCCCCGGCAGGTTCTCATTCAACGTCAAGGGCGGGCGCTGTGAGGCCTGCGCCGGCGATGGACTTATAAAGATTGAAATGCACTTTCTGCCGGACGTGTATGTGCCATGTGAGGTCTGCGGAGGCAAGAGGTATAACCGCGAAACGCTGGATGTGCGTTACAAGGGAAAGAACATATATGAGGCGCTGGAGCTTACAGTAGACGAAGCGCTGGAGTTTTTCGAGAACCAGCCGAAAATATACCAGAAGCTTCAGACACTGAAAGATGTGGGCCTGGGATATGTAAAATTGGGCCAGCCATCCACCACGCTCTCCGGCGGCGAGGCGCAGCGAGTTAAGCTGGCAACGGAACTTGCGCGGCGCAGCACAGGGAACACGCTCTACGTGCTGGACGAACCGACGACCGGTCTCCACACGGCGGATGTGAAAAAGCTCATATCAGTCCTCGATAGGTTCGTAGACGCCGGCAACACCGTCATTGTCATAGAGCACAATCTTGATGTGATAAAGGTCGCGGACTGGATAGTGGATATGGGTCCTGAGGGCGGCGATGAGGGCGGAGAGGTAGTGTTCGCCGGCACGCCCGAGGACTGCGTAAACGCGCCTGAGAGCAGGACGGGTCAGGTTCTGGCGGAATATTTCAGAACACACCCGAACCAGATTGCCCGTTGATATTGATTTTAAATATAACGCATTGCGCAAAATATAAAGATACGGAGGAGTGACATATGAGGTATTATGTCTCATCGGCCGCAAGGCGATCCGGCGACGGGAGCGCGGACGCGCCGTTCCAGACAATTTCGGAGGCCGCGGCTCTGGCCGCAGCGGGGGATGAGGTGATAGTCTCGCCCGGGGTGTATCGGGAGAGCGTCCATCCACGGCTCGGAGGTGACAGCGACAGGAACCGCGTCACGTACCGTTCAAAAGTGAAGGGCGGCGCGGTCATCACAGGCGCTGAACCTGTCAAAAACTGGACAAAGCATGAGGGAGATGTGTGGTTAGCGCGGGTTCCTGACAGCTTCTTCGGCAGCTATAACCCTTATACCACACCCGTTCATGGCGACTGGTACTTTGCCACAACCCCGGTACACACCGGGCAGGTGTACCTGAACGGCAAGGCCATGTATGAGTCGCCGGATTTAGCGGGCGTCCTCGCGCCTGAGCCTGACAGGAGATCCTGGGACCCGGAGTTTACAGTCTACCGATGGTATACCCGTCAGGAGGACGGTGACACACTGATATTCGCGAATTTCCATGGCTCCGACCCGAACGTGGAAAATGTGGAGATCAATGTCCGGCGTGAGTGTTTCGCGCCTGAGGTTACCGGGATAAACTATATAACGGTGTCCGGGTTCAAAATCCAGTGCGCCGCCACCCAGTGGGCGCCTCCCACGGCTTATCAGGAGGGTATGATAGCGCCCCACTGGTCAAAAGGATGGATAATCGAGGACTGCGAGATATGCGATTCCCGCTGCTCCGGAATATCTTTGGGCAAATACTTGCAGCCGAATAACGAGAACAAATGGACGGAGCGCCGTCTGAAACACGGCACGCAGACGGAGCGCGACGCCATTTGTCAGGCGGTAAACGATGGCTGGACATACGAGAACATCGGCCACCACATAATCCGCCGCTGCAACATTCACCACTGCGGTCAAACCGGTATTGTCGGACACATGGGCGGCGCGTTCTCCATAATCGAGGACAACCACATACACCACATAAATAACCAGCAGGATCTTGCCGGTGCGGAAATCGGCGGCATAAAACTCCACGCCGCCATTGACGTGATAATACGCCGGAACCATATCCATCACTGCACCCGTGGCGTATGGCTGGACTGGCAGGCACAGGGATCCAGATTAAGTCAGAATCTTTTCCACGACAACTGCCCGCCGGTCGGCACTATCCTCGATAACCCTCTGCAGCTGGGTGAGGACATATTCATCGAAGTCTCCCACGGGCCAACGCTTATTGACAACAACATTCTTCTTTCGCCTTTCGCCGCCAGACTTTCTACCCAGGGCTTCGCCTTCGTCCATAACCTCATCGCCGGTTCCTTCACTTACGTTGGTATGGGCGTTGACAACAACGGCGTAAAATTCCCGACCCCGCGCTATACGCCCTATCACGTGCCCCACAGGACGGAGATAGCCGGTTTCATGACCATACTTCATGGTGACGCTCGGTTCTATAACAATATATTCATACAGCGCAGCGTCCGGGAGGACATCGCCGCTTATGCTAAAATGTGCCGGGAGAACGGATATACAGAATTTGCCGCCGCGCCGAATCTTGTGTGCGGGACTGTCCCATACGACGGGTACCCCACATGGGAGGAGTATGTGGAGAAGTTCAAGACCCAGATGGACGGTGATGTATACTACGACCATCTGCCGGTATACACAGGCGGAAACGTGTTCCTTGACGGCGCGAAGCCCTGCGACACGGAAAAGAATTACGCGGTGGACGACACCCGCACAATGACCATAATATTCAAAGAACGTGATGATGGCTACGTGCTGGACACAAATATATTCGAGAACCTTCCGGCTATGAGGACGGATCTAATCTCCACCGAGACGTTGGGCGAGGCGTTCGAGCCGGAGCAGCGGTTTGAAAATCCGGATGGCACATCAATAATTTTTGACAGAGACTACTTCGGCAACAAGCGCTCCATTAACCCCATGCCCGGCCCGTTCGCCACCGTTCATGACGCAAAGCGCAGACTCTTTTGATCGTAATTTTTGCAGACACAGGTACAACTTCATAAGGTTCTTGACAGTTCCTGCAAAGACTATTAACTGCTAAAGGAGAAAGAAAAGTGACAGTCGAAGAAAACAAACAACTGCAGCTAACCGCCTGCAAGGTGCGTCTCTGGGTATTTGAGAGCATTTTCGCGGCAAAAGCGGGGCATCCCGGCGGGAGCCTCTCCATTGCCGAGGCGGTGACGTACCTCTACTTCCGCGAGATGAATATTGACCCCAAAAATCCCGACTGGCCGGATCGGGACAGGTTCGTGCTCAGTAAGGGGCACGCCGCGCCCGCGCTCTACGCGGCTCTGGCTCTGCGCGGTTACTTCCCGGTAGAGGATCTCATGAGCCTTCGGAAGATTGATTCCTACCTCCAGGGGCACCCCAATATGAACATGATACCGGGAGTTGATATGTCCACCGGCTCTTTAGGTCAGGGCGTGTCAGCCGCTTGCGGCATGGCGCTGGCGGCCAAGAAGCAGGGCAAAGCGCTGCGCGTCTACGCGATCCTTGGCGACGGTGAGATTCAGGAGGGAGAGGTGTGGGAAGCGCTGATGTTCGCGGCTCACTATAAGTTAGACAACCTTTGTCTGCTGATTGACAACAACGGGCTGCAGATAGACGGCAACGTGAAAGACGTAATGAGCCCATATCCCATAATCGAGAAAGCCGAATCGTTCGGCTGCGGCGCGCGGCAGATTGACGGCAGCAGCTTTGAGGAGCTTGAAAGCGCCTTTGGCGAGGCGAGGGCCACAAAGGGAAAGCCCTTTGTAATAAACATGAAGACAGTAAAAGGACATGGCGTGAGCTTCATGGAAAACAAAGTGGAATGGCACGGCAAAGCGCCCGGAAAAGAACTTTATGAAACGGGTATACGGGAGCTGCGTGAGCGCCTTGCGGAAATGGAGGGCAGATAATGGATACGAAGAGAATAGCTACCCGCGAGGGGTACGGAGATACACTCTGTGAGCTTATGGCGGAACACGAGAACATTCTGGTGTTTGACGCGGATCTCTCCGATTCCACACGGACAGGGAGAGCGAGAAACGCGTTCCCGGATCGGCACATAAACTGCGGGATAGCGGAGCAGAACATGATGGCGGTAGCGGCTGGCGCGTCGGCGATGGGATACGTGTGCTTCGCCTCCAGTTTCGCGATGTTCGCCGTCGGCAGAGCCTTTGACCAGATACGCAACTCCATAAGCTATCCGTTTCTCAACGTAAAGATAGGCGCGTCCCACGCGGGAATATCCGTAGGGGAAGATGGCGCGTCCCACCAGTGCTGCGAGGACATAGCGCTTATGCGGACTATACCCGGGATGGTGATAATGAACCCGTCTGACGACGTGGAGGCGCGGGCTGTTGTCCGGGCGGCCTATGAGCGGACGGGGCCTGTATATATGCGTTTCGGAAGGCTGGCGGTGCCCGTGTTCCATGATCCGTCCACGTTCAGGTTCAGGATAGGCGTCGGGGAAGTGCTGCGCGATGGCGCCGACGTAGCCATTATCGCTACCGGGCTTATGGTAGCGGAGGCCGTGGAAGCGGCCGATATACTCGCGTCCATGGGCATACACGCGAGAGTTATCAATATGTGTACAATAAAGCCGCTGGACGAGGAGATAGTCATTAAAGCCGCGCGCGAGTGCGGTGGAATCATAACCTGCGAAGAGCACAGCGTAATAGGCGGTCTTGGGGAAGCTGTATCAAGTCTGCTCAGTGAGAAGTACCCCACACGGGTAAAGCGCATAGGCATGAACGACCGGTTCGGCTGTTCCGGTTCCGCGCCGGAGCTGCTCAGGAAGTTCGGGCTTTGCGCGGACAACATAGTGCGGGTAACCCGCGAGTTCATCGCCGGCGGCGCGTGACGGCATCCTTGCGGGAACGCCGATTGAACAAGGACGCGCGGGATAGCGAACAGGCTTTATCATCAGCGCGGACGGGTGAACAAGCTGCCGTCAGACTTTGCGCGAGGACCGAACACGGGCGCGTATCTCAAATTAGATCGTTTAATTTGAGATTAGTGTGAATCTGAAGCAAAAACACTCTTGACATGGTGGTAATTGTCTGTTATAATTGGCTTCACGATGATTAAGCGCTTTTTACCGCGCTTCTCGTCGCACCCCATACCCGCCTCTATGGAGGTCGCTTTATCAAGAAGTTCTGAAAAATATTTTTAAAGAGGATAATGATAATTATGAAAAAAGTTTTAGCGTTATTGATGGCACTTGCCATGATTCTCTGTGTCGTCGCGTGTTCGGATTCCAGTGACGACGATACCGCCGATACGGGCGCGGAAAGCTCCGGCGATTCCGGCAGCGACACGGGCGATTCCGGCGACGCGGATTCCGGCGAGGTTATGACGCACGCGGAATTTGTCGCTGCGGAAGAGGAGACACAGGTTACGGTGGAGACTTACGTTCAGGCCAAGCAGTCCTGGTGGGACGGTGCGGGTACCTTCTATACCCAGAGCGAGGACGGCGCGTATTTTATCTATGAGATGGCGTGCACGGAAGATGAGTACGACAGCCTCACTCAGGGCACAAAAATCCGAGTCACCGGCAATAAGACGTCCTGGTCAGGCGAGGTGGAGATCGTGGACGCCACATGGGAGATTATCGACGGCAATTACATAGCCGAGCCTGTGGACGTGACTGACCTGTTGGGAACGGACGAGCTTATTGATCACCAGAACGAGCTTGTATCCTTCAAGGGCATGACTGTCGAGGATTATGACGGATCGGGAGCGGCTTTCGCCTACAAAAACGACACGCGCGGCGAGGATATTTACTTCAAGGTATCTCTCAACGGCGAAACATATGAATTTTGCGTAGAGAGCTATCTGACCGGAGAAGACACTGATGTCTATCAGGGCATCGAGGCGCTGAGCGTCGGGGACGTTGTGGATCTTGAGGGGTTCCTCTACTGGTACAATGGAGCGAATCCGCATATCATAAGCGTCAGCGCCGCCTGAGTAATATTGAGCGTTTAATAGCTTACATACCATTTACTGTTAATTTCGCGCGTTTTCTATGTCAGTAATGGCTGACCGGCGGTGACCGGTCGCGCTTGCCCGGACTGTTCCAGAAGAGCCGTCTTGGGTGCGCTGCTTGCCATGTAGTTTACCAGGAGACGGTGTGGGTTATTGTTCAATCTTATCTACAGCATAATGTGGCATTTGATGTAACTGCCATGTTCGCGGCTGCCGGGCCGCGGTGGACAGTGAACCTGTCGGAACTATATAATAAGCGGCAAATGTTTTTTGCCGCTTATTTTTTTCGATGCTCTGGTGCCTTTACAGCCGCTGTCCCTGTCGCGCGCCGAGAAATGATAAGATGATCGCGTTGGAACTATCGGCTCAGAATAATACATATCAGAAAGCCTCGCCGATAACGGCATAAAAACATATTGACACGCTGAAACTTCCACAGACCGTGAATGGCTATTATTTATTCACTGTGTGTATTGCGCACAACTTTTATTTTTGAAATGACCACTGTTTTATTTAGAATGGGAAATATCAATTGATGCCTTGACAAAGCGGTTATTAAAGGTGTATAATGTATAATAGTAATTTAGCTGTTTCCCGATCTTTGAAACACGGTTGAAGGTTTAATGTCGCCTTTACGTTTTTATAGCGTGTTTTTGGACCTAATAAGTTAGCGGATTCTAACCAAAGAAAGGAGGGTAAAACTGTGAGTATTGTAATTGTTGGTGGAAATGAGTGCATGACGCGCCGATATACAGACCTTTGCAGCCAATACAACTCGAAGGCGAAGGTATATACTAAGAAGTGCGGAGGTATGAGAAATATTGGGAATCCGGATTTGCTGATACTGTTTACTAACACTATATCGCACAAGTTAGTACACTGCGCGCTTCAGAATACGTCTCCTGATACTGTCGTCGTGCGTTCCCATACAAGCTCCATGCAGGCTTTGAAAAATATTCTGGAAGGCTACAGCGGCGACGCGCCATGTGGGACGACATGACTTTGGGTTTTGCCTGAGGGAATTACCTATAAATATAGTCAGTAAATGGATTGAACTATGATCAGTGCTGGTTCACAGACTTCGGCTATATGTAAAATCAGTGGAGGCTCGCGTCAAGACTGCCGCTCTAACGGCAAGTTCGGTTCCTTGGCGCTAAGTCTCCACCGCGTCTCTCACGCCTGTTTCATATGTTGACAACGAAATCTTAACGCCAATCGCCGAAATACATCTCCGCCGGTCTCCCGGCCATCAATGGCTTTTTCCATGCGCTTTGAGTTCGCGAAACTAATATAATTTAGATTATATTGCTTCGCTTGACGGAATTGTTACCTGTACTTAGGGGGAACCTCCGGTTAAATCAATACGCCGGCTCCGGTGGAACCTTATCTCACGCGGCGGCGCCATAAGCGACTGGAATACGCGCTGCATTCTCATGTCTTTAGCAAGATCAGGCAGGTACAAGATCGTTCGGGCGAACATAAACTTATCGTAACGCGTGTTGATTTTATCGGCGCCGGTTCCTCAATTCTATCATACCCCCATATAATCTATAAATAATTCTTGACTTTTTTGCGCGATACTGTATAATAGTATTTAGTTAGGTACCTAACGTTTTAAAGGAGGGGTTGTCCATGGACGCTAACGCGCTTATTTGTTTGTTGTGGGATACCGCGCATAACCTGAGAATACTTTCCGAGGGAAAAGCGAGCAAAAATCGTGTGCTGGCTATTCTTCTGAGGCACGACAATATCACGCAGCGCGAGCTTCTGCGCATTGTGCAGGTATCTGCCCCAACTTTAAGCGAAGTTCTGACCAAGCTTGAAGGCGCCGGGTATGTAAAACGTGTCGTGTGCGAGGAAGACCGCCGCTCTGTCCGCGTCTTCCTGACGCCTGAAGGACTGGATGCCGCGTGGGAAGCCAACAGTACACGCGAGGAGAACTTTACGACGATTCTGTCGGCGCTGAATGAGGACGAGTACAAGGAGCTTACCAGACTTTTGGAGAAGCTGAACAAAGATTGGGCCGCGCGATACGATGGATGTACCCCGTGCCGTCACCCGCAGCCGATAAGCCGTACTTCCCAGGACTGATCCTGTGAAGAATATAACGAAAAGAGGAACGATAATGATGACCCGAAAACTTCTGGCACTGCTCGTAGCGTTGGCAATGTGCTTCGCGCTGCTATCAGGCTGTTCAAGCAATTCGAGCGACTCCGATAGTGCCGACAAAGAAAACCCGACAGAGGATGCGTCGGATGGCAACACGCAGGACGCCGAAGAGAACGCAGCGCCGGATGATACCCCAACG
>CAYQWH010000038.1:0-13578 GCA_964421265.1 uncultured Oscillospiraceae bacterium | reverse complement strand
CATAGACCACGGCGCGGGTGTTGCCAGCGAGTACTCTAACCTGAACGAGGTTCCCACAGTCAACGTGGGTGACAGCGTCACCATGAGTTCGGTAATCGGCGCCATAGGCAGCACGGCGCTCTGCGAGACGGGCGAGGTGACGCACCTGCACTTCCGTCTTCTGGTGGACGGCGTGAGCGTGGACCCTTCGGAGTACCTTCCGAAGAAGTAGCGCCCGGCGGCGCGGGGCGAATGGGATTACCCGAAAATCAGGTTCCGTCTGGTTTTCGGGTTATCCCGGGACTTGTCTCCGTGACCGGGCGGCTATCCTAGGCTCACGGTTATGGAGACGAAGTTTATGGCCATATGGAGGAACACCGGGCACCAGACGCTGCCGGCCTGCTCATAGCACGCCCCAAGGACTATCCCGGCGGGCAGGTACTGCAGCAGGTACAGGAAAAATGTCGGCTCCACGCCCCCCAGCATATATTGCCACAGGTGGTAGATCGCGAAGAGAAGTGACGAGACGACGTAGGCGAGTATCCTGCTCTTACGCCGCAGCGTCCCGAAGACCACGCCCCTGAAGAGCGTCTCCTCCACTATCGGCCCGAGGAACACGCTTATGGCCAGCATGGTGTTGCGGTTGAGCCGCGCCGCCTCGTTCACCTGGGCCGAGTTGGGGTTCGTCGTGTTTTCCAGCACTTCGCTCAGGAACAGCATCACTATATACGTAAGCAGCATATAGGCGAAATAGCCCACAATTACCACCACCACGGTCCTGACGAGATTTGAGCAGAGATCCGCGAACGACTTCCGCCAGAACTGGAACATCGTGACGAGCAGGAACAGGAACCCGAAGGCGTAGTACACAAGGTTCATGGTCACGCTGTCAAGGACAAAGCCCATATGGGGAAAGACGTGGATGTTCAGAAAATTCAGCAGGAACACAAGCCCGAATATGTGCATGAATACATAGATCCAGCCTGTCACCGACTCCCTTTTGCTCATGGGCAGACGGAAAGCGTTTTTCTTCACAGGGTCACCTTCTTCTTCAGTTCATAGACAAAATTAAGAGCCTCTATTGGCGTCATGGTGTTCAGGTCCGTATCCCGGAGGAGCCTGATAACCTCGCTGTCGTTCACGGCTATCTGGCTGTTCTCGTCGGCCGGCTGGTCGCCGGACGGTTTCCCGGCCGGGTCCCCGGCCGCCTCCGTCAGCTCCTGCAGCAGCGTCCGGGCGCGGCGCACCACGGAGATGGGAACCCCGGCGAGGCTCGCCACCTCCACACCGTAGCTCTCGTCCGCGCCGCCGGGCACTATTTTCCGCAGGAATATCAGCTCCGTGCCCCGCTTTTTGGCGGTGATGCTGTAGTTCCTGACCCCCGGCACCGTGCCCTCAAGGGCGGACAGCTCGTGGTAGTGGGTGGAGAACATCGTCTTCGCCCCCAACCTCCTCTTGTCGGCGCAGTACTCTATAACCGCCCGGGCTATCGCCATGCCGTCATAGGTGGACGTGCCGCGTCCCACCTCGTCAAGGAGGATGAGGCTCCGGGACGAGGCGTTCTGCAGTATCTCCGCCACCTCGCTCATCTCGACCATGAACGTGGACCGCCCGCCCGCCAGGTCGTCCGACGCGCCTATCCTTGTGAACACCCGGTCGGTTACGCTTATCACGGCCGACTTCGCGGGCACGAAGGAGCCCATCTGGGCCATCAGCACTATAAGCGCCGTCTGGCGCATATATGTGGACTTGCCGGCCATGTTCGGCCCCGTTATTATGGAGACTATGGAGCTGTCGCAGTCAAGGTACGTGTCGTTGGGCACGAACAGCGTATCCCGCTGCACCTGTTCCACCACCGGGTGCCTGCCGTCGCGTATGTCAATCTTGCCGTCAAGGGTGATCTCCGGCCGCGTCCAGTTCGAGTTCACGGCGGCTGACGCCAGGGAGACCACCGCGTCCAGCGCCGCCAGCAGCGCCGCCGTCTTCTGCACGCGCTCGGCCTGAGCCGATACCTTCTCCCGCATCTCCTTGAACAGATTGTACTCCAGCTCCTTCAGCCGGTCCTCCCCCGTCAGCAGCGCCTCCTCCAGGTTCTTCAGCTCCTCCGTGACGAACCGCTCGCTGTTCGCCAGCGTCTGTTTGCGTATATAGTCAGGCGGCACGTCGCCGGACTGGGAGCGGGGTATCTCCAGGAAGTAGCCGAATACCCTGTTGAAGCCGACTCTGATCTTCTTCCCCGTCCTGTTCTTCTCCTTCGTCTCAATGTCGGTCAGGGCGGACTTGCTGCCGTCCAGGAGCCCCCGGAGCCTGTCCACCTCGGCGCTGTACCCCTCCCGTATAATGTGGCCCTCGGTGACGGAGTAATACGGGTCGTCCATCAGGCACTCGCCTATTATGGCGCGGACATCTTCCAGGCAGTCCATGGCCTTTATGTCCCGCAGGAGATGGGAGTAGCTGGGGTTGAGCAGCCCCTGTATCTCCGGCAGCGCCGCCAGCGACGTCTTGAGAGCCACGAACTCCCTGGCGCCCACCGACCCGTACACGATCTTCCCTATCACGCGCTCCATGTCGCACACGTTCCTGAGGGCCTCCGACAGCTCGTTTCTCGCCACGTTGTCCTCGTACAGCACCTCCACGGCGTCCAGACGCCTGTTGATGGCGGCGGGCGACAGCAGCGGCATCGACACCCAGGTGCGCAGCATACGCCTGCCCATGGGCGTCCTGGTCGTGTCCATGGCCCCCATGAGGCTGCCCTGCTTGTCATTCTTGCTTATAGTGGTGAACAGCTCCAGGTTCCTGATCGTGTGCATATCAAGCTCCATGTACTTCCCGTCGGCGTAGAGGTCCAGGTTCCGTATGTGGGACATATCCCCCTTGCGCGCGGATTTTATGTACAGCAGGAGCGCCCCGACCGCCCTGATCGCCTGCGGCTCGCACCCGAGGCTCAGCTCGTCTATGTTGTTCGCGTTGAACTGTCTGCACGTGACCAGCGTCGCCGGTTTAAGGCCGAAGAACTCGTCCCTGACCTCCGAGGCGCAGTGCAGCCGCTCCCGCAGCATGAGCTGGATTTCCTGGTTCTCGCTGGCCTCCCTGTTCAGCACCACCTCCGTGGGGGAGAACCGGGCAAGCTCGTTGAGCGCCCGCGTCACGTCAAGCTCCGGGAAGGACCTGGCGCATATCTCGCCCGTGGACACGTCCGCGAAGCACACGGCGGAACCGGCCTTGTCGATAAACACCGAGGCGATGTAGTTCGCCTGCCCCTCGTCCAGCATCGACGACTCCATGACCGTGCCGGGCGTGATTATCCGCACCACCTTCCGCTCCAGCAGGCCCCGCGTCTTTGACGGGTCCTCCGCCTGCTCGCATATGGCTATCTTGTACCCCTTGGCCACAAGCTTGCTCATATATGAGTCCGCCGAGTGGAACGGCACGCCGCACATGGGCACCTGGAACTCCACGGGCTTGCCCCGGTCACGGGTGGTCAGCGTCAGGTTCAGCTCCCTGGACACCTCCCTGGCGTCGTCACCGAACATCTCATAAAAATCGCCCAGACGGAAAAAAAGCAGACAATCAGGGTGCTGCTTTTTAAGCGCCATATATTGTTTCATCATTGGCGTGTCTCTGTCCGCCATATTCAGCCTGCCTCCTTTTCTGTGCCTTCTGTTCGCCGCGGCGCGGCTCCCGCAAGGCGCCGCCCCGCCACACGGCGCGAGCCTGATAAAAGCCGGGGCCATACCTCCGGGTCTTTTGTGTGTGACGGGGCAAATAGGCGCGCCAACGCGGCCCGGGTCCCCGTTGGCGTTTTACGTACGGGTCATTTGCGGGACTTCTTCCCCTTCTTCGGCGGCTGGTCGCCCGCCGCCTCCCTTATGGCGTCCCGCAGGCCCTTCGTCCGCTCCCGCTTATACTCGTTCTTCTCGCTGCCGTGCTTCTTGGTCCACGCCTCCGTGGCGAAGGGCACGGACAGTATCATCAGAAACGCCGCGGCTATCTGGGCGTAGAGCACACGGGAGTTCTCGTAGCCTATGACGAAATACTTCAGAGCCAGCGTCACAAAAAACGCGCCGGAGTAGCAGAAGCACAGGGTCCCCGCGAACGCGTGCCCGATCTTCCAGTTCTCCCGGTTCATCTTTGTGTGCTTCGTGACTACGCCCCGCATACTCTCCCAGTCGGGGGTGAGATAGCGGTACTTGTACCCGTAATACAAAAACGCCATTGCCAGCAGTATGTCAAAAAGCAGATCCGAATCCAACATCTGTTATCACCATCCGTTCCGAACAGAAATTCTAAGCCCCGACCGGGGAGATTGCCGCGCGCCCGCGCGCTGACCGGGGACGCGCTCAGACGATCTCGCCGGTCAGCGACCATGTGGAGCCGGACAGTATACGCGCGTTGACGAAGGAGCCGATGAGGGCGCCGTCGCCGGGGACGCGCACAAGCCTGCCGCCGTTTGTCCGCGCCGTCAGCGCGCCGCCGTCCTCCCGGCCGTCAATGAGCACCCGCACGGTCCTGCCCACGTACTCCGCGTGCTTCTGGGCGGATATGCGGTTCTGGACCTCCACCAGTCTCTCGAACCGCCGCTGCTTCTCGGCGGCGGGCACCGGGTCATCCATCGCCGCCGCCGGCGTGCCGTCCCGCTTTGAGTATATGAACGTGAAGAGCGCGTCAAAGCGCACATCCTCGATGAGGGAGAGGGTGTCCTCAAACTCCTCCTCCGTCTCACCGGGGAACCCCACTATCACGTCGCTCGTCAGCGTCACGTCGGGCATATACTCCCGCGCCATCCGGACGAGCGACAGGTAATCGGCTCTCGTGTACCGCCGGTTCATGGCCGCCAGCACCCGGTCGCTGCCGGACTGGAAGGGCAGATGGATATGGCGCGCCGCCTTCCCGCACTCCGCCATGGCGCCGAACAGCCTCGGCCCCGCGTCCTTCGGGTGGCTTGTCATGAACCGTATGAGAAACTCCCCCGGGATACGGTCTATCATCCGTATTATGTCGGCGAAGTCCGCGCCCTCCCCCAGGTCCTTGCCATAGGAGTTCACGTTCTGGCCCAGGAGGGTTATGTCCCTGTACCCGGCGGCCACCAGCTTCTCCGCCTCGCTGACGATGTCCTCAGGGCGACGTGACCGCTCGCGCCCGCGCACGTAGGGCACTATGCAGTATGTGCAGAAGTTGTTGCAGCCGTACATCACCGGCAGCCACGCCTTGACGCTGTCCCCGCGCAGGGTGGGTATCCCCTCGGCCACGGAGCCGTCGCTGTCCCCCGTCTCGAACACCCGTTCCCGCCCGGTGGCCGCCCGCTCCAGCAGCTCCGGGAACCGCCACAGCTCCTGGGGACCGAACACAAGCTTTATGTGGCGGTACGAGTTCCTGATCCGCTCCGCCGCCCCCGGCTCCTGGGCCATGCAGCCGCAGATGGCGATTATCTGATCCGGCTTGCCGCGCCTTGTGTGGACCAGCGCGCCGGCGTTGCCCAGCGCCCGCTGCTCCGCGTGCTGGCGGACGGCGCAGGTGTTGAGCACTATGACGTCCGCCTCCGCCTCGGACCCCGTCATTTCGTAGCCCATGGCCGCGAGCATACCTCTGAGCTTCTCGCTGTCCGCCTCGTTCTGCTGGCAGCCGAAGGTGCGCACAAGCGCCAGGGGCGGCGTCGGCCGCGACCCGGCACGCTCGCGCATCCGTTCCATTATCTCTCTCTGCCGCCACATCTCGGCGGCCGGTATTTCTGTCCTCATAGAGCCTCCCGGTACCGCGCCTCCCGTTAAGGGGACATGGCTGGGCCGCCGCGTCACCCCGGCGGCCCTTCCGCCCGACGGAGCGCGCCCCGGTTCAGCCGGCGCCTCGATATTGTCCAAGCCCGCCGCGCTTCCAGGCCGGCGGATTGTTCTTCAAAAATATATTTTAACAAATTTCTGTAGAATTTACAATGGAAATAGTGTATAATAATTTTAAACTTTAAAGAAGCCCTGATTAGAGCCCGGCCGCGAACCGACGGCGGGCGCGCGCCCTGCCGCGCCGGGTATTTGCCTGTTATCCCGCGCCCCGATTTAATCAGAGTCTCCTTAAATTCCAGGACCCGTCCGACGCGGAGCCGCTCCCCGGCGGCGCGGCTCCGCGCGGACGGCGCAAGATCGGGGGGAGCATCGCTGAAACATCTTGTCATAAATAAAAAAGCCGTAAGGGACAACCTCATGGTGGTTAAACAGAGAGCGCGGGGCGTGGAGCTGATAGCGGATCTGAACGGCGACGCCTTCGGGCTGGGGCTTGTGCCGACGGCGAAGCTGCTGCGGGCGGAGGGCGTGCGGTCGTTCGCCGTGTCCGACCCCAACGACGCGGAGGCGCTGAGGGCCGCCGGGTTCACCGACGAGCGGCTGATGATGACCAGGAGCACGGCGGACGCGGGGGAACTGCGCAAGCTGGTGGACCTGGGCGTGGTGTGCACCGTCGGCTCCTCGGACGCGGCCATAGCCCTGAACGGCATAGCGGAGGAGCGCAGGACAGTGTGCGAGGCGCAGATTAAAGTCGATTCCGGCCTTGGCCGCTACGGGTTCACGCCCCTGGAGATTGACAAGATAGCCGCCATTTACCAGTTCATGCCCAAGCTCGCCATCGTGGGCGTGTTTTCCTCGTACTCCCAGGCGTGGAAGAGCCGCAAGACGACCGTCCGGGAGCTGGAGACGTTCAAGGGCGTGCTGGACACGCTGAGGTCCCGCGGGTTCGACACGGGCGTCACCCACATATGCGACTCCGCGGCCCTGTTCCGGTACGACCTTGACCTGCTGGACGCCGTCAGGATCGGCACCGCCTTCTCGGGCAGAGTGGCGGGCGGCCCCTACAGCGAGCTTACTCAGGTGGGCTATATCCAGGCCGGGATTGAGGAAGTGGGCTGGTTCCCCAAGGGGCACCACGTGGGATCCGACATACTCAAGCGCCCCACGAAGCTGGCCGTCCTGTCGGTGGGGTACTACCACGGGTTCGGCGTGAACCGCATGGAGACGGGCCAGAGATTTTTCGACTACATAAGGCTGTGGCGCAGGTGCCCGTCGGTCAGGATTAACGGCGAGCGGGTCAGGATAGTCGGCGAGATCGGCATGATGCACACGGTCGTGGACGTGACGAAGCTTGACTGCCACGTGGGCGACGCGGCGATAATGGACGTGGACCCGGTGAACGTGAAGGGCCTGGCCAGGCTGTGGGAGGACTGATTTCCCGGCAAACAACAAAAACCTTTGGTAGAAGGCGGCGGATTAAAGATGTCAATAATAGCTGAGATGCCCCGGCACCTGGCGGATCTCATAGCGGCGGGCGAGGTAGTCGAGCGCCCGGGGTCCGTGGTGAAGGAGCTGGTGGAGAACTCCATAGACGCCGGGGCGACGCAGGTGACCGTGGAGATTTCGGGCGGCGGCAGGTCCCTGATACGCGTGTCCGACAACGGCTCCGGGATACTGCGGGACGACGTGGAGACGGCGTTTCTCAGGCACGCCACCAGCAAGCTGCGGGATGAGCGCGGCCTTGAGGCCATAAGCACTTTGGGCTTTCGCGGCGAGGCTCTGGCGGCCATATCCTCCGTCGCCAGGATCGAGCTGCTGACGAAGGCGAGAGATGAGGACGAGGGCACCAGGTACCTTGCAGAGGGGGGCAGCAGGATCTCCCTGGCGCCGGCGGGTCTGCCGGACGGCACCACGATACTCGTGAGGGACCTCTTCTTCAACACCCCGGCCAGGCTCAAGTTCATGAAGAGCGACCGGGCGGAGGGGGCCAACGTGACTGTGGCCGTGGTGCGGCTCGCCCTGTCCCACCCCGAGGTCTCCCTGCGCTATATCCGGGACGGCAGCGAGGAGCTGCACACGCCCGGCGACGGCAGGCTGGAGTCCGCCATATACTGCACTCTCGGCCGGGACGTGGCAAGGACGCTGCTGCCCGCCTCCAACGAGTCGGACGGCGCGCGCGTCTCCGGCTTCGTGTCCACTCCGGCGGGCGCCCGTGGGAACAGGGCCAGCCAGTTCTTCTTCATAAACGGCAGGTTCATAAAGTCCCAGGCGCTGCAGGGCGCGCTGGAGCAGGCGTACAGGAACTCCCTTTTCACCGGCCGCTTCCCGGCGTGCGTGCTCAACATTGAGCTTAGCCCCGGGAAGGTGGACGTGAACGTCCACCCGGCCAAGCTTGAGGTGCGGTTCTCCGACGACCGCGCCGTCGCCGGGGCGGTGTACTGGGCGGCCATGAACGCGCTGGAGAAGGAGAACGCCCCCGTGGAGATGAACCTCCCCAAGGAGCTGTTCAGGGGCGGCGGAGCCGACGCGAGACAGGGCGCGGCTGACGGGAGGCAGGACAGGGCCGACGGGAGAGGAGACGGGTTCTACAGGACCGTCTCGGCCGACGACTTCAGAAAGACTTACAACGGCGGCGCGCCCGGCACGCTGCAGCTCCGCGACAGCGGCGGCGCGGCGGTTCGCAGCCCCACGGTCAGCGCCAGGGTGTATCCCGCCGCGCGCGTGTCCTCGACGGATCGGCGCGCCGTGACGGAGCGGCGGGAGGACGATCCGCCGGTCCGGGACGTCCCCGACGCGCCGGGTCTGATGGCGCCGGGGCCGGGGTTCCGCTATATCGGCGAGGCGATGGACACGTACCTGATTGTGGAGCGGGGCGACAGCCTCTGCCTCATAGACAAGCACGCGGCCCACGAGCGGATACTGTTCGACGCGCTGAAGTCGAAAAAGCGCCAGATCCACGGTCAGCTGCTGCTGACGCCCGTCGTCTGCGCCGTGGGGGATAGCGCGGCGGGCACGCTTCTGGAGAACCGGGAGCTGCTTTTAGAGTACGGCTTTGAGATAGACGACTTCGGCGGCGGCACGGTGGCGCTGCGGCAGGTGCCGGAGGACATGGATCCCGACGACCCGGAGGCGCTCCTGGAGGAGCTTGCGGAGAAGCTCGCGTCAGGCGGCCGGCGGAACCTGGATTCCATGCGGGACGACATACTGCACACCGTGGCCTGCAGAGCGGCGATTAAGGCGGGGCGGCGCTCGGAGCCGGCGGCGGTGCAGGGCCTGATAGCGCGGGTCATGAGCGGCGAGGTGCGCTACTGTCCCCACGGCAGGCCGGTTTTAATTGAAATTTCAAAATCTCAGCTTGATAAAAGCTTCCGGAGGGCGTAAAATGTCATATGTGGCTGTTATCACAGGCCCCACGGCCTGCGGCAAGACGGAGCTGGGGGCGCTGCTGGCGAAACGGCTGAACGGCGAGGTGGTGTCCGCCGACTCCATGCAGATCTACAGGGGCATGGACATAGGCACCGCGAAGCCCACAGCCGCCCAGATGGACGGCGTTCCCCACCACATGATCGGCCTTGTCACGCCTCTGGAGAACTACTCCGTGGCCAGGTACGTGGAGGACGCGTCGGCCTGCTGCGACGACATAATAGCCCGTGGACGGCTGCCGATTGTGGTCGGCGGCACGGGACTTTATATAGACTCCCTCATATCCGGCCGCGACTTCGCGCCCGCGCCCCGGGAGAGCGGCCTGCGGGACAGGTACAGCGCGCTGTATGACGAGCGCGGCGGAGAGGAGACGCTGCGCATTCTGGCCGAACGGGACCCGGCGAGGGCGGCGAAGCTCCATCCCAATGACAAAAAACGCGTGGTCAGGGCGCTGGAGGCGGCGGAGACAGGCGTCCCCCTGACGGAACACGACGCCGCCACAAAATCCCGCCCGCCCCGCTACGGGTCAAGGGTGATCGTGCTGAATTTCCGCGACCGCGTGCGGCTCTATGAGCGGATAAACGCCCGGGTGGACGACATGATGGCGCGGGGCCTTGAGGGGGAGGTCCGCGCGCTCATAAGCTCCGGCGCCCCACGCGACTGCACGGCGATGCAGGCCATCGGCTACAAGGAGATCGCCGCCGCTCTCGCGGGAGAGACGACCCTTGAGGAGGCCGTGGAGCTTATAAAGCTCCGTTCAAGGCGCTACGCCAAGCGCCAGATATCCTGGTGCGCCAGATACACCGGCGCGCTCAGGATTGAGTGGGAAAAAATTCCTGATTTTTCCGGCGCCATCGCCCGTTCGACAGATTTTTTGAAGTGAAGGTTGTATTATATAGCCACCATGTAGATGATATAGAGGCGGCGGCCCGGAGTCGGGTCTGCTGTTTGCTATACAAATATTTTACAGAGAGGACGGCTATATAGCTATGTCGAAACAGCAGAATTTACAGGATCTTTTTTTGAACCAGGCGAGGCGCAAGGCCATGCCGCTGACGCTGTTCCTTATGAACGGCTTCCAGATGCGCGGCACTGTCACGGGGTTTGACAACTTCGTGGTTGTCATTGACAGCGACGGGAAGAACCAGATGATCTACAAGCACGCCATATCCACGGTGTCTCCCGCGAGGCCCCTGCAGCTGAAGCAGGAGCCGGAGCGCGAGGAGGACGACAGGGAGCTTGTGACGGCGTAGGACACGCGCCGGCGGCGCTCAACGGAGGGACAGGCTGTCGGAGAAGCCCGGCGGGGCTTGCCGTGGGCGCGGCGGGGCAGGACCCGCTTTCCGGCTCGGCTCGCCGTGACGGGTAATACTTATCAGCGGACGCGCGAAGAGCGGGCGGCAGACGCCCTGCGGCAGGGCGCGGATTGATTTCGGGAGGCTCTATGGAGAGAAGCGACTCGCTTATAAAGGCTGTATCCGTATTTGTGTTTCTGGCGCTTGTCGCCTACATAGTGTTCTCCTGGTACAACAGGACCGAGCTTTTGGACATGACGGATGTGGTGGCGCTGGAGATACGGGACAGCACGGCCACGGAGGGCGTCGTGGTGCGTGACGAGACTCTTGTCCGCGCCACCGGCGCCGGGATAGCCGTGACCGCGGCGGACGGCATGAAGGTGCCCGTGGGCGGGACTATCGCCGTGCAGTACAGCGGCGCCCGCGCCAGGGAGAGAGCGGCGGATATGCAGGACATACGCACGCGGATCGAACAGATAACGTCCCTCCAGGGCGGCGCCACAGGCGATCAGCTCCGTGAGCAGAGCATCATGGAGCTGTCGGCGTGCGTGACATCCGGGGACCTCAGCGACCTGTACACCGCGGAGCTTGACGTCAGGTCATACATAATCGACGGCGAGATCCGGGATGAGACCGGCCTGGAGACGGAGCTGGAGGCGCTGAACGCCCAACTGGACGACCTGATCTCCGCCTCCGTCTCCGACACCACAACCATAACGGCGGAGCAGTCGGGCATATTCATGCAGAGCACCGACGGCTACGAGAATGTGACGCCGGATGACCTCTACGACATTCGCCCCGGCGACCTGGACGAGCTGTTCGGGGACCCGGACAGCGGCAAGGACGTTATCGGCAAGATCGTGGTCGGCATTGACTGGTACTACGTCACCACGCTGGAGGAGCTGGACACGGCGAAGCTGTCCGTGGGCGACACGGTGACGATACAGTTCACCCGCACGTACAGCGGGGCGGTGGACATGAAGGTTTACAGCATCAGCCCGGCGGAGGACGGCGTCTGCGTCGTGGTTTTCGTGAGCGGCAGCTCCATGCTGGACGTGGCCGGTCTGCGGGACATGACGGGCGAGGTGATATTCTCCAGCGAGACCGGCCTGCGCGTCCCCAGGGAGTCGGCGCACGTGGACAGCGACGGCGGCACATACGTGTACATACTTGAGGGTCTGCGGGCGAAGAAGGTGCCCGTGACGGTGACCCATGAGAGCGGGGACTACTACATGGTCAGGCAGGAGGACGGCGGTCTGCGCGTCGGCGACCAGGTGATAATCTCGGCGGCGAACCTGCACGACGGCGCGGTGGTGGCGGAGTGAGGTTGACGCGCGGCCCGGCCGCCGGGTCGGGACGACAGGTTCTTATGACAAATACAGATAGAAAGCTGGCAGAGCATGGATATTGGGGACAGGGCGAGAGATATAATCGAACGGGTGCGCGAGGCGGAGCGGCGCGCCGGTCTCGCGGAGGGAACCGTCACGCTGGTGGCGGCGTCCAAGATGAACGACGCGGAGGCGGTGCGCCGCGCCTTTGACGCGGGCATACGCGACTTCGGCGAGAACCGGGCGCAGGAGCTCCAGGAGAAACTGCGGGCCGGAGCCTACGAGGGCGCCGCCGTCCACTTTATCGGGCACCTTCAGCGCAATAAGGTCAGGGACGTCACCGGCTCCGTGTCGCTTATCCAGTCCGTCGACTCGCCGGAGCTTGTGGAGCGCGTCGGCAGGAGAGCCGTGGAGCTTGGCATCGTGCAGAGGATCCTCATTGAGGTGAATATCGGCGGCGAGACGCGCAAATCCGGCGTGTCCCCCGAACAGCTACCAGAGATCCTTGAGAAAGTGTCCGTGACAGATGGCATTTTCGCCGAAGGTCTGATGACAATTCCGCCCTTTAACTGTGACATCTCACAAACTCGGAAATATTTCGATAGAATGAGAGAGGTTTTTGTTGACATAAGCGAAAAAAAATACGATAATAATAAGATGAGCATCCTCTCCATGGGGATGAGCGCTGATTTTGAGGAGGCGATACTGGCCGGCTCGACGATGGTCCGTATAGGCTCCGCCATATTCGGAGCGAGAAAATATTAAAGAAAGAGCCTGGGGGAACGGTTTATGGGACTTTTTAACGAATTGAAGAGATTGACGCGTCCGTATGACGACGATGACGACGAGTTTGAGGATTTTACGCCCCGCGCGCCGGAGAAGATACCTGTGACGCCGCGCACCGCGTCCGCGCAGAGGATACCCGTCGGCGCGGATGAGCGGCGGGACATAAACAAACCCGTTACTATCCACGCCACTACCCAGCTGCAGGTGGTGCTGGTCAAGCCCGATCAGTTTGAGAACGCGGCGGAGATCGCCGACCACCTGCGGGAGAAGAGGACCGTCGTGCTGAATCTGGAGCAGACGAACAAGGACATAGCCAGGAGACTTATAGACTTCCTCTCGGGCGTGGCGTACGCGCAGGACGGCAAGATAAAAAAAGTGGCAGTGAACACTTATCTCATAACGCCGTACAACGTGAACCTTATGGGCGACCTTATGGACGAGCTGGAGAGCAACGGGCTGTACTTTTAGCGTGGACCGGGCTGTCGGCCGATCTTTCGCGGGCGCGGTTCGCGGCCGGTTCCGGAGCGCCCGCTTTTGGATGCCGCGCGGCGGCGCGGGAGCTTCTATGACTTTTATAAAAATAACAATTATCGGAGCGTAGAGAAATTATAGGGAAGCTCTGATTAAATCGGCAAGCGCGGGGATTTCACGCCAGAAAAAGGCGCTTCGGTACTTTGCGTATTCAGGTTCGGGCGGCGCGCTTCCGGCGGGAGAGACCCGCCGCCGGCCGCGGACGGTTTAATCAGAGGTTCCATAGATATAATACCTGTCTTAGATGGAGGGTTTGGGAATGCTGACACCGCAGGACATAGATGAGAAGGAATTTTCTAAAGCAGTATTTGGCGGCTACGACATGGCGGGCGTGGACGATTTTTTAGAGGAGCTGCAGGCCGATTACACGACGATCTATAACGAGAACGCGTCGCTCAAGGCGAAGCTGAAGGTGCTGGTGGACAAGGTGGAGGAGTACCGCTCCACCGAGGACGCCATGCG
>CAYQWH010000037.1:0-13973 GCA_964421265.1 uncultured Oscillospiraceae bacterium | reverse complement strand
ACTTTAAGCTCTGCCAGTCCTGAATCAGTGTGGTGAATTGCCCTGTAATCTGGCTGGAGAACAGGGAGAAGGCCACCCACTGCGTGCTGTCGATTTTGCCTTCCCGGAGCAAAATAACACCTGAGAAAACGATAACGACCATTTGTATTACCGAGATGGCCTAGGAAATCCCCTGTGAGGCGCAATCCACCTTGGTATTGCGCATTTTTGCCTGAAAAAGGTGATCCGCTACCTCTCCGCCTTTATTCAATTCCTCATCTTCCGTGGTGAAGCACTTGATAAGCGGCAGGTTCTTGATGCGCTCAGCCAGGAATCCGGTCAATGAGCCGATCTGCCCATAGATGCCTTTCTGCGTCCGATACATCCAGCGGCCTACCACTACCATATAGAAATACTTCAAAGGGAGCAGAACCAGCACCGACATGGACAGCCAGATGTTATAGTCGGAGATTGTCAGTATGGCCCCTATTATATAATAAAGTGTCGGGATAAGCTCGATCATAATGATTATCAGCAAACGCACGGATTCCTGTAAATCATTGGTCACGGCAGAAGACAGGGCGGACGGATCGTGCTGCTCGTAGTAGTCCATCCTGATCCGGGTCATCCCGCTCCATATCTTGGTGCGGGCGTTACGGATCGACAAATTATAGCTGATGCCTTTCGTCACGAACATCAGGGCCGCTGTTACGCCGTAAGACGCGTAATATAGCACCGCGTCCCACAGCGCGGAGCCTTCCAGGCTGCCGGACATAATCGTTGCCGTAGTTCCCGGCATCATCAGCAGGAGTTGGCTGTACGTCATATTGACGACGAAAGCCAGCAGAATCACCAGCCATGGTAAATGAATTTGTCGCAGTAACAGGAAGAACGCCTTCCAGCTACCGGTTTTCGCAAGCTTGCTTTCGTATTCCATCGCCATTTACCTCGCAAACCGATTGAAACCAGATCACTCCAGCTGCGCGGCGCCAAAGCTCTCAACGCAGAAGTCGATATAGGTGCTGGCTTTGGTGTCGCTGATGATACCGTATCCTTGATAGGTGATAAGAATCGCCTCCAGCGCGTCGCGGTCAGACATGGAGTAGATAACGGTCGCGTCCTCTTCCGCAGTCTGTTTGGAGCTGCCATTCTCAATAAGATACTCAAGCAAATCGGCTGTATGCTCAGGCGTATCACAGATCATAAAGTCATAGCAGGCAAGCAATTCGTCATCCTTAGCGTAATATATCATGTACTCTCCGGTGCATCCAAATTCCTCCGGCATAGAGGATATCATGGGTGAATTCTCGTCATTATAGAGTACATAGCGGGTGTCAAAGTCAATGTCCGAGGGATTCTCAAAGGCAAAGGAACCGGTAATCTCGACCGGGGAAGTGCCGGCGCTCTCTTTGCTTTCGTCCTCACCTTCGGACGCGAACAAAGAGCAGCCGCTGAGCAGAGCGGCAACCATGGCGATTGCCAGAAAAGCACACAGTAATTTTTTCATATTGAGTTTCCTCCTAAAATATTTTTCGCATCCTGTGTGAACCGGGTACTTCTGCATTATAATATTTTTCCTTTGTCCGCACAATCGTTTCGACGCATCCCGGTCGCTGCGGTACCTGTTTCGTACCTTGGGAGACAAATTTCGACCGCGTCCACGTTGAAAAACGCCTCCGCGACACTCTTTGCGCTAGGCTGACTGATAAGTTGTACGTCCGCGATTCCGGCGAAAAGGTCACAGCGCCAAAGATTAGCTCGCCGGGTACCCGGCAGCGGATCCGCCCTGTGGCTATATGGATGGTCCGGTCAAGTCCAGCGGGGCGCGGGCGCCGTCCGCAACCGCGTCGGGATATTGCCCGCCTCGTTTCCGGACGACAGGCACGCAAACACGCGGCACGACCGAAGTCATGCCGCGTTCCGAAGATACGCCGAACCTGTTTTATCGGGCGCCGTCCTTGCCCGCGTTATCTGCGCGCAAAGCTGCCGCGCGGGGACGGGTTTCGCGCCCTGTTGTTATTCCCTGTTATCTTTCAGGCTCTCAATCATATCCACTTTTTTCACCTTACGGCGCAGCAGCCACAGGGAACCGAAATAGCAGATTGCCGTCAGCCCGGCGGACAGCACATAGCTTCGCGGCGCGATATACGAGTCTATCAGCATGACGCCATAATCCACCATCGCCAGAAAGAAGACGTCCGCCGAGACGTAAAACGCGGGTATGGAGAGCAGTATACCGACGGGGAGCAGGATATGGTGGGCGTTGAGGACGATCCGATTTATCTGGCCGTCCTTATAGCCGAGCACCTTCAGCATGGAAATATTGCTCCTGCTCTCGCGCACCAGCATATCCACCGCCACATAGACGGCGGCGACACAGATAATCGCTCCAAGTCCTATTATCATTTTTAGCAGAAAGTCCATCTGCTCGGTCATTGTATCCGTCTGGTCGATTATGTCCGTGCGAAGCACCTCCTGAGCGATCTTCGTCTCCGGTATATCCAATTTCCCGTCGCTGACAACGCAGTTAAACCAGTTCTCGTCCAGACCGGTTATCTGGGCGGCGCGGGTTTTGGAGGTATAAATGGCTTTCTGCACATTGTTCCGCAGCACGCCTTTGACGGTAAATGTGTGCTCCTCCAGCGACAGCGGGTTCAGCACCGTCACCGTATCGCCGGTATGCCAGTCAAACGTCATCTCCGCAAGACCTGTTATGTAGCAGCCATCCTCAACCGAAACAGAGCTTCCGTCCTTATCCACCAGATTAAAATACGGATTGTCCTCCGCCGTGCCTATCAGCGAGAGCGCGTTGCCGTTCTCGTCCTCCACGGCGGAGACAAGCAGCGTCTCTCCCCCATAGGGGTTATCCTCCAGCAGCTCATTCAGAATATACTCACGCTCAAAGCTGCCCAGCGCGTCCATAGCTATTGTGCCCATGTGGTTGATGGAGTCGAAGCATCCGTACCCCAGCAGCATAATGAAGCATCCGAGGAAAACGCCCGCCAGCACCACTATGCTGCGCGTCGGGTTGGCAAGCATGGAACGCGTCGCGAACTTCGTTCTGAAACTCATCTTATCTCTGTCCACGAACACCCGGCGCAGCCGCTGTTTCCCGCTGTCCGCGTTGCCGTTCAGGAGCAGTACCGTGTCCTTCTTCAGCAGTCTCCGTACCGAAATCAACGCGGAGAGCACATAGAGAACCGTCGGAACCAATATCCCCAGCAGCGTGTCGAAAGGATTCAGACGCCCGACTATCCGCATGGGTTCGTAGTCCTGCAGCCCAATCTCGCTCAACGGCTGCGCGAGGACGAGGGACAGCGCGGTTGTGAGTATGCCGCCGACCAGTCCCGGCAGGACGGCGAACCCGGCGTAATGGCGCATAAGCTGTCCCTTACGGTACCCCATGGCCGAGAGCGTCCCGATCATGCGCTGCTCCGATCTGACCTTACGGCTGATGATGATGCTTATAAGCGCCACCGCGATCAGCGGCAGGACACACAGGATTACATAGCCCATTACAATGAACAGCTCCGCCTGCATAGTGACCATCAGGATCCGGTTGTTATCCCCGGCGGACGAGTAGGAGCGCATATAATATCGCTCGTTTACCGTCCTGCGGAACGCCGTGCTGTCGGAAGTCTCGCCGTACCGGACCAAGTACTGCACACCAGTGGCTCTTAGCGTCTCAAATTCGTCGTCGCTCATATAGCACAGGAAGAACGTCTTGATATTCTTGTATGAGTCGTCCTCGTTCTCAAGCATATAAAGATAATCCGGGCGCTGCATGAAGCCGACGACCGTATAACCGGTTCCGCCGATTTTCAGCGTGTCTCCGATCGCCACGTCGTTTGCCACGGCGTACCCCTCCGAGATGACCGTCTCATCGTCGGCACTGACGTCGCGGCCCGCTGTTATCTCGTATATGTCCACTTTCTCAGTCCGTTCAAAGACGCGGGCCGTCACGCCGTCCGTCTCCAGGTTGATGTATCGCTGCGGTTCCAGCGTCAGGCCGTATTCCTCCTCAAGGGACGCTAAGTCGCTGTCCGGTATGGGCTGGTACGTGGAAAAGTGCGCGTCCTCCAGCTTGTTCCTCGCGAAAAAGATGTCGCTGAAATCCAATATCGCGTTACCCGCGATGTCGAACATGAAATACAGCAGAAGCGTCACTACGGTCAGCACCGTGGAGGCAATGTAAAATGACAGGTTCTCCCGGATATTACGAAAATAGCGTTTTCTCAGTTTCATCCCGCGCGCCCTCACAGTTTCAGTTCTGCGGCGGCGATCTTTGCCGTGTTTGCGCGGCTCTCGTACACCTGCCCGTCCTTTAGGCGGATAACCTGATCCGCCATTCCCGCAATCGCCTCGTTGTGGGTGATAATCACAATCGTGGTGCCGAACTCCCGGTTCATCTTCTCTATGAACTCAAGCACCTGTCTGGAGGACTTCGTGTCCAGCGCGCCGGTCAGCTCATCGCAGAGCAGCAATTTCGGATTTTTCACCATCGCCCGCGCGATCGCCACCCGCTGCTGCTGTCCGCCGGACAGTTCCTTCGGGAACCGGCGGCGGTATTTTTCAATATCCAGCGCTCTCAGCACCTCGTCAATCGGCAACGGGGAGTCAGATATATCCGCCACCACCTGGATGTTCTCCTCCACTGTCAGATCCGGTATGAGATTATAGAACTGAAAGACAAATCCCACGTCCTCTTTGCGGTATTCCGTCAGCTTTTCCCTTGACAGTCCAACGAGCCTCCGCCCCGCGACGGTCAGGTCCCCCTCGTCTAATGTATCAAGCCCACCCAGCATATTGAGCAGCGTGCTCTTCCCGGAGCCGGAAGGCCCGAGGATCACGCAGATCTCACCCTGTTTCAGCTCCAACGCGGCGTGATCCAGCGCGTAAACCGCCGTCTCGCCCTGACCGTACTGCTTAACGGCACCCCTTAATTGTACGAACATCTCTAAACATCTCCTATTTTAGTTAGTTTATGCTAACTATTATGTCTAATTATTGCGTCTGCCATCCGTCAAGGCGGGTGACAGACGCCATATCGCTCATGATAGACGCATTATACCACTTCAGGCTGTGGTTTGTCAAGGGGCAATGCCGCTATTTCCCAAAAGCGCGGGGAGCGCGGCTTGGCTGACGGACGCCGTTTTTCCTTCGCGTCGGATCCGGCGCGGTATAAATTGGCGGCTACGGGGTTATCATTTATACATATAGCCGCCGCAGCGCGCTTACGAAGGAGGAATAGTTGATGAAATTGAGGACATGGGAGACAGTACTTATAATATTTATAAGCTTATTTTTAATCGCCGGTACGGTCGCCGGAACGGACGCGGAGGAGCTTTCGGGCAAGATTGTGCGGCTCCACGTAGTGGCGAACTCGGACACGGAGGCGGATCAGGCGCTGAAGCTGCGGGTACGCGACAGCGTGCTCGCTCACCTGGGAACCGTGCTCAGCGGCGCCACAGACCGGGATGAGGCGGAGGAGTTAATCCGCGAAAACCTTCCGGAGATTACAAGACGCGCGTCGGAGGTCGTAGGAGAGGCGGGGTTTGAGTACGCCGTCCGCGCGTCCGTGCTTTTTGAGGATTTCCCCACCACGGATTACGACACGTTCTCGCTCCCCGCCGGTGAGTACCTGTCGCTGAGAGTTACCATAGGCTCCGGCGCGGGGCACAACTGGTGGTGCGTTGTGTTCCCGCCGGTCTGCACCGCGGCGTCTACGGACGAGATGGCGGCAGTGGGACTTACAGACAGCGAGGTGTCGCTCATAACAAGGTCGTCAGGCGATTACGTCGTAAAATTCAGGGTGATGGAGATCTGGGCGTTCCTCAAAGGTCTGTGGAAGTAGCGCGGCGGCCGACCGCGATAAACGGCTTTGTTACGTCAGTTGTATAATTTAAGCCCATGGCGCAAAAACATTTTTAGTTAGAATAGACGATTACTTTTCCGAAAAAAAGGTATATAATAGTATGCTGGAATTTGTGTGACGATTATCACACGGTCAGCTATTGAGTTGGCAAATCAACAGGCTGATACGAGTTTGAAACTGGAAGTGTTGAATTTGGAAAAGAAAATCAGGAACATAGCTATTATTGCCCATGTGGATCACGGAAAAACCACGCTTGTTGATGAGATGCTAAAACAGTCAGGTGTTTTTCGGGAGAACCAGGCGGTGCGGGACCGCGTATTGGACTCAAACGACCTTGAACGGGAACGGGGCATTACGATCCTGGCGAAAAACACGGCGATCACTTACGGGGACATAAAAATCAACATAGTTGACACGCCGGGGCACGCGGACTTTGGCGGCGAGGTTGAGCGCATACTGAAAATGGTAAACGGCGTTATACTGCTTGTGGACGCGGCGGAAGGCCCCATGCCGCAGACAAGATTCGTGCTGTCAAAGGCTCTGGAGCTGGGGCACCGGGTCATTGTGGCGCTGAACAAAATAGACCGTCCCGACCAGAGGGTCTTGGAAGTGGTGGATGAAGTCCTTGAATTGCTCATGGATCTTGGCTGTACCGATGAGCAGATTGACTCGCCTATGATCTTCTGCTCCGGGAGGCAGGGCACAGCCAGCTTCTCCATGGATAAGGAGGGCGTGGATCTGAAACCGCTCTTCGACACCATAGTAGACTATATACCCGCGCCTGAGGACCGTGACGCGGAGCCGCTGCAGATGCTCGTGTCCTCCCTGGACTACAACGACTACGTTGGCAGGATAGCCATCGGCAGGATAGAACGGGGCGTCATCAGGCAGAATCAGGATCTGGCCGTGACGAATTACCACGGTGACGCCGCGGCGAAAAAGGCCAAGGCGGTCAGCATCTATGAGTTTGATGGTCTTTCAAGAGTTTCTGTCGCGGAGAGCAGCTCCGGGAACATCATCGCCCTGTCCGGTATACCGGACATAACTATAGGGGACACGATATGCGCGCAGGATTACGTGGAGGCCCTGCCGTTTGTGGAGATTTCCGCGCCGACGGTGGAGATGACGTTCTCGGTGAACGACTCGCCGTTCGCGGGGAGGGACGGCAAATATGTCACGTCCAGGCAGCTCCGGGACAGGCTTTTCCGTGAGACGCTGAAGGACGTGTCGCTGAAGGTATCGGAGGTGGAAGGCTCCGACCACAGCTTCAATGTGGCCGGGCGTGGCGAGATGCACCTGTCGATACTGATTGAGACTATGCGCCGCGAGGGGTACGAGTTCGCCGTGTCGCCGCCCCGCGTGCTGATGCGCGAGATCGACGGTGAGCGCTGTGAGCCGATAGAGCGCGTTGTGGCGGACGTGCCGGAGGACTCGGTCGGCGCGGTGATTGAGAAGCTGTCCCAGAGACGGGGCGAGTTCGTGGAAATGACGCCCGTCGGAAAGCGCGTGAAGATGACGTTCCTCGTGCCGTCAAGGGGGCTTTTTGGCTACAGGAACGAGTTCCTGACCGACACGCGCGGCGAGGGGATAATGAGCAGCGTGTTTGAGAAATACGACAAGTACCGTGGCGAGCTTACGCGCCGGTCAAGCGGGTCGCTGGTGGCGTCCGAGACAGGCGAGGCGGTGGCCTATGGCATATTCGGCGTGCAGGACAGGGGCGTGATGTTCGTGTTCCCGGGGCTTCCGGTCTATGGCGGCATGGTGGTAGGCGAGACGCCCAGGAACGAGGATATAACGGTCAACGTCTGCAAGAAAAAACAGCTCACAAATATGCGCGCCGCCGGGTCGGACGACGCCTTGCGGCTTATTCCGCCGAGGATAATGTCGCTGGAACAGTGTCTGGAGTTCCTGGCGGACGATGAGCTTCTGGAAGTGACGCCCCAGAGCCTGCGTATAAGAAAGAGCATCCTTGACCACTCGCTCAGAATGAAGGCGCTGAAATCGAAGGGTTGACGCGGCCGCGCATCCGTCGTCACCGCGCCGTCTGTCCGCCGAGCAGTCGGCGCGGTGACGTCGGGACCCAATATTATTTTCAAAGGGGGAAAGAGCTGATATGATTTATGGATGACAAACGGGAAGATGTCCGCAGCGCGGAACCGACGATTGTGGAGATCGGCGCGGGGCGCACAGTCAGCCGTCTTGACGACGGCACCGGCGAGGCGGTTGTCACCTGCTACGACGTGTTCCCCGGCGTGCGCCTGAGCTTCTTTGACGTGCATCTGGAGCGCGGGAACCTGAACCGGGCGGCGCCGGGAAACATTATGGAGATTACCCACTGCCGCGAGGGCAGGATGGAGTGTGAGTCCGAGGACGGGTTTTTCTATCTCACGCCCGGTGACCTGTCGATTACGAAGAAGCGGAACGTGAACCGCGAGATGTACTTTCCGCTCCGGCACTTCCACGGCGCCTCAATTCTGATTGACATGGACAGCGCTCCGAACTGTATGTCCTGTTTCCTCGCTGACGTGGACGTGACGCTGACGGAGCTTGCGGAGAAGTACTGTGCGCAAAGCGGCTGTTACATCGCCCGCTCAAAGCCATATATAAGGCACATCTTTTCCGAGCTGTACGCGGTGCCGGACGGCATACGGAAGGGGTACTTCAAGGTAAAGATTCTGGAACTTCTGTTATATCTCTCCGGCATAGACGCGGAGAACGAGCGCGAGGAGCGCCGCGCCAGTTCCAAAGCCCAGCGGTCGCTGGCCACGGAGGTCTGTCGGTGCCTGACGGGACACATGGATGAGCGGATAACTCTGACGCAGCTATCCGAACGGTTCCACGTCTCGGGTACGCAGATTAAGAAAGCTTTCAGAGATGTTTACGGCGTCTCCGTCTACGCGTACATAAGGACGCAGAAAATGCAGTCCGCCGCGCTCATGCTCCGGCAGACGGACAGAACCGTCCTGGACATAGCCGAGAGCTGCGGCTACAGCAACGGCAGCAAATTTTCCAGCGCGTTCAAGGCGGTGATGGGCATGACGCCAGCGGAATACAGAAGCGCGGACTGACCGCGCGATAACAGGCGCTCTGAAGCATAAACGTCTCGCGGGTGCCGCGCAATCTGACTGCCGATTGAGGCAATTTATTTTTTGTGTTCAGGTTAGTCATGACTAATTTCCCAAAAGCGCGCCGCTCTGATGGTACCGCGCAACGAACCGGCCGGAAGAGTTTACGGTTTCTTCCGGCCGGTGGCGTGGGGGTGGTATGAAAGCGCGTTTTTATTTGCTCTTAAAAAGTCCTCTCTTCTCGTAAGGCTCCCTGTCCGCCGACACGAAGGTATAGCCGGTGTTGTTGATTGCGGTTCTGAGCTTTTCGTCGTCAATATCGGTTTCCGTCAGGATAACGGTCTGCTTTTTCCCGTGGGAACTGGTGACTTTCTTGACGGGGAACGCTTTCCTGACAGCGTCGTTGACATGGGACTCGCACATTCCGCACATCATCCCGTCTACTTTGACTGTAATTTTAATCATAATAACCTCCTGTAATAATTATCTCTATCTCCTTACCGCCGGTACGCGGTATATTATGAGTAGTCGCCGCGACAGATTCCGGCGATGCGCTCCGCCCAATCCTTCGGGCGGCACGCCAGCAACTCCTCGTGCTGCATATCAAGCTCGTGTATGATCGGTCGGTCGAAATGCCGCTGGTACCTCTCCCGGTACTTTTTGCCCATTTTCAGCGCGTAGAGGATATGTATCTCCGTGCCCTCGGCTCTGATGCGCTCCGGCAGCGGCGTAACCAGATCCGAGTAGAACTGGTTGCGGACGCTCTCCCTCTCCACGAAGGGCAGTCCGCCCGTGCCAATGCCGAACATCGCCGTGATACATCTGCCGTAATCGCCCATCTTCTCTACGCACTTATTATAGATCCCCCGCATCAGACCGGATCTGAAGCCGCCATTGCGCAGGAGGGGATACATCATCTTCATCACAAGGGCGGTCTGCGCTTTAGCCGCCAACTCACCCGCCTGGTCCAGATCCGAGCTGCCAAGGATTCCGTAGTCCATATGGATGTTGCCCCGCGCCGCTAAAAGTCCCACGAAGGAGCCGCCCAAGGAGCACCCATAGACAGCGCGGACGGCGCCGTGGTGTTCCTCCTCTATGTACCGCTCCATACGCTCCGTCTCCTCAAGCACGGACGGGAAAACCGACCGCTCCGTCTCGTCAAACCCGTCATAGGAGACGCAGACTACCCGGAACCGCCCCTCAAGCAGCGGGACCACGTGACCGAACGTGTTCTTCCAATGGCAGCAGGTGCCTGGCAGCAGGAGCAGCACCGGGCTGCCCCTGTCTCCAAATTCGTATGTCCTCATACCGTCACTCCTCCATACTCACAGCATCCCCGTTCCGCCTCGCAGGTTAGCGCTATCTAACTTGCGGTGCCCAAATGACGCTGATACTATAATTAAAGATATGATTCGGGATAAACGCGCGGCGCGCTGTCTTATAATTTCTTTACGCGCCTTCAACGCTATATTTATAAAGCTTTAATGCTTTTTAACAGGGTCTTGCGTTACTTTTTCATATAGCATTATAGCACGGCGCGGCGGGCGCGTCAAGACGCGTTTTTTGCTGATCTCTGACAAAAAGATTCAAAGACCTCTTGTCAGAGCTTGCGGATATTGCGCTGTGCGGGCGCGCTTGCGCCGGTAATCCAAATCCGATTATTAAATCTGTAACCGGTAGAAGCTTTTGCTGTGAAACGGGTATATTTTATCCTTAACAAAAACTTCACGGGTTCTTTATGCACGTTTTAAGTCTGCGGGGTATCATGAATACAGTACGGTGACCGCCGTTCTGTCCGCCGCGTGTGGGGCGTGGCAAGACCGGCGCTCACATCAAAATCTGTGTTTTACGAAAGGCGGAGACGAAAGTAATGAGTGGAAGAAAAATATTGAGTGTTCTTCTGGCGCTGTGTATGGCCGTGGGACTCATGCCGTCCGTGTCGGCGGCGGAGGACGTGCACACGGTTGTGCTCAGCTCCGTGGAGGCGTCGGACGGAACCTGGTCCCACAGCGCGGTTGTGGACGGCGAAGATGTCGCCGAGTACGACTACGTGTGGAACGTGGATCCGGGGACGGCGCACGACGAGGTGAAGGACGCGCCTGCGGAGTATTACACCGGCACCGAGCCGGGGGATGACGACGTGTATATCGCCCACGATATATACTACTGGCCCGAGCTGCCCGTTGATGGGTTCCAGTTGGTCAACTACGACGGCGCGCAGGAGTGGGCGTACTACTACACCGCCGAGGGCTATGAGAACTACATCTTCGGGACGCTCCCGGCGGAGGGTACCGGGGTGCCCACGGACATGATGCACTCCAGCGCGGAGGCGTATGAAAACGCCGTGCTGCACATCACCAAGGCCGGTACGTATTCGCTGTCCGGCGACTGGCACGGACAGATATGGATCGACCTGGGCGACACGAGTGAGACGTTCGCCGACCCGGACGCCAAAGTCACCATTATTCTGAACGGGGTGGATGTGACGTGCACTGTCGCGCCGGCGATAGTGTTCTACAGCGTCTACGAGTGCGACAACACGTGGGAGACGCGGACAAGCTACAGCGCGGCCGTTGACACGTCCGACGCCGGGGCGCGGGTGGTTATCGCGGACGGCACCGTCAACAATTTCAGCGGCTCCAACATCTACCGTATGCTCAAAGCCACTTACAAGAGCGGTCAGGAGGGCGCGGCTGTGCCTGTACAGAAAAAGGTGCGTAAGACAGACGGCGCGTTCTACTCCTATGTGTCCATGAACATAGAGTGCGGCGCGGCCGGGACAGGAGTATTGAATATCACGTCCGGGTACGAGGGGCTGGACACCGAGCTGCACCTGACGATTAACGGCGGCAACGTGAACATCTTCGCGGACAATGACGGCATTAACGTGAATGAGGATGGCGTGTCGGTGGTCACGATAAACGGCGGCAATGTCCATATTCTCGCGGGACTCGGCAGCGAGGGCGATGGCGTGGACTCCAACGGCTATCTCGTGATTAACGGCGGGACGGTCATATCAATAGCCAATCCCAACTCCGATTCGGGTCTTGACTCCGACAACGGCTCCTATATAAACGGCGGCACGGTTGTCGCTCTCGGCTCCACCATGGACTGGGCGGAGGCTGACGACACGGACGCGTCGGGACAGGCTATCATGAATATCCAGTTCGCCGCAGCGCAAAGCTCGGACGAGGCGATAATCGTCACGGGCACCGATGGCGGCGTGGTGTTCGCCTACGACCCCGACAAGGACGAGGTCGCCGAGGCGAGGACGCGCAGTTACCTGGGGGCGATAGTCTCATTCCCGGAACTTACTGTCGGTCAGAGCTATTACCTCTATGTGGGCGGCGACGTGTACGGCTCCGAGACGGAGGGCATTTACGACGTGTCAACGGTCACGGGATTCAGCGATGACGCCAAGCAGCAGTGCTATGCCGGCACATGGGAGAACCGTGGGGATAACGGCGAGTTCAACCCGGATGGCGGCGAGTTCAGCCCCGACAACGGTGAGTTCGATCCGGGCAGCGGCGAGTTTAACCCAGACGGCGGAGAATTTAACCCGGGCAATGGCGAGTTCAACCCGGATAACAGTGGCGATGTGCCTGACATGGGCGGACGCCCTGACGGTACCGGGGACGCCAATGACGGTGGTCAGGACGGCAATATGATTAACCCTGACGGCGCGGCCGAGGATATTGGCCGCTTCCCCGGCGGAACCGTGGATATGGAGACGACAGTCATCTTTACGATGGCGGCAAAGGTAAACAACTTCAGCTTCGTCACCGACTATGACGGCGGCGAAGCCGACGGCGGCACAGATGGCAGCGGTGGTGCCGACACCGACACCGACACCGGCACCGGCAGCAGCGGAGCTGGCGGCGTCTCCGGTGGCGGCGTTTCCGGTGGCGGCGTTTCCGGTGGCGGCAGCGGCAACGGTGGGAGCGGCGAGTCGGACGGGACTGCGGACGATTCGGGGCTGGCGGATATGCCGTTCGGCGATGTGTCGTCGGGCGATTACTTCTACGGCTCTGTTTGCTGGGCGGTGGCGCGGGGTATTACCACGGGTACGAGCGCGACCACGTTTTCACCTGGCGAAAGCTGCACCCGCGCGCAGGCTGTCACATTCATCTGGCGCGCGGAGGGTTCCCCCAATCCGGGCAGCGCTGACAGCGCGTTTACCGATGTGGACTACGGTTCCTATTACGCGGACGCCGTGCGTTGGGCGGCGGAGAACGGGATTATGAACGGTACCGGGGACAATCTGTTCGACGTGGACGGTGTGTGCACGCGTGGTCAGATTGTGACGATACTGTACCGTCTGGCGGGAAGTCCCGCTGTTGCGGAGGGCAGCATCTTCAGCGATGTGGCCGATGACGCGTACTACACAAGCGCGGTTATCTGGGCGACTCAGCTTGGGATTACCAACGGTACGGGTGAGGGCAGGTTCTCGCCCGACGCCGCCTGCACCCGCGCCCAGATAGTCACGTTCCTCTACAGGTTCCTGTCTGATTAAGCGGCTGTCTGTTCGTTCCCGATAAAATGTTTCAAAAGCTCATGGCGCCGGTCAGGGATAATGTGCCGCGCCGTGTGCCGCGTGAGCGCGCGTAATCTCGGATTAAATCTTTTATATACTAATCTCCGCTGAAAGCTTTTAATGTTCTTAGCGGAGATTGTATGAGACGGGCTGACGCGCTTTTGCGCGGCAGCGAATCGCGGAACAGTATCAATCCGCAATCAGCATCAGAAGCTTACGTACGCAAAACGAACGCTGCCGTTTCGGTATCCCGAAACGGCAGCGTTTTTGTATTATGCGCCGTGACGCGGCGGCGTGAACGCCCTGAGGCGAACGCGGCCGCGCGGCGGGTGTGACTTACTCGTTGACAGCGGTAACGACGCCGGAGCCGACGGTTCTGCCGCCCTCGCGGATAGCGAAGCGAAGGCCGGCCTCAATAGCGATAGGCGTGATAAGCTCTACGTCCATCTCCACGTTATCGCCAGGCATGCACATCTCAACTCCCTCGGGGAGTGTGATCACGCCAGTGACGTCGGTGGTA
>CAYQWH010000036.1:0-14410 GCA_964421265.1 uncultured Oscillospiraceae bacterium | reverse complement strand
TGCCGCGCTTTTACGCGGCACGCCGTCTTATAAGTTCTTTACGTACCTTCGGCGTTTTGCGTAAAGGCTTTAAAAAGAACTATTATAAGCTCGCACTTGCTGGCGTGAAACGCCGTGAGGCTATGGAGAAAACGGTTTGCGTGGCGCCCCGGTATTCTATCATAACCTGATTATATTTACGTTCTTATCAGACAGCAGTGCCCGTTCGCGGCTGTGGCAGGTAAAAAGGATCACTTGGCGCGTGCGGCCTAATTCCATGAGCAGGTCAAGGGCGCGGCGGCAGCGTATATCGTCAAAGTTTGCCAGCGCGTCATCAAGTATTATCGGGCACGGGTCATCGCCGCCCAACAGCATATCGCACATGGCAAGCCTCAGCGATAAGTATACCTCGTCAGACGTGCCATAGGATAGCGCGAGGACATTTCGGCTCACGGTCTCGCCGCGCTCCTTTGCGGCGGCCTCAAAGCCCTTGTCGAACACAAGCTTTTCATATCGGTTGCCGGTGAGTGTGGCAAGATATTCCCCGGCACGGCTGCTTATCACAGGTGAAAACCTTGTAGCGAGTTCGTCATTAGCGCTGTTGAGTGTATCTATTGCCAGCCCCAGAGCATCGTACTTTCTGGTTTCGGCGGTTATCTGTTCCTGTATAGTCTCAATCTCTCCCTGGAGGACGGCCGGGTCCCCGAGGCTCCGCTGCGCACCGGTGGCGAGATCGAATGCCCGCGTCGCGTCCGCCAGCTGGGTTCGCACACGTTCCATAGCCGACAGTGTATCTTCACGGCTTCTCAAAGGTATAGGCAGATAGCTTGTGTCCAGATCCGCCTCCTCGTCACCGGTAAACTCACTTCGCAATGTCTCGTAGACACTCTCTGATGACAGCATATCGAACTCGGCCTGTGTAAGCTGATCTATAAGCTTCTCCGTCTCGTCCAGAGCCTCCAGCACAGCCTCGCCGCTGGAGACTTCCGGCATAAACGCGGACAGCTCAGCGACAGCTCTGTCACTTGCCTCCTGCGCCGCGTTATTGGCCGTTTCATAGCTTGTTCGCGCTGAATCACGAGCCGCCCGTTTCTCAGACTCAAGCCGCGAGATTGACGAAAAAGAGTCAAGCATGGACTCAAGCTTATCAGCGGTTGCCGCGCCATACTGTCCCAGCAGCTCAGAAAGCGCGTCGGCTTCAACGCGCCGCTGCGGCAGCTTTATGAAGAACAGCGACGCGCCCGATAGAAGCAGCAGAGCAAACAGTATTACTCCAATTATGGACTGGTTGACAAACGGGGCAAGGAAAGTTATCCATTCAGATAAAGGCCGCAACAGCCCGGAACACAGCAAAAGGCCGATTATGGACAGGATTATAATAGCGGTTGGCACAGCTTTTGGTATCTTGCGTTCCTTCGCGTGGCGGATTTTGTTTTCAAGAGCCTTCGCCTTTTCAATATCAGCGCGGACAGTTTCCTCCGAGCGGCCGTCTAACGGCGATGCCTCACGTTTTCTCGCTGTGTCCGCAAGCTCTTTTTCCGCTTGCCACAGGTTTTTGCTGGCGGCGGACGCCACATCGCGCAATGGTATAACAGCGGCGGCTGTCTCGCGTATATCCCGGATGTCCTCTCTTGTCATTTTATGACCATTTTTTGTTATGGCGTCTGTGAGGAGCCGAACGCGCTCTTCCGCTGATTGGGCGCTGTCACGCGCTTTTTTAAGCTCTTGAGCCGCCGCCCTGTGTTCAAGCTGCGTATGCGTCTCAAGATCCTTTTCCATAAGCTCAAGCTGCTTACGAAATCTGTCCATATTACCGCGCAGCTTGGCCAGTTCCTCAGCGGAATCCTCCAGCATCTCCATACTGCCCTTCGCGGCTTTTAATTTCGCCTCAAGCTGTGGCAATGATCCGTTTTTATTGTACCGTATTTTCCTCTGCCATGACCGGAGAGTTATGTCGGCGTCTGTAAATGATGTGGTTTCGTCGCCGGTAGACACAAGCGATGTTATACGTTTTTCAAGCTCCGGGTTCTGAGTTACACGCATATCGGGCCTTGATATGAACGCTGTCCGCTCAAACACGGATCTTGGCGCGCCAATTATCCATTCCCCGGCGTTATCACCGGAGAGGTCCTTGAGGAAATTGGCTGTTCCGGTTTGGACCGCAACGAAATGCTTCATAGGCGCGCCGCCCTTACTTGTGCGTTGTATAGTAATGTCCTCGCCGTTTTTTATGAATTCCATGGTGCCGACCATTTCCGCTCCGGACCATGGGCGATAGCGAGTTTTTGTTGACAGATGACCATACCTGTCACGTTCGGATGTATCTACGCCATAGAGCATTGACTTTAGAAAATCACACCATGTTGTTTTTCCGCGTTCATTTGGCGCCTCTATTATATTCAAACCGGGATGCAGCTCCAGTTTTTCGTTTTTAAGCCGTCCGAATGTGGCAATCATTTTCTTAATAATCATGGGCGCCACTCTTCCCTTCGCTCAAGAGCAGCAAGACCGTACCGCGCCGCCATGAGGTACTGCATTTTTTCGCCGCTTTCAGCTTGCTCATAACTTGCCTTCAGCTTCGCGAGGAACAGGCCTGTCAGTGAATCCTCGCCGGCACTGTCCCATATCCCGCGACCGGGGCGCGTCTCATCCTTTACGGTCAGATGAAAAAATTTGCTGCCAAACGCCTTTACTATCTGCTCCTCATCGACCGAACCATTGTACTGGCCCCGATATATAATTCGGACTATGTTATCCGGTTCGCCCGCTCCGATTACCTGACTGGTCCTGTCAATTATATCGCAGGAATCTGTCAGGTCGATTTCTTTGACTTTGTACTCGCGCCCGCCCATGGGGACAAACCGCAGATCACATGAGCCACGACTTATTGTACCTGAAATGACACCTTTCTCGCCGGTTTCATCAAAGCCACGCCCCTCAATACACCCGGGGTAAGCGTAGAATGTCTCACCCGCTTTCTGGATACCTGACCAGGCGTGGATGTGTCCGAGCGCGAGATAATCAAGCCCGGATTGCGCTATCTGTTCCTCAGTGATTGGATTATAGCGGCCACCTGTTATGTCGCCATGCAGGACCATGATATTCAATGTCTTGCCGTCGCTGTCCACGTGGAACCTGTTCAGAAGACCGTCGCAGGAGCCGGATAAGAATCCGGCGCCCCAGATTCGGCAGTTATACTCCGGAAGCTCAACACACTTTATTGAGGGCGTTTTGAAAATATGTACATTTTCTGGCAAATCCATGAACGCATAAGGTGAACGGGACGTGTAGTAATCGTGATTTCCGGGAGCGATAAATACCTCCGCGTCCATGGCGGACAACGCTTTTGACAGAGCCTCACCCGTTTCCCAATAGGAATTGCCGCTGTCAAGGAGATCGCCTGCCAGAAGGACGATTTGCGCTCCCTCGTCTCTCACGGTCTCCACGAGCTTTTCCATAAGCGCGCGCTGCTCATGGCGGCGCAGAACGGCCTTCTCGGAAGGCAATGCGCGGAACGGAGAGTCCAGATGAAAATCAGCGGCATGGAGTATACGGACAGACATTACAGCCACCTCCTTACATAATACAACAACCTATTATAGCAGAAATTGTTGAAAAAAGAAAGTGTATCCCATAAATTCTCACAAAAAACTTCATCAGGGTTCTCCTCGGGGGCAGCCGCGCGTACTTTTTCCACTGAAATTGCTCACGACCGCGTCAACGTCTTTACGCGCGTACAACACGCCTGCGTTAATATCCGCGTCTGTGAGCAATTTTTCCCATTATCTTCTCGCGCTGGCGCACGGCAGAATTGACGTAACATAAAAAGGGTATCTGTAAGTGAATGATTATCATACCATCCTGGATGGATCGACCTCTTTGTCAAATCTGTCACCATCCATAAATCCCAAGGCCAGAACAGCTTCTCGCAACGTTGTCCCATCAGCATACGCTTTTTCAGCGGCCTGCGCCGCTTTCTCGTATCCGATTTCTGGCGTGAGGCAGGTGACGAGCATAAGCGAACGGTCAAGGTTTTCCTTTATTTTTGACCTGTTGGCCACAAGACCCCTCAGGCAGTTTTTCTCGAATGAAACGATGACGTCTGAAAGCAGCCGTATGGACTGGAGCATATTGTACGCGATTACAGGCATGAAGACATTAAGTTCAAAGTTACCCTGCGAAGCGGCGAACCCCACGGTCGCGTCGTTTCCCATCACCTGAACCGCGACCATTGTTACGGCTTCACACTGCGTGGGATTTACTTTTCCCGGCATTATGGAACTGCCCGGTTCATTTTCCGGTATACATATTTCGCCAATACCACAGCGCGGGCCACTGGACAGCCACCGAACGTCGTTTGCGATTTTCATGAGATTTGCCGCCACCGCTTTCAGCGCGCCGTGGGTGAATACACAGGCGTCTTTTGACGTGAGCGCATGGAACTTATTTTTGGACGCGTAAAATTGCGTCCCTGTACGATTTGTTATCTCATCGGCGCAGCGCACATCAAATCCGTCCGGACAATTTAGCCCGGTACCGACTGCGGTACCGCCTATTGCAAGACAGCGCATATGACGCGTGGCCTCCTCAAGCATATGTCGCCCTTCCTCCGCCATACCTCGCCAGCCGGAGATCTCCTGCGAGAACCGGAGCGGCACGGCGTCCTGGAGATGCGTGCGTCCGATTTTGATAATATCCTTATTTTCTTCCTCTAACCGTCTGAGCGTATCAATAAGCGTATCAATGGCGGGGTACAGGTGTTCTTCAATAGCAAGGACTGACGCGATATGCATCGCTGTTGGAAATGTGTCATTAGAACTTTGAGACATATTTACGTGGTCATTAGGATGTATAACATATTCGGGACACATCTCGGCTGCAATATGAGCTATTACTTCGTTTACATTCATATTGCTCTGAGTCCCGCTGCCTGTCTGCCAGACTTTTAGAGGGAATTCGTCCGGATAATCGCCACGAAGGATCCCTTCGGCCGCAGACACGATGGCGTTTTTCCTGTCCGTGTCCAGTTTGCCAAGCTCACAGTTTACTGTCGCCGCAGACGCTTTAAGTACGGCAAACGCCTTTATTATTTCTTCGGGCATTGTCTCGGTTCCTATAACGAAGTTCTCAAGGCTCCTCTGAGTCTGCGCCCCCCAGAGACGTTCGACGGGTACTCTCTTGTCGCCCATAGTATCATGTTCAATACGATAATTCATTATCAGCATCCTTCAACATTATGTGATTCGGGTTTACCATCTTTCAAAGTGTACCTGTGATTCCTCATATCCGCTTCTGCTGCCGAGTTTAAGCTCATCAGGATTTTTGGGGTACCCCAGAGCGATAACGGAGTGCGGCACAGCGGAGTCAGGAAGATTAAACAATTCGCGCTGCTTGTTCACGCGCTCCATCTGCGGGTAAGTACCCAGCCAGACAGAGCCGATTCCGTACGCGGTAGCGGCAAGTACGATGTTCTGACAGGCAATAGAAGCGTCAATAATCCAATAGTCAGGAGCGCCTTTGAACGCTCTGTTCAAATCGCCGCAAACAAGGATCCCCACATCGGCGCCACGCAGCGGATTGGCAGGTCTGCCGTTGGCGTCTGCCATTTTGTTCAGACTGTCTCTGTCCCTGACGACCACAAAGCACCAATCTTTCGCATTGGTGCAGCTTGGCCCCCGCATACCTGCGTCAAGAATATCATGAAGAATATCGTCGGGGATATGTTCGCTGCTGTACTCTCGGATACTGCGTCGCATTTTTATCAGCTCAATACTATTCATTGTCTTACCTCACAATATTATACTAATTTTTTAAAAAGCTTTAAAGTCTTATGCAAAGCGTGCGTATTCCAAATTAAACCTTTTAATTTGGAATCAGTATTAAAATTCATCGTTTTCTTCGCCATATCGGAAAATTAAATTCCTGATTATTAATCCCGCGCTGTAAAACAGTATACCTGGAATTTTTGAATTTGTCAACCCTTACAACAAAGACGTCAGCTGGACCAAGCGTTCCATAGCCTTTCAGAGATTTAAACTGAATAAGCGCGATAAGGCACGGCCTTTTTGCACTGGACATCTCTCTTCAGACGCGAACACATTGCCCCTATAATGATAGAGACAATGTGTTCGCGCCTGTTATATGGTCACTGATTATATAGCCCGTATTTTTCTTCATACTTTCGGAACGCGTCTCTGTACCGCTTGTCCTCTAACCGAATATCACTCAGATATTTGTGCGTATCGAAAGTGCTGTGTTCCAGTTCCAACACGATAACCGCCAGGTTGGAACAGTGATCGGACACGCGCTCCAGATTTGTCAGCACATCAGAGAGAATAAATCCCAACTCAATGGAACATTCCCCGGATTTCAGACGGGCAATATGGCGATTGCGAATGGCAGAAACAAGCTCGTCAATTGTTTGCTCTAATGGCTCCACATTAGCAGCGGAGACGAGATCATTTTTCTCATAGGCGTTCTCGGTAATAGTCAGTATCTCACGTATGGCGTCCAATAGCACGGTCAGTTCCTGTGAAGCCTTATCAGAAAAGCGCAGGCCCTTTGTGTACAATTCCTTTGCCGAATTCAGAAGGTTAACCGCGTGATCGCCCATTCTCTCAAAGTTACCGATTGCGTGGAGCATTTTTGAGACTTTCAACGAGTCCTCCTCGGAGATGGGCTTGGATGCCAGGAGAACGAGCGTTGTTCCCAATTCATCCTCGTAATGATCCAACGTATCCTCGTTCTCCATGATAGTTTTGGCCGCTGTCTCGTCAAACTGTCCCAGGGTGCCTATGGCGCTTCTCAGCGTGTCTGCGGCCAATACAGACATCCGGGAGGTGATGTTGTTACATTCAGCAATAGCGACGGACGGCGTTGCCAGCAGCCGTTTGTCTACAAGCCCGATACTCCCTGCGGCTTTCTGTGAAGTTTCCGGCAGGATACGGTTGGCCAGCCGCTCCAACTGCCCGGTAAACGGCAGCAGCAGTACAGTGGTGAATACATTAAATGCTGTATGTATGACAGCGATTCCGACAGCGTCAACCGCCTTATCGACAAAGCTGAAATGCCATATGGCGTTGGAAGCGCAATATATGGCGAGACATACTGCCGTACCTATGAGATTGAACGCCGCGTGTATAACGGCAACCTTTTTCGCGTTTTTGGTGACGCCTATACTGGAGATGAGCGCCGTGACGCACGTTCCGATATTTTGCCCCATTACAATAGGAATAGCTGCGCCATATGGTACCGCCCCCGTGAGAGCCAGAGCCTGCAGGATACCGACCGAGGCGGACGAACTTTGTATGATCGCTGTAATCAACGCGCCTGTAAGTACGCCAAGAAGCGGATTCCGGAACGCGGTCAAAAGACCTGTAAAAGCAGGTGACTCCGCCAGAGGGCTTACGGCATTGCTCATCAGTTTCATACCGTACATCAACACCGCAAAGCCGACAAGTACACTTCCGATATCTTTCTGTCGGGCTTTCTTGCCTCCCATAATCAACAGGACGCCAGCAAAAGCGAATACCAGCGAAAAATTCTCAGGCTTCAAAAGACTTATCAGCACATTGTCGGATTCGATACCCGCCAGCGTGAGGATCCAGGCTGTCATGGTGGTACCGATATTAGAACCCATGATAACGCCAATTGTCTGTCCGATTCCCATGATACCGGAGTTGACAAGGCCCACAAGCATGACCGTGACTGCGGAGGAAGACTGAATGGCCGCCGTAATTCCCATTCCGAGTAATAGACATTTAAAACGGTTGGAAGTCATCTTTTTCAAAGATGTCTCAAGCTTGCCGCCGGCCATACGTTCCAGTCCGCTGGACAGGACGTTCATACCGTATAAGAAAAACGCCAGTCCGCCTGTCAATGTTATAATTGAAAATACATTCATACAAAATACCTCATTTCCTTTCGTGAAATTCACACTTTTATTGTATAGTCTGAATGTAAAATCGGAAATCAGGATATTGTAAAATGTATGTCAAGTCGGTATGCTGACTGTTATGGTCGTTCCGATACCGGGAGTACTTTCCAGCTCGATTTCGCCGCCAAGCTCCTGTACCGCGTGCTTCACTATAGAAAGCCCCAGCCCGGTGCCGCCGGACTCGCGGGAATGACTCTTATCGACGCGATAGAAGCGCTCAAACACCCTTGGCTGGGATTCCGGCGGAATGCCGATCCCCGTGTCTCGAACGGACATGAACGCTTTCCCCGTATTGGTGCCAACCAGAATTTCCGCACTGCCGCCTTCTACGTTGTATTTAATGGCGTTATCCAGAAGATTAAACGCGATTTCACTGAGGAGCCGCCGAACGCCGCGCAGAACAGTGCTTTCCCCTGACGCGCGAATGGAAATGTTTTTCTCCGTGGCGGTTTTTGTGAGCGCTTCCACCGCTTCACTGGCGATTTGGAGCAGATCTACATCTTCCATAGGAAATTGAACGCCCTCATCCAGCTGGGAAAGACGTATAATATCCTCTATCAGCGTGACAAGTCTTGCGGCCTCGGTGCGAATATGCCCGACAAACCGCGGCACATCCTCCGGTTTTACAAGTCCGTTCTCCAAAAGCTCCGCGCTGCCGCAGATGCTGTGGAGAGGCGTTTTTAACTCATGGGACACATTTGCGGTAAATTCCCGCCGCTTTGCCTCCGCCTGGATCTCATCTGTTTTATCGAAAGTCAGCAAGACCGCGCCAACCACTTTACCGTTCGACTCAATGCTGCTCACAGCAAGCTGGTATACTCGCCCGTCCCGGCTGATTGTGACTTCGCTGTGTCCACTCCGCAGGGCATTGGCGATAGCGATATTGATGTCGTGCTGGCGCTCAATCTCCAGGAAATTGCTGTTTACGCATTCTTCGTTAGCCTTAAAGAGCCTCATGGCGGCCGGATTGATGCTGAGTATTATTCCCTTTTCATTAAGGAGAACAAGTCCTTCGGTCATACTGCGGGTGATTTGCGTGAACTCATCGTTTTTTTGCCTGAATTCCTGAAGCTGTCTGTCGATTTGGCGGCGCTGCTGATTGATTCTGGTGAGAAGAGGCGATAATTCCTCATAGGTGTCGTTTTCCAAAGGCTTTTCCAAGTCCAGCTGATTCAGCGGTTCCATAACGCGCCTTGATACCTTACCCGCCAGGACGCCGGAGAGAATTAAAGCTAAAACTAAAATAATCAGAACAGGTTGAAGCATCCCAAGCGCCAGCACCCATATGGTCGCGTGACTTGCCGAGATACGCAAAACTGTTCCATCGCTGAGCCTTTGCGCATAGTATAATGTTCTTTCTAAAAGTGTTGCAGAGTAGCGGGAGCTTTTCCCTTCGGAATTTTGGAGCGCTTGTTGGATTTCTGTTCGGTCAGCATGGTTGTCCATACTCCCGTAATCCATCTGTGTATCATAGATTACATCGCCGTCGGCAGATACCCATGTCAGCCGATAGCGCGAGGATGGAAGTTCCCGCAGATATTCAACTCCGTTCTCCTCAACGGCCAGCGTCGCTAAACCAAGCTCATTTTCAAGCTGCGTCTCCTGAACGCCGCCAAAATAATCGTAGAGGACGCCCATAATGATAATAAGGGCGGCAAGAAGGACCACGGCGGCGACAAGAAATATACTTTTGAAAATTCTTTTTGTCATACGCTAACTTACCTCAAAACGATACCCGATGCCGCGCACTGTCTCAATCATTTTGCCATAGCTTCCTATCTTCTGGCGCAGGGTCGTGATATGCATATCGACAGTGCGAGTCTCCCCCACAATGTTTTCACTCCATACCTCGTTGAAAAGCCGCTCTCTCGTGTACAGGATGCCCGGGTTCATCAGGAACCGTCTTAGAATCTCGTACTCTTTCAAAGTAAGCTGTACCCGTTCACCATCCACCATGACAGTGTGCTTTGCCAGATCCATGGAAAGACCGTCCGCCCGCAGGACCTGAGAGATATTGCTTGGCTTGCACCTGCGAAGAACCGCCTTGATTCGGGAGACCATTTCCATCATGCCAAACGGCTTGACAAGATAATCGTCAGCTCCCGCGTCCAGACTTTGAATTTTATCGTACTCCTGCCCCTTTGCCGTTGCCATGATAACAGGGATACTGCAAGTCGCCTGGTTCTTCCTGAGCTTTTTCAATAATGAAAAGCCGTCCTCGTCAGGCAACATAATATCCAGCAATATCAGGTCAGGCAGGCTTGTTTCCAAAGCCCCGCAAAAAGAAGCGGCGTTTTCAAAGCCCTCCGCTTCAAAGCCTGTCGATTGAAGCGTATAGATCTCTATATCCCGTATGCTCGCGTCATCTTCAACGCACCAGATTTTCATGCGGTTCCTCCTTCGTGTGTACCGGTGACAGAGAAGGCCACCCATTCCGCGATATTGACCGCATGGTCGCCTATCCGTTCAAAATATTTGGCAATCATCAAAAGATCCAGTGCATAGCCACCGTCCGATGGCTTTTCTGCAATCATGTCTATTAGAGAAGCTTTTACTTTAAGAAAATACTCATCTACCACGTCGTCCTTCTCCATAACCGAGTGAGCGGCGGGAACATCCTTTTTCACGTAGGCGTCGATGCTGTCAATAACCATTCTGACTGCGGCTTCCGCCATACTGGAGATGTCGGCGCAGTCCTCGCCGGGTTTTCTGTCCAGAAACGAGACGATCTCCCCGATGTCGGCAGCCTGATCGCCAATGCGTTCCAGATCTGTTACCATCTTTAACGCCGCTGAGATCACACGCAGATCCCCCGCGACCGGCTGCTGCTGCAGGAGAAGCTTCAGACAGAGCGCCTCAACAGATCGCTCGGCTCGGTCAATTTCCTCGTGCAGCAAGCTTATCTTCTCCATCCGGTCAGAGCCATCCGACGTTAACGCCTTGACAGCGGAGGCTATGATCTCCTCGCACATTGCCCCTAACTGGATCAATTCATTATTCAGCGCGGATAATTGTTCATCAAACCGGCTCCTGGGCATCATCCAAACCTCCCTGTGATATAGTCCTCCGTGCGTTTATCCTGGGGCCGCTCAAACATTCGTTCCGTGTTCCCGTATTCGATCAGATCTCCCAACAGAAAAAACGCGGTGTTATCAGAAATCCGGACAGCCTGCTGCAAATTGTGGGTCACAATGATAATAGTATACCGCTCCCTCAACTCAATTGCAAGTTCTTCAATTTTAGAGGTTGAAATGGGATCCAATGCGGAAGTAGGTTCATCCATCAATAACACGTCCGGTTCCACCGCCAGCGCACGCGCGATACATAGCCGCTGCTGCTGTCCCCCGGAAAGCCTCAACGCTGATTTTTTCAGCCTGTTTTTAACTTCATCCCAGATCGCCGCGCCGCGCAGAGAACGTTCGACAATGTCGTCAAGTTTTGCTTTCTGCTTAATTCCGTGAGTTCTCGGCCCATAGGCGATGTTATCATAGACGCTCATGGGAAAAGGATTCGGTTTCTGGAACACTATGCCAATGCTTTTGCGCAGACTGTTTACATCCACTGATTTGTCATATATGTCCTGCGCTCTATAACAGACATTTCCGGTCATCTTCACATCGGGGACAAGATCATTCATCCGGTTGAGCGTCTTGAGAAAAGTGGATTTTCCACAGCCGGAAGGACCGATAAGGGCGGTTATGGCGTGTTCCGCAATCCTGATATTGATATTGTTCAGCGCTTTAGCCTGGCCGTACCAAAGGCACAGATCTTTTACAGTTATAATATCTCCCATTGATGTCTCCTTCTTGTATAACAAGTTTTAGGATAATAGATTACAGTACCAGCAGACTTCGATACTATTTCTTTTTATAGCGCCGAATGCGCGTAAAGAACTTATGAAACGGCGTGAAACGCTGCGGCAGAGGCGCAATGATACAGCAGCTGGACGGCAAGGGGTCAAGTCCTTATTTCTCCGGCGGAGCCGAAAGACCAACAGACAAGGCTGCTGTCATGTTATTTGGCACGGCTGAAGCCATAAATCGAATATCTTTATAATAACGCGATTTCAATTTCCGGAATTTACAGGTTTTTCTTTTTCTTGTAGTACTTTCCTATGAGCGTTGCCGAAAGATTTAATATCATAGTCAGCACAATCAAAATGGCGGCAATAGCAAAGGCAACATCAAAATTACCCCTTTCTTTCGCGTAGAAGTAGAGCGCGACTGTCAGCGTGGCGCCGGAACTCATCAATCCCAGAACGCCTGTCAGCGAGTGCGCAAACCCCGCCGTAAAGAGCAGCGCCGCGGACTCGCCTATTATACGCCCGACTGATAAAATGCAGCCGGTGATAATGCCATCCACGCAGCTGGGCAGAACAACCGTGCGAATTACTCGCCATTTTCCCGCGCCGAGTCCAAAAGCTCCTTCCCGGTATGACTGCGGAACCGTTTTCAGGCTTTCCTGTGTTGTCCGCATGATGGTTGGCAGGTTCATAATTACCAGGGTCAACGCGCCACACAACAGACTTGTTTTTATTCCGAGAAGCTGTTGAAATACCAGCATACCCACCAGGCCATAGATGACAGACGGAATGCCTGACAGCGTTTCCGCGGCGTATTCGATTATTCCTACGATTCGATGGCTGCCCGCGTATTCTGTCAAATAGATCGCCGCGCCCACTCCTAATGGCAGGACAATTAACAGGGTTGTCACAACAATAACAAGGGTATTTCTCAAATCAGGCAGAATACCGATGGTACCCTCCAGATAGCTGGGCGATGTGGAGAGCAGTTCCCAGGAAATATTGGGAAGTCCCTTCCACAGAACATAGGCGATTATCGAGAGCGCCAGCGCGCAGGTCAGCGTCACGGCTGCCCACATCAGGATTCGGTGAACCAATATGTATATTTTTCGCCTGTATGAAGTCGTCGCGTTCCGCAAGTTCAGCCCTCCTTACTCCGCTTTAGGAAATAATTCAACGTTGCGTTTATGAGCATGATAAACAGAAACAGCACTAAAGCGATAGAAAAGAGCGCCTGTTTCTGCAGGCTGCCATCAGTTGAGTACCCCATCTCGCTTGCTACCGCCGTTGTCAGGAAGCGGACACTTTGAAATAGGGAGTCGGGCATATTTTCGACGTTTCCGGATACCATGATAATGGCTGTCGCCTCACCGATGGCGCGGCCAACACCCAGAACCACCGCAGCCGCTATACCACTTTTAGCTGCCGGAACGGAAACTCTGAAATAAGTTTCTATCGGCGTGGCGCCGAGCGCCAATGACGCGTCCTCGTATTCTTTTGGGACAGCCTCCAACGCGGTCATGGACACGTTGATGATAGATGGCAGGATCATTACGGCCAGCACGATGATTGCCGCGAGCAAGCATGACCCATCAGGGACGTTAAACAGTGTCCGTATAGTCGGAACCAATATTATCATTCCCACAAGGCCGTATATCACAGATGGAATCCCGGCCAGCAGGCTGACTACGGTGGAGATCGCGGATTTGACTTTTTTACCTGCGATCTTAGCCAGGTACACTGCCACAAGAAAACCGACAGGAACGCCGATAAGGATAGCTCCCGCTGTTCCATAGACGCTGGTCAGGATAAATGGCAAGATTCCATAACTTGGTTCCGGCGCTGTGGAAGCCCACTTTTTCCCGAATACAAATTCCAGAAGCCCGATTTTCCGGATAGCGGGAAGTCCTGCGATCACGAGATAGATTGTTATTAACAGCACACAACCCACCGTGACGAGTCCAAGCAGCAGGAAAATTCCGTGTATAACATTCTCCGCTAATTGTTTGTTTCTCTTCATTTCAGTTCCGCCTTTTTAAGTTTTGCCTTATGGAAGTTCTGATTAAATCCCTGCGCACGGCTTGCCGACACGAACAACTTGAAGCATATTAGGCGCCATTGCGCTTTTTAAACTCGCAAGACGCAAAATCAGATGGCAGTCCCGCGCGCCTTGATTTAATCAGCGCTTTCGCGGGGAAATTGCTGTTCTCCTCCGGCTTATTCTATCCTGAATAGATGTGTTTCATTTTCAAATCAGGCACTGTAATCGCTTGCCGCCCGATAGTGATTCTTTGCCGTAGCCGTTACAATAACCGCTCTCTTTTCGTTTTTTACGGATTTAAGACTTTCCTGCTGTCTTTTTTTAATTAACCGGAACCGCTCCCGCGTTGGAAATAATTTCGCTGGCGGCGGCGGATGTGGCATAATCGAAGAAAGCCTGAGCGACGTCAGAGAGAGCCGTATCGGTTCTGGTCACCAGCACGAATGGACGCTGTATAAGATAAGTGCCGTCCTTGACGGTTGCCTCTGTTGGCGCAACGCCATCGACGGAGAGCGCCTTTACGCTATCGCCAACGGAGGCCAGCGAAGCGTATCCGATCGCGCCGGGATTTCCCGCTACGGCCGCTATGACGTCCCCGGTGGATGTCAGTTCCTGCCGGTACCGGCAGATATCTTCTGTGCCGGTGATTGAC
>CAYQWH010000035.1:0-14434 GCA_964421265.1 uncultured Oscillospiraceae bacterium | reverse complement strand
TCTCATATATTATGTCCGCCTGTGATATGCCCGCCTGTGGGGTTGCCCTGCTTATGTTGTTGAGCATAACGGCGTATGGACGCGTCTGACCGATATCCTCGTCAACAGGCAGCCCTGTCAGCGGGTTCATAGGCCCGTCGTACGCTTCCTGCTCCGGCTCGGTTTCAGGCTCCGGTTCAGGTTCTGGTTCTGGTTCAGGTTCCGGCTCAGGCTCCGGCTCAGGTTCTTCTGCCTCCGGCTCCTGCTCCTGCGGCGGTTCCTCAACCGGTTCCAATATTTTCCCTCCGGCCAGGATGACTACGCACAGGATAATTATGCCTATCACAACTACTATCGCGGCAATGAGCAGTATGATTTTTAATCTGTGGTCATGATCAGTCTCATGTCTCCCTCTGCTCACAATCTCACCTCTCTTTCTTCCCGCGAATCGGATACATTAAGGGCATTATAAAGCATTTCGCAAAATATGTCAAATACTATAAGAAAAAAATCAGGAAAAATCAAGAAGCGAAAAAGCCGGTATAAAACACTTGTATATTTTTGGAAGAGGGTTTATAATATGTAAAAATACACTGTAAAGGGAGTGGGACGTATGGATGGACGAGTCGGATTCATTCAGAACAAAATGGATCTTAAAGTGCTCATACTTTACATTCTCAGCAGGCTGCCGGAACCGATCTCGCGGGAGGATCTTGCGGATGTTACGCTCCTCTGTGACAACGCCATCGGATACTTTGACTTTTCCGAATGCCTGTCGGAGCTTATAAGCACCGGGCACGTGGTGGAGAAAGACGATTCGTGCGCTATCACAGACAAGGGGCGTTCAAACGGTGAAGCTACAGAATCAGGGCTTCCCTATGCCGTCCGTGTCCGCGCGGAACATTCAGCCGGGACGCTTGCCGGTATACAAAGGCGGAACGCCATGATCACCACGTCACATGAGCTGAGAAGTCGCGGCGGGTACACGGTATCGCTTGGCCTTTCAGACGGAATGGGAACCGTAATGTCGCTTGACATTCTCGTAGGCGACGGCGAACAGGCGAAGAGTATCGAAAAGCGGTTCAGAGATGAAGCTGAGTCCGTATATCTTAAAATAGTCAAACTGCTGTTGGAAAACGACAGGCAGCCATAAATCCACGGCAGGTCAGACGTCCCAATGTCTGACCTGCCGTGTTTTGTCCGTCGCTCAGTTCACGCTTATATAATAATCCCCGATATACAAAAAAGCTTTACATATATCAGGGGACGCAAGGATAGCGTGGCGCACCGCAGATTGCTGATCAGGTAACGCGAATAGCCTCCGCGCTCAGGCAGCGCCCCGTCTCCGGGTCAACTGAGAATATGCAGCCCTCCATTTTGCAATCGCCGTCGGCTGACGCGTACGGGTGGCGCGGCTGCTCGCCCAGAAAACGCGCTATTGACTGTTCGGCGCGGACCCCAAGCACTGAATTCTGCGCGCCGGTCATGCCAAGATCCGTAATGAACCCGCAGCCGTCCGGGAGCACGCAGGCGTCCGACGTCTGTACGTGCGTGTGGGTCCCCCAGACCGCTGTAACGCGATTCCCAAGGTACCATGCCAGCGCCGCTTTTTCGCTGGTGGCCTCGGCGTGCATATCGACAAAAATGATCTTAACATCGGAGCCGCGCAGTTCCCGTAGTATCCTGTCCGCCTCAAGGAATGGGTTTTCCGCGCCGAAGTCCATACCGCAGCGTCCGATAAGATTGATGACGCACACGTTGCCGAACCTCGTCTCATAAACCCCCCAGCCCTTCCCCGGCGACAGCGGAGAGAGGTTGGAGGGGCGGAGAAGAAGCCGGTTCTCGTCAATATAGTTGACAATAGCGCTTTTGCTGAACGCGTGATTGCCAAGCGTTATGACATCCGCCCCCGCGTCGAGTATATATTCCGCCTGATCCGGCGTAAGACCGGTGACGGACGCGTTCTCGCCATTTACAACCGTAAACGAAATACCCTTGAGCTTTTTTACCGGACGCAGCTTCGAGAAGAGGAAGTCCAGTCCATTCTCGCCAACCACATCACCAATAGCAAGTATGTTGACTGCCATAAGCAACACCTTTTCAGCAATTTTTCGCGATAAAGATTAAATCCGGAATTACGTACAATTGCGCGCTATCTGATATAAATTAAAGCTTTTGAATCTTTTTATCAGGGAGCAGTATGATTTCCATAGGACGCTCCGCGCGCGGCGGTTCTCAGACAAATATCCGCACAGCTTTCTCCAGATTTGTTATCTCCACCGACTCATAAATCCCGCCGTCCTCCCCGTCCCGTGTCCATTGGATGGGTCTTTCAAACTCAAAGCTGACCTTGCGAGTGTGGAACAAAATTATACTGTCTGTGTTAAAATTCCTGTGCATCAGATCCGATACACTGTTCCTCAGCTCTATCACGTTTTTGGGATTGCGTATAAGGAGAACCTCAAACAGCCCGTCATCCAGAGCCACGTCATCCTCCGGGAACCTCACAAGTCCTCCGGCAATGCGCGTCGAGTTCACCACAAATCCCAGCATAAACTCATCTTCTATAACGCCGTCTTCGTATTCGATCTTTGCATGGATAGGCTCAATCCTGCCAAGTCTGCCCAAAGCCTCCGTCACATACGCGAGATATCCCCATGTATTTTTGGCCTCCTGCGGCGTTGTGAATGGAATATCGGTAAACGTCCCGAACGCGGCGACATATCCGAAGTAGTCGTCTCCAATACGCCCAATGTCCATCATGCGCGGTTCCTGAAACGGTGTAAGCTGACTCAATCGCTCAATGGCGTCTTTCGGCGCTTTGGGGATGTTCAGTGACGCGGCCATGTCGTTCGTCGTGCCAAGAGGAATATAACCAATGGCCGGGCGTTCCTCCTTCGGCAGCTTCATAAGTCCGCATATAACCTCATTCAGTGTCCCATCGCCGCCTGTGCAGGCGATTCTGTCCACCTCTCCACCGTATTCCGCGGCAAACTGTGTGGCGTCTCCGGCTTTTTCGGTTATAAAAACTGTCACCCCGTTTCCTCCCTCGCAGAGTACGTTTAATATGTCCATTGTAAAGCCTTTGACACGTCCCTTGCCGGAGACGGGGTTAATAATCAACATGGTGCTTGATTCCAAACGATTTTCCTGTCCTTTCTTTCTCGTGATAAAACTCAGCTTTTCCTTCCCGGTATTACGCGTATGCGTATAGTGCCTCGGTTCATGCCGATAGCCTTGCACATCTCCTCGTCCGGAACTTCGTTCAGTTCCAGCATTGTATAGGCGCAGGTGCTGCCCTTAAGCGAAGTGTTCACCATGTTCTCAATGTTCAGCCCCTTGGCGGATACCTCTGACGTAATACGGGCAAGCATATTCGGAACGTTCAGATGGAATATGCAAAGCCTTGGCAGACCCGTCTGCGGAAGCACAGCGCGACCATAATTTACGGAATTCGTTATATTGCCGTTCTCCACGAAATCCATTGCCTGCCTTGCAGCCATCATAGCGCAGTTCTCCTCGCTCTCAAATGTCGTGCCGCCAAGATGCGGCGTCATTACAACATTTTTCGTGCCGATAAGCGTATTCGTCGGGAAGTCCGTAACGAACCTCGCAACCTTCCCGGAAGCCAGCGCGTCTTTCATTGCCTCCTCATTGACAACCTGCTGACGCGCGTAGTTGATAACACGCACACCATCTTTCATGCCGTCAAGGAACTCTTTTCCTATCATATCCCTCGTCTCGTCATTCAGCGGAACATGAATCGTAATAAAATCGCAGTCATTCAGCTCCATAAGCGAGGAGACGTGTTCAACATTATTGGAAATCATCCACGCCGACTCGACGGACAGATACGGATCATACCCGCAGACATCCATGCCAAGGCTCAGGCAGATATTCGCGACTATGCGGCCCACATTGCCCATTCCGATCACGCCTATCTTCTTCCCCATAAATTCCGGCCCGGCGAACTTGTTCTTTACTTTCTCCATCATGACAGCTATGTCGCCGGTGGATGTGTCAAACGTCCGTATCCACTCCATTGCCCCCGCTATATCGCGGCAAGCCATGCCAAGCGCGAACAGGAAAAGCTCCTTCACGCCGTTGGCGTTCCCGCCGGGCGTGTTGAAAACCACAACTCCCCGTTCGGCCAGCCTGTCCAGCGGAATTGTGTTCACGCCTATTCCGGCTCTCGCTACGCAAAGAAGATTGTCGTTGAACTTGTAGTCCAGAAGGCTCGTCGCCCGAACAAAAATAATATCCGGATCCTCAAAATTCTCACCGAACGTGTACTTCCTGCTGTCCATTACAGACTTGCAGGCATCGGATATGTTGTTAATCGTTTTTACCTTGTACATTTAAATTATACCTCGTCTGATTATTATTTTTAACCTCAAAATCTTTCATGAAGTCTACCAGCTTTTCCACTCCCTCTACGGGCATCGCGTTGTATATAGACGCGCGCATTCCGCCGACAAGCCTGTGCCCTTTGAGGTTCACGAATCCCGCGTCAGCCGCGCTTTTTACAAACTCAGCGTCCAGACTGTCATCACCTGTTCTGAATGTAACGTTCATCCTGGAACGCGAACTTTTTTCCGCGCACGGATGGAACAGAGCGCTTTCATCCAGATAATCGTACAACAGCCGCGCGCGCCTTTCCCTCAGCTCCTCCATGGCGCGCACTCCTCCCTGCTCACGCACCCATTTGAGGACAAGCCCCAGCATATAAATTGTATACGTCGGCGGCGTGTTGTACATGGAGTTTTTGGCCATGGTTACACCGTAACTCATAATAGTCGGCGTCGTGGGAAATTCGCCGCCGACTAAATCGCGTCTGATTATGACGACCGCCATTCCAGCCGGCGCCATATTCTTCTGTACCCCCGCGTATACAATGCCAAAGCGCGAGATGTCCATTGGCTTTGAGAGAAGATTGGAAGAGCAGTCAGCTACCAGCGGAATACCGTTCGTCTCAGGTACGTAATCCCACTCCGTGCCATAAACCGTGTTATTGGCGCAGATATAAACATATGACGCGTCCGACGAGGCGTCTATGTCCTCCTGCGGCGGAATATAAGTATGGTTTTTATCCTGAGATGAGGCAGCTATGTGCACGGTACCGTACTTTTTGGCCTCCTTCGCGGCGAGATCCGAGAAATTCCCGGTTATAATATAATCGGCTTTCCCGGTTTTGCCGATAAGGTTCATCGGTACAGCCGCGAACTGGAACGTCGCTCCTCCCTGCATAAACAGAACATCGTGCGTGTCCGGAACATCAAGCAGTTGCTTCAGATTATCCTTAGTCTCGTCAAAAATATCCTGATATATCCGGCTGCGGTGGCTCATCTCCATTACCGACATTCCGCTGCCGTTGAAGTTTGTCAGTTCCTTCGCCGCGCGTTCCAGAACCGGCAGCGGCAGCATGGACGGCCCCGCCGAGAAATTATATATTCGATCCTTCCACATTCACAGCAACCCCTTTAAATTAAAACTGCAGCGACATTACCAGACAGTATTTCATCGCGCTGATAATGCCGGTAATATTATTATACATGAATTTTCATACACATTACAATGTAAGTTCTCCCGAAAGTATTCCGTTTTCCAGCGTTGTAATTCGTACATTTGACAAACAATTGTGAAGATTATCGCCTTTTGCCCTGACTAAGACATAATTTCCGGTATGCCCCTCCCAAACGCCGGGAGCCGCTTCGCTCTCAAACAGAACCGGCATTTCCAGTCCAAGCTGCTTTTTCAGGAACGCTTCACGCGTTTTCCCGGCGACGCGCGACATCCGCGCGGCTCTTTCGCGCTTTACAGCTTTTTCCACCTGATCCGGCATATGCTCCGCTGCCGTTCCGGGTCGTATTGAGTACGGAAAAATGTGTATTGCCGAAAACGCGCATTTTTCGGCGAACCCAAGCGTCATCGCGAATTCTTCCTCTGTCTCCCCCGGGAACCCTACTATGATGTCGGCGGTAATCCCGCAGTTTGGATAATATGAACGCAAAAGCTCCACCGACTCATAAAACCGCGCCGTATCGTATTTCCTTCTCATGCGTCTGAGCGTCTCGTCGCAGCCGCTCTGGAGCGATAAGTGAAAATGAGGACATATGTTCGGACATTCTGACAGCCTGTCGCAAAATTCCGCTGTCACAACGCGCGGTTCAAGCGACCCTAACCTTATCCGCGTCTCAGGCGCGCTGTTCGCGGCAGTCTGAACGGCGTCAGACAGTGTAATGTTCTCTTTAAAGTCTCTGCCGTATGACGCGATCTCTATCCCTGTAAGCACTATCTCCCTGAACATCTCCGTCTGGAGCCGCTCCGCTTCCCGCGCGATCGCCTCAAGCGTCAGGGAACGTATAGGCCCGCGGACATACGGGATTATACAGTAAGCGCAGAAATTCACGCATCCGTCCTCAATCTTTAAAAGTGCCCGTGTCCGTGACGAAACATTGCCCGAAGGCAGTTCTTCAAAAGCGCGCCTTGATAACGCCGCGTTAACATTTACGGTAGCGTGACGAGCCTCAAGATCCTCAATAAATTTCTCGTGATCCCCGTTCCCGTAAATCACGTCTCCCATGGACGCTGCCGCGTCCGGGTCAGACTGTGGCCAGCACCCGCATATGCCGATGATCGCGTCAGGGTTCCTTTCTCTCATTCGCCTCACCATCTGGCGCGACTTGCGCGCCGACTCCGCTGTCACGGCGCAGGTGTTCAATATCACGGCGTCGCAGTTTTCGTCGTTCTCCGTTACCTCATGCCCATGTTCCTTCAGTATCGCCTCCATAGCCTGTGACTCGAACTGGTTTACCTTGCACCCAAGCGTATAAACGTGGATTTTCATAATGGAAAAACCCCTTGTGAATATAAAAAATATAGTGTATAATAGTTTATAATACTCTATAATTCATAATTTTGCAAGAGGAACACTATGACAGTATATTTTGATAATGCCGCCACCACCAAGCCGTGTCCCGAAGCTGTTGAAGCGGTATATAAAGCCCTGACCGAGGATTATGGGAACCCGTCATCAAGCCACGCCTTTGGCAGACGCGCGCAGAAGCTCCTTCGTGAGGCGAGAGCTGACGTCGCTAAAGCGTTAGGCGCTGATGAAAACGAAGTGTATTTCACATCCGGCGGCACCGAGGGGGACAACTGGGCAATATCGTCCGCCGCCAAAGCGCGGAGACATAATGGGCGGCACATCATAACAAGCCTCGCAGAGCACGACGCTGTGCGAAAAACCATGGCGCGACTTGAACGGGACGGATACACGATAACCTTACTGCGCCCCGATAGCACCGGAGCAGTAACGGCAGAACAGGTTCGAAACGCGCTCCGAGAGGATACGTCGCTTGTATCCCTTATGCTGGTAAATAATGAGACCGGCGCGATTACGGATATCGCCGGTATAGCGAAGATGTTGAAATCCGCGGCGCCGCAAGTCATCCTGCACACTGACGCTGTACAGGGATTTCTGAAAATCCCGTTCACCGCGAAGACGCTTGGCGCGGATATAATTAACATCAGCGCTCATAAAATACACGGTCCAAAAGGCGTGGGAGCTGTCTATGTGCGAAGCGGACTGCGCATTGAGAGCTTCATGAGCGGCGGCGGTCAGGAGCGCGGTATGCGCCCTGGAACAGAGCCAATGCCGGCAATACTGGGCTTCGGCGCGGCGTCCAGGGCGGGGCGTGAGACTTTTGACGCCGACACACAGCATATGCGTACGGTGCGTGATTTCCTTAAAGGCGGACTTCAAGACGCGTTCCCCGGCGCCGTATTCGTTGGATCCGGCGAAGCGCCGCATATCATAAATGTGTCGCTGCCCGGTTACCAAAGTGAGATACTCATGAATGTGCTCGACGCCGCCGGAATATATGTCGCCAAAAGCTCCGCCTGTAAAAAAGGCGCGAGGAGCCATGTCCTTGAGGCCATGGGGCTGCCTGACAATATTATAGACGGCGCAATACGAATAAGCCTGTCAAAATACAGCACGGCCGATGAAGCCGCTTACTTTATAAAGACGCTTGCCGACGCCGTGTCGCGGCTAAGAACAAAAAGGAGGTAACGTGGTTGGATACTGATAAGCTATACTACGAGGATAGCCACATGAAAGAGTTTGACGCGGTTGTGACATCCTGCAATGAGCATAATGGTCACTACGCGATTGAACTCAACCGCACCGCTTTTTTCCCCGAAGGCGGCGGACAGGCCGGTGATGTTGGAACGCTGAATGGCGTCCGGGTGCTGGACACAGTAATCCGGGATGGCAAATTGCTGCATATCACCGAAAAGCCGTTCAGCGCCGGTGAGAATGTGCAAGGCGTGTTGGATTGGGAGACCCGTTTCCACAGGATGCAGAATCACACGGCTGAACACATAGTGTCGGGACTTGTGTACCGGCGATTCGGGTTCCACAATGTCGGCTTCCACATGGGCGCCGATGGCGTAATTGTGGATTTTGATGGATTTGTTTCACCGGAGGAGCTTTTTGAGATTGAAGAAGACGCAAACAGAATCATCACCGAGAACCGGAACGTTTACACGTCGTTCCCCGCTCCCGATGAACTTGAGACATTGGAATACCGGAGCAAGCTTGATCTTATGGAGAATGTGCGTCTTGTGATTATAGACGGCTGCGATGTCTGCGCCTGCTGCGCTCCCCACGTCAGCAGAACCGGTGAGATAGGTCTTCTCCGAATTTTTGAAAGCGTAAAGCGGCGCGACGGCATACGGCTGCGTATGCTTGCCGGGTCTGACGCGTTTGTTGATTATCGCCGCAAATCCGAAATCGCGGGCAAAGTATCCGCGCTGCTGTCCGCGCCACCGGACGAGCTTGACGGCGCGGTCAGGAGAATAATAAGCGACAGGGACAAACTCGCCTATACTCTCGGCGGGCTGAAGCGGGAGCTGATACATTATAAAACGGCTGAACTGCGGCACACGGAAAACAGCCTGCTATTCTTCGAGGCAAGCTTTGACGCTTCCGACGCGAAGCTTCTGTGCAAAGCCGCGATAGAATATTGCGGCAAGGTCGCGGCTGTATTCTACGGTGACGAGGGCGGGTTCAAATATTTCATGATGAGCAGGTCTGTCGATCTGCGGGAGTTCGCGGCCGGATTCAACGCCGCGCTTCGCGGAAAGGGCGGCGGCAGTTCCGAACAGATCTCCGGCTTTGTCAGCGCCAGCCGGAAACAGATTGAGACATATTTTGGTATTTAATGAGAGGAGCGCGCACCATATGAGAATAGCGGATATTTACAGGACAGGCAAGCTTCCGGTATCGTTTGAGATATTCCCGCCGAAGGGTGAACTTGATATTGAGGAGCTTCGTATGACGCTTGATGGCATAGCTGGAACTGATCCGGCATTTATAAGTGTTACCTGCTCCGCCGGAGGATCGGGCAACAAAGGAAACACGGCAAAATTGTCCGGACTTATTGAAAACGAGTATCACATCACGTCGATGGCGCACCTCACTTGTCGGGGGTCAACGTTCGATGATCTGAATGTACATATAGGCGAAATACGCGCCGAGGGACTGCGAAATATTCTCGCTCTCCGTGGTGACCCGATTGAGGGCGCTGATAACTCATGCTTTTCATACGCGGCGGGACTGATTGAATATCTCAAAAAGACAACCGACTTCTGCGTTGGCGCGGGTTGCTATCCGGAGGGTCACGTAGAGTGCCAATCACTGGATTCAGACCTGGATTATCTGAAAGCCAAGCAGGATGCCGGCGCGGATTTCTTTGTGAGCCAGCTTTTCTTTGACAACGTCAGCTTTTACAGCTTTATATCCAGGTGCCGCGCGAAAGGCATAACGGTTCCGATAGACGCGGGAATTATGCCGATTATGAGCAAATCCCAGATAACGCGGATGATATTTATGTGCGGCGCGTCATTACCGGCAGCGGTAGTCAGGCTCTTACACAGATACGAAAACGACCGGGAGAGCCTGTATAAGGCCGGACTCGACTATGCCGCCGAGCAGATAACAGAGCTTGCTAAGAGCGGTGCGGCGGATGGTATACACATATACTCCATGAACAAGCCGGAAGTCGCGAAATTTGAAGTGAAGGCGCTGCGCGATGCGGGATTCTGAGTTCAGTATCTCGCGCTCCGAGCACTTGCGTTATCTCGGTTACAAAGGTCAGCCGCTGGAACCGGAGCTTCTAAAGCGGCTGGACGCTATGGCGGCGCGATGTGTTCAATGCAGTACGCCGCGATACTGTTACCATCTGTTCAACATCCGTGAAACAGACGATGGTGTAATGCTTACGGGCACTTCGGTGACGCTCACAGGAAACAGCATACGCAAGTTTCTTCGCGGCGCGGACAAGTGCGCTATTCTGGCCGCCACTCTCGGTATTGGAGTGGAGCGTGAGCTGCTTCGTCTGGAAACGTTATCGGTTACAGACGCGCTTCTCTTTAACGCGGCGTGCACAGTACTCATCGAGGAAGCGGCGGACAGGTGCCAGGAGGAGATCGCGGCGAAAACCATGTGCGTGATATCCGGGCGGTTCAGCCCCGGTTACGGGGACCTCCCGCTCTCGCTGCAGCCGGAAATTCTGGCTCTCTCCGGCGCGGACAAAATTTTAGGACTGCGCCTGACTGACGGCGATCTTATGGTACCGAGAAAGAGCATTACGGCAATAACGCCTTTGCGGAAAGCAACCGACGATTTATAAGAGGGTCTTCATATATGGAAAACAAATTCATTCTTATTGATGGCGGCATGGGTACACAGCTCCAGGCGCGTGGACTGAAAGCCGGAGCGCTGCCTGAACTGCTGAACCTGTCTGATCCGGAGATTGTATTATCCGTCCACCGTGATTATGTGCGGGCCGGCGCTGAAATCATAACCGCGAACACCTTCGGCGCAAATGCCCGGAAACTTGCCGGAAAAGCCGATGTCAAATCCGTTATCTCCGCCGGTATTGATCTTGTGAAACAATCCGGCGCGAAAATCGCCGCGCTGGATCTGGGGCCATTGGGTACGCTTTTGGAACCGTTCGGGACATTGTCCTTCGATGACGCTTATGAGCTTTACAAAGAACAGGTCATTGCCGGCGCGGAGGCAGGCGCGGACATTGTACTTATTGAAACCATGTCTGACCTGCTGGAGGCGAAAGCGGCGCTGCTGGCCGTCCGGGAAAACTCCGATCTGCCCGCGTTCGTCACTATGACATTCGCTGACGACGGCAGGACGTTCCTCGGTACAAGCCCAAAAGTCGCGGCAATTACCCTCTCGTCTCTCGGCGCGGACGCCGTGGGGATCAACTGTTCATTAGGCCCCGACCAGATTGAGCCGTTCGTAAAGGAGATGATGGAGTTTTCCACCGTCCCGCTCGTTGTGCAGCCCAATGCCGGCCTTCCGGATGTGGTAGACGGCGAAACCGTATACAACGTAACTCCCGAGGACTTCGCCTTGTCCGTGGGACGCATGATGGATATGGGTGTCACCATAGTCGGCGGCTGCTGTGGAACTACTCCGGAACATATAGCCATGCTGAAGCGGGAAATTGACCGTCGGGCGCCTGTAACGCGCCATGCGCAAAGGCGCACAGCGTTCACCAGCGCCCAGAACGCCGTCATATTAGAAAACAGCATCGCGGTAATCGGTGAGCGTATCAACCCAACAGGCAAGAAAAAAATCAAGGACGCCTTGCGCTCAGGAAACTTCGATTACATCTTAAACGAGGCCATATCTCAGGGCGAAGCGGGAGCGGACGTCCTGGATGTCAACGCCGGACTGCCTGAAATTGACGAGACGGCGACGCTTGAAAAACTTGTCAAAAATATCCAGAGCGTATCACCGCTGCCCCTTCAGATAGACAGTTCCGACCCGCTTGCTTTGGACAGGGCTTGCCGGGTTTACTGTGGAAAGCCAATCATAAACTCTGTGAACGGTAAGGACGAAAGTCTGGACACCATATTGCCGATAGCAAAAAAATACGGCGCGGCGGTAGTCGGTCTGACGCTGGACGAAAGCGGGATACCGGAGACAGCCGAGAAACGGCTGGCGATCGCTGAAAAGATCGTTAACCGTGCCGTCGAGTACGGTATTCCGCGTGAAGATGTCCTCATAGACTGTCTTGTGCTGACTGTTTCCACAAATCAGTCCCTTGCCATGGAAACATTAAAAGCAGTGTCGCTGGTAACGGAAAAGTTGGGCGTCAAAACGGTTCTGGGCGTCAGTAATGTGAGCTTTGGACTGCCCGGGCGTGAAATAATAAACTCAACATTCCTTGCCGCAGCGTTTTGCAGCGGTCTATCCATGCCGATTCTGAATCCGCTGTCAGCGCGGTACATGGATGTGGTATCGGCGTTCAGGGTCCTGTCGGGCGAAGACGCCGGATCCGAGAAATTTATCGCGAAATATTCCACAGCCACGGCGCCAGCCGCGCCGGTCACGCCGAGTGATGGCGGCGCTGATGATATAACGTCGATAGTGCTGTCAGGACGGAAAATGGTCATAGAGGACGCGGTAAAGAGAGCGTTATCCGAGAACACCCCAATGGATGTGATAAACAACCTTCTTATTCCCGCCATCAACGCCGCCGGCGACAGGTTTGAACGCGGTGAGTTTTTCCTTCCGCAGCTCATGTCATCCGCAGAGACGGTCAAGCTGGGATTCAACGTTGTAAAGGCGTCTGTCTCCCGTGACGCTGTAATATCAAAGGGCACGATTCTCCTGGCGACAGTCAAGGGCGACATACATGATATTGGCAAAAACATAGTAAAAATGCTGCTGGAAAATTACGGCTACGAAATTGTCGATTTGGGCCGTGATGTCCCCATTGAGGATGTTGTCAATGTAACCCTGAGCCGTAAAATAAAGCTCGTGGGATTAAGCGCGCTTATGACAACGACTGTACGGGCGATGGCGGACACTATAACCGCCCTTCGCGCTTCCGGAGCGGATTGCAAAATAATGGTCGGAGGTGCGGTGCTGAATGAGGAGTACGCCCGGCTCGTAGGCGCCGACTACTACGCCCGCGACGCGGCGGCATCGGCACGGATCGCGGCGCAGGTGTTTGGCAGCGAATGTTAAAAGCTTATCGGCACCCCGCCCGGGCGCGTTTGCCCTGACAGCATTTACAAATTCCACATGATGATACTGCGACGATTGCTTATTTTATAATCCGGCAGCAATCATATAATTTATTTTTACATAGGGAGGCTTTACTATGGAAATGGTTCGTCTCGGCAGGACTGAAATAGTCGTGCCTAAAAACGGTTTCGGCGCGCTGCCTGTTCAAAGAGTGTCTATGGACACGGCTGTGGAAATACTGCGTAAAGCATACGACGGAGGCATACGCTTTTTTGACACCGCGCGCGCTTACTCGGACAGCGAGGAAAAGTTAGGCGAGGCTTTTCACGATATACGAAAGAACATTTTTATCGCCACAAAAGCTCCGCGCATGACTGAAGATGAGTTCTGGGAAGATCTGGAAACTTCACTGAAAAAGCTGCGCACTGATTATATCGACATTTTCCAGTTCCACAATCCGTCGTTCTGTCCGAAGCCCGGTGATGGCACCGGACTGTATGAAGCGATGGTCAGCGCGAAGGAGCAGGGTATGATACGCCACATAGGTATTACGAACCACAGGATGTCCGTCTCCGAAGAAGCTGTGGAGTCCGGGCTTTACGAGACGCTCCAGTACCCGTTCAGCTATCTGGCCATTGACAAAGAAATTGAACTTGTTAAACTCTGCAAGGAGCGTGACGTGGGGTTCATTGCCATGAAGAGCCTCGCGGGTGGAACCATTAATAACTCAAGAGCCGCTTACGCGTTCGCTGCTCAGTTTGACAACGTGGAACCTATATGGGGAATCCAGAAGATGTCGGAGCTTGATGAGTTCCTGACATACAACAATAATCCTCCGTCTCTCGACAGTGAGCTTCGGGAGATCATCGAGAAAGATCGCAAGGAACTCTCCGGCAATTTCTGTCGCGGATGTGGATACTGTATGCCATGTCCTGTCGGTATAACTATTAACAACTGTGCCCGCACATCGCTTATGCTTCGCCGTGCTCCCGCTTCCTCCTGGCTCTCGCAGGAATGGCAGGCGGAGATGATGAAAATCAAAAACTGCCTTCACTGCAATCAGTGCGCCTCCAAATGTCCATACGGACTGGATACGCCCACTCTCCTTCAGGAGAACCTCAAAGACTACGAGGAGATACTCGCCGGGAAGCCCTTTTGACGCTTCGCTTTTCGGTGGCAAGGGCACCGGCGGCATGACCATGTCAGCGGCAAGCTCCACCACCCGCACGCAGTTCGTCGTTCTGGTATATCGCATCCATAACCAGATGAGCTGATACTACGAGGGCCGTCGGAGATACGGCGGCCCCGGCGTATTACGAGATATTATTTATGATAAGGAGAAACAAACTATGAAAAAGCGATTGAGCGCGATCCTGTTGACTCTGGCTCTGC
>CAYQWH010000034.1:0-15032 GCA_964421265.1 uncultured Oscillospiraceae bacterium | reverse complement strand
ACGACTGACCGCTGGGTCCGTCGCGGCTGGAAGTGGGGGCAGCCGATCAGTCACGAGGAGTTTGTAAAGGCCCGGAACGGCGAATGGGACGTGGTACTCATCTGCGAAAACAGCGTTCCCCATGAGTGGTTCGGCGATCTGAGAGGCAGGAAGGTTCTCGGTCTTGCCAGCGGCGGGGGACAGCAGGTCCCGATATTCGCGGCGCAGGGCGCGGAGTGCACCGTCCTCGACTACTCCGTCTGCCAGCTTGAGAGCGAACGTCTCGTCGCGGAACGCGAGGGGTACGATGTGCGCATAATCCGCGCCGACATGACTAAGCCGCTGCCCTTTGAGGACGAGGAGTTCGATCTTGTGTTCAACCCCATCTCCCACCGCTACGTCGAGGACGTCATACCGCTGATAAACGAATGCTACCGAATACTGAAGCCCGGCGGGGTATTCATGACCGCCTTCGATACATATATCAATTTTATATCCTGGGAGGACGAGACGCGGATAACTAACTCCCTGCCCTTCAACCCGCTGAAAAACGAGGATCAGATGCGGCAGCTGTCCGTCGGCGACTGGGGCGTGCAGTTTTCGCACACGCTGACCGAAGAAATAGGCGGTCAGCTCGCCGCCGGGTTCCGCCTCACCGATATGTACGAGGACCGGAACGGCGGGGGGTACCTCGCGGACCTCAATATCCCATGCTACGTGGCAACCAGAGCGGTCAAGCCTCTTGAAAATTAAAAATCATTTACATAATTCAGGCAATATGCCTAAAAAAATATTTCAAAAACGCTTGATTTGTGGTCATTTTGGTGATATAATACAGTCAGCAAATGTGGGGATGCTGATATAATACATTTGTGAATACTTTATCATCAGGAGGCTACGCAATGAAAAAAGCACTCACAAAAATCCTTGCGCTGGTGTTATGCCTGTCGCTGGGTCTCGGCCTTTCGGCAACCGTGTTAGCGGCTGATCCGATAACGTCCGGGAAGTTTGACCTCTATGCCGAATGTCTCGACGACGGGCAGCCGGTATATGAGGCGGTTATTACGCTTGACAAGGCTCTTGCGGACGGCGTAACGGAGGAGGACCTTGCGGACGCGTTCACCGTGAAGATCACGGGGTATGAGCGCAATTTCATGAATTTCCTGGAGATGGGCCCCGAATATGACCGCGAGGTGTCCGGCGTAGTCATCTCAGACAACCGCAAGACCGTTACCCTGGAGCTGGCGACCGATGTGGAGTTCCCGCTCACAAAGGCGATCAGCGGCGATTTCTACGCTTACGGCGCTACATATGAGATCAAGGTCGTCAAGGAGATCGGGAACCTTGGCACCGATGTGACGCTCACGTATTCCGGCAGCATTATCGACCCGGATGAGAACCAGTGGGCGGCGTCGGCAGGGAACAGCGCGATTTATCCGTACCGCTGGTTTGACCCTGAGGGCGCGTACGCGGCGCCGGAAAGCGGTTATCCGCTCGTGGTGTGGCTCCATGGCGCCGGCGAGACGGGAACCGATAACGCGGCGCAGCTCACCGCGAACCGTGTCACCGCCTGGGGACAGGCGCAGACGCAGGATATTTTCGGCGGCGCGTATGTAATAGCGCTTCAGTCTACCGGCGCGTGGGAGGCCGATAAGGTTATGGCCACCATTAACTCGTTTATCGCCAGCGTCGGCGAGGACAACGTGGATCGCGGCCGTATCTACATCGGCGGCTGCTCCATGGGCGGAATCGGCACATGGAACACCATTAAGGCGTACCCTGACTTTTTCGCCGCCGCGTTCCCGATCTGCGGCTATGTCACTCTCACAGGCGAGGACACGGTGAACCTTATGGAGCTGCCTATCTATCTCATCCATACCGTTGAGGATTCCACCGTCAACATTACCGGTTCGCTGAACGCGTATGACACTCTGAAGGCGGCCGGGAAGACGAACATCTATCTGGCGCTCTTCGAGCACACGTGGTCCGAGTCCATGTACGAGGCCGGTTACTCCGCGTGGGATGATACAAATCCGGAGGATCTGCTCTCCAACAGCCACTCAAGCTGGATTTACGCGCACAACGACTTTGACGGTGAGCAGAGCGCGGACAAGTACTGGCTTGAAACATACGACTATGTCGCCGAGGAGGGCGCGGATCCGGTAACGTACACCACAACGAAGCCCGCTGAACTCGGTTACGCGACATTTAAGACCTGGCTCGCGGCCCAGTCAAGACCTGAGGGCGGCATATATTACACCCGTGAGCGCGAGACCGTCTCCTTCGGCGAGATAGTAAGCTCCGTTACTGTCCATCTCGTCAACCCCGCCACAGGCAGTACCGGCGCGGCGTGGGCGGCCAACCGCAACGTGGTGGTCAAGGTTCTCGATTCCACCGGAAAATATGTCGCTTTGGAACCGACAAGCGTCAGCTTCAGCGCGGATAAGAGGGACGTCATATTCGCGTTTGACGATTGGGACTTCCTTGTTGACCCGTATTCTCCCTCGAATCCGTATATCGTCACCATGGGCGGCAATGCGCTGGCTTACGGCGGCGATGTCGGTCTTGACACCGACAAGTTCGAGTCCGTCACTTATGAAGTGTCCGAGTACCAGGATACAGACGGGACATCTTATACAACTATGAGTGCCCGCTACTATGTGCCCGATAAGGCGGAATATGATTCCGGCAGCTATCCTCTGATTGTATGGCTCCACGGAGGCGGAGAAGTCGGAACGGATAACCGTCTGCCGATAACCGCGAACGATGTGCCCAACTGGACGGAGGCCGATACGCAGGAGATATTCGGCGGCGCGTATGTCCTTGCTCCGCAGAACCACGCCGTGCGCGGCAGATATGACGCCCCTGAAGCGACCATGAGCCTTATCCAGCAGTTCGTGGACGAGATGGGCGACATCGACGAGACGCGCATTTACATCGGCGGCTGCTCTTACGGCGGCGCGAGTACATGGGGCATGATCCGCAACTATCCGGATTACTTCGCCGCGGCGTTCCCGATGTGCGGGTTCCCGGAGGATGTGGAAGCTGAAGCGACACATATCTACAAGTTTACCGATGAGGAGATTGAGGCTCTGTCTGATCTGCCTGTTTACATGATCGTATCCACCGGCGACTCCGCCACAAGAGTTACCGGGGTTATGCAGGCTTATAACGATCTGAAAGAAGCCGGTAACGATAATGTTCACATCGCGCTCTTTGAGCACGCGTGGTTCAAGGGACTTGATGAGATCGTCAACACCGCTTACGGCGGCAGCCAGATACCCGGACTGGATCATTGGTGCTGGGTCTACGCCCATGACGACTTCGACGGCAAGGGCGACGACTATGACGGGCAGTACTTTATCAGCACATCCGTAGACGGTACCTACAACGACGGCGCGGTCACTGTAGCGAATGGCGTTCTGACTTATTCCTACGCGAATGACGACGGGGAGACTGTCAGCCTTGCGCTTGACGGCTCCGTGGAGTACCCCGAGGATATTGGCTACGCGACTTTCAAGACCTGGATCGCCGCGCAGGTAAATGAAACTCCTGACGCCACCCAATTTGTCGCGTCAGCAAACTGATCATTCGGTTCCGATCAGCATTCCCAAAAACCGAAAGCAAAGATCAGATTCTCTCCAAGGCATGGAAAAGCAGCTATATTCTCAATATAGCTGCTTTTCGTTATTTCGATATGCTTCATACTGTTCCGTGATTAAAGAATTTGTCGCGGAACAGTACGATTATTCGTACTCCACAACATCAGCCCAGCGAAGCAACAGTTCCCGCTCCTCAGGCCGCGCTTTGACTGACTGCGACGCCGCTACTATCGGCATCCACTTCTGCACATACTGACGAGCGGTGTCGCTCTTTTTGCAGAAAAGGCGCAAGTAGCGCTCGCCCATATCATGGTCGCCGGCCAATTCAAACAGCAGATACGTCCTTGCTGCGTCAGCGGAAGCGTTACCCTGCGTCACGTGTGACCAGTCAATAATATATGGCACTCCGTCGCCTTCGTGAATTATGACGTTGGAGAAGTTAAAGTCTCCGTGGCACACCTTTCTGTGCTCCGGCAGGGAGAGGAGACGCGTATGCAGTTCATAACGTGTTGTGGCGTCAAGATCCGCCTGGGAAATCTTGCGGTTCATCTTATCACGCAGCCGATTCAGCATCGGAGCCTGGGCGTTATGGACAGTCAGTTGTATGTCGACAAAACGTTCGAGATACTCATATTTCTTTTCAGGTTCCTCCTCAATGAGCTTGTCAATCGTCTTGCCGGGGATGAACTCCGAAACAATTGCCCATTTGCCGTCAACAGTAGTGACCTCCAGGAGCTTGGGAATATGCAGCAGAGTTTCCTCAATCCGAGCCTGATTTAACGCTTCGTTCAGAATATCAGCTTTTGAAAAGCCCTCATCGAACAACTTGACGCACTTGTCACCGTCACGGTAAATTGTCTTGTTGCTCCGAACAGCGATTATGTTCTCAAGATTCATCTCTTCACGCTCCTTAAACGTTCTCATGGGTGCCATAGTAGGCATTGAGATACATCTGCTTAATCTCACTCATAAGCGGGTACCGTGGGTTTGTACCTGTACATTGGTCATCAAACGCCTGCTCGACCATAGCGTCAAGGCGTTCGAGGAAATCGGCCTCGTCCGGCACATAATCGCGAATAGTGGGACGAATACCGACTCTCTCTTTAAGTTCATCAATAGCATGGATGAGGTTCTCCAACTTTTCGTTATCGGTTTCGCCTCCCAGGTTCAAAGCGTCCGCGACCTCCGCGTACCGCGCCAGCGTATGCGGGTAACTGTACTGCGGGAACGTGCCCATTTTTGGCGGGACCTCGGCGGCGTTGAACCTCAGGACCTCATCTATCATGAGAGCGTTTGCCACGCCGTGGGCGATATGATGGAAAGAGCCAAGCTTGTGCGCCATGGAGTGGCATACGCCCAGAAACGCGTTCGCGAACGCCATGCCCGCCATAGTCGCGGCATTGGCCATCTGCTCTCTCGCCTCGTAATCCGTCGCGCCGTTGTCATACGCTCTCGGCAGATATTTGAAAATAATCTTCAAGGCCTGAATCGCGAGACCGTCGGTGTAACCCGTGGCCATCATCGACGCGTATGCCTCCAGAGCGTGCGTTACGGCGTCAATACCGGATGCCGCCGTAAGACCTTTCGGCGCGCTCATGTGAAGATCCGTGTCAACTATGGCCATATTCGGCAACAGCTCATAGTCCGCCAGCGGATACTTCACGCCCGTCTCGCCGTCGGTGATAACCGCAAAGGGCGTTACCTCTGAACCTGTCCCGGCGGAAGTGGGAATCGCTACAAAGCAGGCTTTCTCACCCATCTTCGGGAACTTATATATTCTTTTGCGGATGTCCATAAACCTCATTGCCATATCATGGAAATCGGCGTCAGGGTGTTCATAAAGAACCCACATGATCTTCGCCGCGTCCATTGCGGAGCCGCCGCCGAGCGCGATTATGACGTCCGGTTCAAATGACGTCATCTGCTTTGCGCCGGCAACAGCGCAGGCGAGGGTCGGGTCAGGCTCCACGTCGTAGAATGTGGTGTGGTCAATGCCCAGTTCATCCAGCTTTGACGTCACGGGCTTCGTGAAGCCGTTCTTATACAGGAAATTGTCGGTTACGACAAACGCTTTCTTCTTGCCGGACAGCTCGTCAAGAGCTACGGGCAGCGCGCCACGCTTGAGGTAAATTTTCTGCGGAGTGCGGAACCAGAGCATATTCTCCCTCCTTTCGGCCACAGTCTTGATGTTCAGAAGATGCTTTACACCAACATTTTCCGAGACGGAGTTCCCGCCCCAGGATCCGCACCCGAGGGTAAGCGATGGAGTAAGCTTGAAGTTGTACATATCGCCGATTCCGCCGTGAGACGATGGCGTGTTCACAAGAATACGGCATGTCTTCATACGTTCGCTGAACTCATCAAGTATAGCCTTTTCCGTTACCGGGTTAAGATAGATTGAGGACGTGTGGCCGTATCCGCCATCGGCGATGAGCTGTTCGGCTTTGGAAAACGCGTCCTGAATGTCAGCGGCTCTGTACATCGCGAGTACCGGCGAGAGCTTCTCATGGGCGAATTCTTCCGAAATATCCACAGATTCCACCTCGCCGATAAGTATCTTTGTGCTGTCCGGTACCGTAACACCCGACATCTGCGCGATTCTGGCGGCTTTTTGACCGACAATTTTAGAGTTTACTGAGCCGTTAATGATTATTGTCTTTCTGACCCTGTCAATTTCATCATCCTTCAGAAAATAACAGCCGCGCTTCTCAAACTCAGCTCTTACGGCGTCATATATATCCTTATGGACAATAACAGACTGCTCGGAAGCGCAGATCATGCCATTGTCGAAGGTCTTGGAGTGGATGATTGAATTGACAGCCAGAACAATATCCGCGGATTTATCAATAATCGCCGGTGTGTTGCCCGCGCCGACGCCAATAGCGGGCTTGCCGCTGGAATACGCCGAACGCACCATGCCCGGGCCGCCGGTGGCGAGGATAATATCCGCTTCGCGCATGAGAAGATTCGTCATATCCAGAGACGGAACGTCAATCCAGTCAATAATCCCCGCAGGCGCTCCGGCGCTGACCGCAGCGTCGAGTATAACCCGCGCCGCCGCGGTCGTGCTCTTTTTTGCCCTCGGATGAGGACTTATGATCATACCGTTTCTTGTCTTAAGGCAGAGCAGCGCCTTGAAAATGGTTGTTGACGTGGGATTGGTCGTGGGAATAACGGCCGCGACAACCCCTATAGGTTCCGCGATTTTGCGGGTACCATAGGCTGCATCTTCCTCAATAACGCCACAGGTTCTGGTGTTCCGATAGGCATTGTATACGTACTCGGAGGCGTAATGGTTTTTGAGAACCTTATCCTCCACAACTCCCATACCCGTTTCCTCAACCGCCATTTTAGCAAGATCTATGCGCATGGAATCAGCGGCTGATGCCGCGGCAAGGAAAATCTTGTCTACCTGCTCCTGAGAGAAATGGGCAAATGTCTCCTGAGCAGCTCTTACTCGTTTCAGCGCGTCGCCGAGGGCTTCCACATTATCGACGGTTTTTCGTGCCATAAAATCACTTCCTATATTTCCTGATTATTTATATACTGCTATATATCAGCATATTAATTATAGCAAGCTTAGCAAAATGAATCAACGTTTTGTTAAACAAAAAACAAAAATATATACAGCAGAAACTCTTACATTTTACCCAAGCGCTCTCAACAGTTCGCTCCGCTTATTGGCGATCTCGCCTCTCGTGACGCGCAGCGCCAGATCCAGTAAAATCTCGCCTATCTCCGCGCCGCTGTATCCAATCTTCATCAAGTCGCCGCCGTTTATCGCAAGCTCTCCAACTCTCACATACTGTCGGCGCTCAATCTCTTCGCGAGCCTTTGCCGCAGCGTCTCCTCCCAACATTTTTGACGCCAATATCACACTCTCCTCGCTGTGCGAAACAAGCAGCTCACGAGCCGTCCCGCCGTCCGCAAGGCATTGCTCCGCCTCGTCCGCAAGCTTGCATATCTTTCCGGGGACTCGCAGCTGACGCAAGATGCCTCCCGCGTCTGATGGACGCAAAAGCAGACCCGCAAGCGCCATACGCGGCGCAAACTCTGGCGGCATATCTCGCAGAACAAAAAAATCAGAGACAGGATGGCGCTCAGGCTCGAACCGTCCGAGAAGTCCGTATTCAGCCAGCAGTCCAACATATTCCGGCTTAGGGGAGAGCAGTATTTTTCTGATCTCATCACTCACGCGCTCTGCCGAGAGCTTGTCCGCGTCAGACGCGTTTTCACGTATCGCGTTGAGCGTATCCTCATCAATATCGAATCCGAGCTGAGCGGAAAACCTGACCGCTCTCAGCATACGCAGCGCGTCTTCGCTCAGCCGCGCGGCCGGACTGCCAACACAACGTATTACCTTGCGCCGCAAATCATAAGCCCCACCGAACGGGTCGATTATCTTGCCGTCCAAACCCATAGCCATGGCGTTTATCGTAAAGTCACGCCGTTTCAGATCATCCGTAATATCATCCACAAAATCAACTCGCTCAGGCTTCCGGCCGTCGTTATACTCTCCGTCACGTCGGAAGGTTGTGACCTCCGCTTTGTAGCGTCTTACAAAAACCGTTACGGTTCCGTATCTGACGCCTGTAGGCGCTGTGCGCTTAAATATCCGCTCAACTTGGGACGGCGAGGCCGAAGTCGCGATATCCCAGTCGTTCGGCGTGCGCCCCATCCGCAAATCCCTTACGCAGCCTCCCACGGCAAAGGCCCTGAACCCGTTGTCCTCAAGAGTTTTAAGAACGAAATTGACAAAATCTGGCAGACACATAGACAGAATATACTCCCTTCAACGGCATTATGTTCGTTAAAATACCGAAAATTATCAAACTTTAAAAAATCCATTGTAATCTTTTTTTAACTGTATTATAATATAACACAAGAAAAATTACAAGAGAATCAGTATCACGGCGCGTGAGCTACGTGTATCAATGATTTGAATGTAAGTGTAATTGAAGCTCTGATTTAATCCAGCGCGCAGTCCGGCGGTACCTTTTCCGGTTCGGGCGTTATGGAGGGTCTTGTAACGCGCAAAGTATTACTTTGGGTTTATCCCGCCTTGCCGGGCGAAAATTCCGTTTGCCGCTCAGCGCAGCGTGATTTAATCGGTGCTTCTCAAAATATGGTCTGAATGGTGATCTTATTATGGATAGAACATCTGAACTTGAACAATTTATAGCGTCGGGACTTCGCTGCCATATGGTTGGGATAGGCGGAGTGTCGATGTCGCCACTGGCGAAAGTGCTCCATGGGTTCCATGTCCCTCTCTCCGGCTCGGATCTGCGTGAAACCAGCGTTATCAAGGAACTGCGCGCCATGGGAATAAACATCTACATCGGCCACATGGCGGAAAATGTGGACGGTTCCGGGTTCGTCATCCGCACCGCTGCGGCCCACGACGATAATCCGGAGATCAGGCGCGCCCGTGAGCTCGGCCTTCCCGTATTCGAGAGAGCTGACGCGTGGGGCCTGATAATGCGCAAATATGAGAACGCCCTATGTATATCCGGGACGCATGGCAAAACCACTACAACATCCATGTGTACCCATATACTTGTAGCGGCAAAGGAGGACCCGACAGTCATGATTGGCGGCACGCTGCCCCTCCTTCATGACGGTCACCGCATAGGTAAGGGACGTACCATAGTCCTTGAATCCTGCGAATACTATGACTCGTTTCTCCATTTCTTCCCGACTATTGCTGTAATACTGAATATTGAGGCCGACCATCTGGACTATTTCAAGGACATCGGGGCGATAAAACGTTCATTCCGTAAATTCGCGGAGCTTGTTCCCGAAAATACGGGCGTTGTAATAGCCAATTACGACGATAAGAACACAATGGACGCGCTCCGTGGACTGAAACGGAACACCTTAACATTTGGCATGAGAGCGGGAGCGGATGTCAGAGCCGAGAATATCATTGAGTGCGGCGGTATATCCGAGTTCGACGTTATCTCGACGGAAGGAATGTACACGCACATCACGTTAAAGGTTCCCGGTATGCATAATGTCAAGAACGCGCTGGCGGCCGCAGCCGCGGCTATGGTCTTGGGCATACCCGGCAGCAAGGTAACGGAAGGGCTTTCCAACTTCCGTGGCGCGGCGCGGCGGTTTGAGTATAAGGGCAGCGTCAGGGGGGTACCTGTCTACGACGATTACGCGCATCACCCGAGCGAGTTGCGCGCGCTGCTGGACGCGGCAAGATTACTGCACCCGAACCGTGTGTTGTTGGCGTTCCAGCCCCACACCTACAGCAGAACGAAAGCGTTCTTTGACGATTTTGTGAGGGAACTGAAAAAGGCCGATAAAACGTATCTGGTGGAAATATACGCGGCGCGTGAACAGAACACGCTTGGAATCTCGTCAAGGGATCTGGCGGCGGCTATACCGGGCGTTGAGTATTGCGAGAGCTTTGATGAGCTGGAGCAGTCCCTGCTTCGTGACGCTATGCCGGGCGATATTATTCTGACAGCAGGAGCGGGAAATATCTATGAGGTTGGGGAGGCCATAGTAGAATAACGCAATGACGACCTTCCGAAAGCGGCGGGTCGTCTTGAATTTTCATAACTGGGAGGTATTACATGACGGTTCAGGAAAAGCTTTCGCAGCTTCGCGAGAGCATGAGGAAGAGAGACATCACAGCTTACATAATCGTTACCGATGATTTTCACGGCTCCGAATATGTGGGTGATTACTTCAAAGCGAGAGAGTTTATGTCCGGGTTCACCGGTTCAGCGGGCACGCTGGTGGTGACAAATGACTGGGCGGGGCTTTGGACGGACGGACGGTACTTCCTCCAGGCCGGGGCGCAGCTCCAGAACAGTACCATTGAGCTTATGAGGGAACGCGAAAAAGATGTTCCGACTATACCGCAGTTTCTGAAAAGCAAGCTTGCCGCCGGCGACACTGTTGGCTTTGATGGCAGAACAGTCAGCAGCAGGTTCGTCGAAAGGCTGGAAAAGGAACTGGGCGATATGGACATCACATATAAATGTGATGAAGATCTTGTTGACGCTATCTGGCGCGCCAGACCAGCGCTCTCAAAAAAGCCGTTGTGGGAGCTTGATGTTAAGTTCACGGGACTTACGCGAGATGAAAAGCTGTCACAGGTCAGGGAGAAGATGCGCCGGGAAGACAGTGACATTCTCGTCCTGACAGCGCTGGATGAGATAGCCTGGCTGCTTAATCTGCGTGGAGATGACACCGAATGCTGCCCTGTTTTTCTGTCGTTCATGATTATTACACAGGATAACGCGACACTTTGCGTTCAGGAAGACGCCGTAAATCAGGAAATACGCGACAAGCTTGAAAAGTCCGGTGTGGGACTTGCCCCTTATGACAGCATCTACGATAAGCTCCAGAACCTGCGCCAGGGCAGTTCTGTCTGGCTGGATGGGAATACAGCGAATTACCGTATAAAAAACTGCGTTCCCGATGGCGTGAAGCTAAAATTGAGTGAAAGTCCCGTTGTTCTTATGAAAGCTGTTAAGACGCCGGAAGAGATTAAGAATATGATGGGCGCGCACGTAAAAGACGGCGTCGCAGTGACGCGCTTTATCTACTGGCTCAAGCGCACCGTTGGCCATGAGCGCATTACGGAGCTTTCCGCAGCGGACAAGCTTCTGGAATTCCGGCAGGAGCAGGAAGATTTTATTGGCTCCAGCTTCAATCCCATAATAGCATACGGCGCGCACGGCGCCATCATACACTACAGCGCGACACCGGAGACGGATATGGAATTTGAGCCGCGTGGATTTTGCCTCGCCGACACCGGCGGGCATTACCTTGAGGGCAGCACGGATATAACAAGGACAATTGCTCTTGGACAGCTGACAGATGAGGAGATACGGGCATATACGCTTGTGCTCCGTGGACATCTGAACCTGGCGTATTCAAGGTTCCTTTATGGCTGCTGTGGCGCGGACATTGATATCCTCGCCCGTATGCCGCTTTGGGAGCGGGGAATGGATTACAACCACGGGACCGGACACGGAGTCGGTTATCTTCTTAATATCCACGAAGGGCCGCAGAGCATACACTGGAGAATCAGCGATGGAGGACGCTACGCCACGCTGGAAGACGGTATGGTGACGTCAAATGAGCCGGGGCTTTATGTCGCGGGAAAGTTCGGCATAAGACATGAGAACTTAGAAGTGGTACGCAAGGGCGAATCAACTGAGTTCGGACAGTTTATGTATCTGGAGCCGCTGACTATGGTGCCGTTCGACAAGGACGCCATCGACGTTTCGCTCATGACAGACACGGATATTGAGAGGCTGAACAATTATCACAAAGTAGTCTACGAGAATCTGTCGCCTTATTTTTCGGGAGAAGAACTCAAGTGGCTCGCAAGCGCCACGTCTGCTATCGTCAAATAATGATGGAAGATAAAGATTATTCCGATGCCGAGGATCTTGAAAGCGCGAGAGCGCTTCTCAAAAATCTAATAGAGGACTGCGGCAGACGAATGGAAAAAGCGTGGCTGACACGGCAGGAGCTTCAGGAAAAAATAGATGAGGTGCGCGGGGCGTACCTCGCGAGTCTCGGACGGCTGAACCTTTTCCGGCAAGAGGAACTGCGAGTGATGCTTACCCAAGCGGAAAGGGAAGCGAGAGAGTTCGACGTGGAGCTAAGAGAACTTCAGGAGAAATATAATTTCGCGGTAACTGAGTTTATGGGGCTTTGTGAAGACAGCAAAGTTGACAAATCAGAAGAAATGTAGCATAATAACAGTTGAATCAGTTGCGCAGGTTGGTAGTAAACAGTATCGCAAATGTGGTCACTTGCCGCGCGGCAGCGATTAAATACAACGATTAAGAACACATAGTAAATGGCAAATATTTGCCATTTACTATAATTATCAGAAAGGTCTATGGAGTAATGACAAAAATTGATATTATTTCAGGGTTCCTCGGTGCCGGAAAAACCACGCTTATTCAGAAGCTGCTCAAGGAAGCTATTGAGCCATCTCGTACTGTACTCATCGAGAACGAGTTTGGCGAGATCGGTATTGATGGCGGATTTCTCAGGGAGGCGGGAGTGTCTATCCGGGAAATGAACTCCGGCTGCATATGCTGTTCGCTTGTGGGCGATTTTGGCGAAGCGTTGAAGGAGGTCATGTCCACCTACTCTCCGGAGCGGATAATCATAGAGCCGTCCGGCGTTGGCAAACTGTCCGATGTTATAGCGGCTGTGAAGAACGCTGACTTGGCGGACGCGACAATTAACAGCGCGGTAGCGGTTGTGGACGCGGCGAAATGTAAAATGTACCTCAAGAATTTCGGAGAGTTCTTTGTAAACCAAATTCAGTACGCGGGGACAATACTGTTAAGCCGCACGGATATAGTCTCCGAAGATAAAGTGAAAAACGCCGTGGAACTTATCAGGCCACATAACGCCACAGCTACTATTATTACCACACCTCTTGCCTCATTGCGGGGAGATGATGTACTGAAGACTATAGAAGGCGGTGAAAAGCTCTCCGAGGAGGTAATGCGTCAGGTGCTCGAAGAGCACAACGAGCACGAGCATCACCATCACCATGACCATGAGCACCACCACGACCACGAGCATGAGCATAACCATGATCACGATCATGAACACGATCACGAACACGACCATGAACATGAACACGACCATGAGCATCATCATCACCATGAGCACGGTGATGACCACGACGCGGACGAGATATTTACAAGCTGGGGGCTGGAGTCTCCAAGGACGTTTACGCGGGAAAGGCTGCAAACGATACTTGAGGCGTTGGACAGCGGATCTTATGGGCAGGTGCTGCGTTCCAAGGGCATGGTACCGGCCGAGGACGGGACGTGGCTGTATTTTGATTTTGTACCGGGTGATATCCAGATCAGGACAGGCGCGCCGGACGTAACCGGGAAACTCTGCGTGATAGGCGCGGAGCTGGACGAAGACGCGCTTGACGAGCTTTTCAAGGACGCGAAAATATGAAACCTGTTTATATAATTAACGGTTTCCTCGAAAGCGGGAAGACTGAGTTTATGACATACACTATGTCACAGTCTTATTTCCAGATACGCGGTCTGACGCTGCTTATCGTCTGTGAGGAGGGGGAGGTTGAATACGACCCGCGTCTTCTCATGATGTCCAACAGTGTAATGGAAGTGATCGAAAGCGAGGAAGATTTCAAACCGGAAACTTTAACAAGACTTGAAAAAAAGCATCATCCCGAGCGTATCATAATTGAGTACAACGGGATGTGGAATTTCAAGAATATGCGTCTTCCCAGAAGTTGGCGTATAGAACAGCAGCTCACCATGATCGACGGTTCCACGTTTGTAAACTACTATACAAATATGAAATCGCTTCTTGCGGAGATGCTGCGGAAGTCCGACATGATAGTGTTTAATCGCTGCGATGGGCTTGATAATCTTAACGTATTCAAGCGGAATGTTAAGGCAATCAATCAACAGGCGATGATTATATTTGAGGATGCCAATGGTGAGATCAACAGCACCTTTGAGGATGATCTGCCTTACTCATTAAGCGACGATCCCATAGAGCTGGATGACAACGGTTATGGCATATGGTATATCGACGCGCTTGATAATCTGGACAGATACGACGGTAAACGCGTCCGGTTTACGGCAATGGTTATGAAACCGCAGGGCTTTCCGGCAAACAGGTTTGTGCCGGGCAGACTCGCGATGACGTGCTGTGCTGAGGATATGTCATTTCTCGGATTTATCTGCCAGAGCGATAGCATAAGCGAGTTTAAGGAAATGGATTGGGTCGATTTAACAGCAAAGGTTACGCGTGAGGAGAATCCGGCGTATAATGGAGAAGGTCCCGTTCTTTATGCGGAACGCATGGTAAAAACCCGCGCTCCAAAAGAAAAGGTAATCAGTTTCACGTGAATTGCGAGCGACGCGCGGTATGAATATCGTCGTTGATGTCCGCACGAATCGGAAACGGTTTTGAGTTTATCGTCACCGCGAGATAAATAGTTCTATGTTTCCCGTTACAATATAATCCCCTTATAGCAGGCGCTTGGAAAAACAAAAGTATTTTCCCAAGTCTGCAATAAGGGGATTTTACTATGTCAGTGAGAATAAAAATCGGCACATTCCATGTTAAGTGTAGAATGACCAGATAATGTAATTTTCACTCTATCTTGTTGCCGCGCGCGTTATACACCTGTATAGTTCAGCCTATATACCAAAAAGTTCAATCACAAAACTATAGGTTTCGGTGAAAAAATAAAACTTAAATTTCCCGGAAAATACTATTAACTTTTACCATAATAATCCGATAAAATATTGAGGATATAGGTCGAACTGACAACAAAATATTAGATTAAAGCTCAATCCCAAACCTATAGCTTTCGGATTATCGGGAGAGGGGAACGGGTGTGATGGCAGCGGTACGGGAAGCTGACGGTACTGCGTCCGGCGGAGAACATAGGCAAGCTGA
>CAYQWH010000033.1:4347-15693 GCA_964421265.1 uncultured Oscillospiraceae bacterium | reverse complement strand
CGGAATAGCTTGAGTAAACGGTATTGAGCCGTATATGGTAGCACCCAACAACAACGCTGCCGCTCGTGCCCTCAGTATAAGAGTTAGTTTCTGTAGTATACGAGGCGTTGTAGGACATATTTCTGTCTATCATCACAGTGATTTTGTCTGTGTCCGTTACGGAGACGCCCAGCGAGACAAAAGTGCGCCCGTCGTAATAGCCAAAATCATAGCCGTACCCGCAGGACGACACGTTCTGGAGGTTACCGCAGGGGAACGTCTTAGTGGATGCCGCGCCGGAGGACGTGGTGGTATAGATCGCGACTCTGATAAGATCCGTCGGCGCGGTATAGGCCGCCTCTGATTCCGACGTTATCGGCGCGAACAGCAACAGGGACAGAATGACAAATCCGGTAACCAGACGTTTTACATGGTGTTTCATATATTACCTCTCTTTTTAAATAACTAACACTGATACATCGTAAAACCTAAATCTTGCGCTGTGGCCGCGTTTTCATCAGATACGGCAAGGTGTGGCTTAAGCTTGCTCTGGCTATTATGAAGCGGAGCGCCTTTAATTGTGTCATAAAGATTCAGATTTTACGGATTACCAGTATAAATAAAAGCTATAGTGCGGATATGAAAAAAATCGGCGAATTGGCTTATTGACAGGCTCAGGCAACTGTGATAACATAAATAAACAGGCAGCTTGGCACTGCCGCCAGTGGCAGCAGACCATTGTCAACATTATAATACATTTTTCCCTGTTTGAACAGACCTTTAGACAGATTTTTTTCTGGATATATCTTCCGGGAAAATGTATTCCGTATTTAAATGGGAGGCGAGGCAGAATGAGGAGTTATAAAGTAGGCGTAGTTGGCGCGACAGGCATGGTGGGGCAGCGGTTTGTAACGCTTATTTCGCGGCACCCGTGGTTTGAGCTTGCGGAGGTCGCGGCGAGCGCGCGCAGCGCGGGCAAGACATATGAGGAATCCGTTGCGGGGCGCTGGCTGATGGACACGCCGCTGCCCGACAAAGCGAAGAACCTTACGGTTCGTGATGCCGAAGCGGACATTGACGTTATAGCGTCGAATGTGGATTTTGTATTCTGCGCGGTGGACATGAAAAAGGATGAGGTCCGCGCTCTGGAGGAGGCGTACGCAAAGCACGAGTGTCCCGTCATATCCAACAACAGCGCTAACCGCTGGGTCGATGACGTACCTATGGTTGTGCCGGAGATAAACCCGCAGCACCTGGAGGTAATCCCGTTCCAGAGGGCGAGGCTTGGGACAAAGCGCGGGTTCATCGCGGTTAAGTCCAACTGCTCGATCCAGAGCTACGTACCGGCGCTTCACCCGCTCCGTGACAAATTCGGTCTTACTAAAGTCCTTGCGTGTACGTATCAGGCCATATCCGGCGCGGGCAAGACTTTTGAGACGTTCCCGGACATTGTTGATAACGTTATACCGTTCATAAGCGGTGAGGAGGAGAAGTCAGAGAAGGAGCCGCTGAAGCTCTGGGGGACGGTCGATAATGGTAAAATAGTCAGCGCGGCGTCGCCTTCCATCACGACCCAGTGCTTCCGCGTAGCCTGTTCGGATGGACACATGGGCGCGATATTCTGCTCGTTTGAGAAAAAGCCCTCGAAGGACGAGATGATAGAGATCTGGAACACGTTTGAGGGGGTACCTCAGAAGCTGAATCTGCCTTCAGCGCCGAAACGGTTCATTCACTACTTTGAAGAGGAGAACCGTCCGCAGACGAAGCTCGACAGGATGCTCGAAAACGGCATGGCGGTTTCCGTGGGGCGTCTCCGGGAGGATACACAGTACGATTATAAATTCGCCTGTCTTTCCCACAATACTCTCCGTGGCGCGGCCGGAGGCGGTGTGCTTCTGGCTGAGCTTCTCGCGGCGGAGGACTATATTTAATACCAAGGAGCCTCTGAATAAATCGCCTGCGGCTGGATCGTATTTTCCGCCAGAAACGCGTTGCTCGAACTTGAAATACACAAAGTATTCCCGCGTTCTCGCGCCTTTTCCTGACGCGAAATCCTTGCTCTTGCCGATTTAATCAGAGGTTCCTATTTTTTTAAAAAACTCTTGAGTTTTTTATAGTACCGAAGGTACGTAAAGAACTTATGAGACGGCGTGACGCACTTTGTGTGTCACAAGCACGCAAGCGCGTGCGTATCCCAAATTAAATTTTTTAATCTGGGACCAGTATAAGGAGGGATCGCTTATGGCATCTCAATCCACGCCAGTTGACTCCGGCGCAATGAAACTGGAGATGCGAAACACGATTAAGGGAAAGACATCCGAACAGAAAAAAATTATCCGCTATTTCTTTGGCGTCGGCGGCTGCCTTGCTAAAGGCTATACGGAGGACGAGTACACGCGGTATGTAAACGGTGTCCTGTCCGGAAGCGACTATAAGGCGCAGGCGTTAGAGAAGCTTGGCATTGACGAGTCTCAGGCGGCGGTTTCGGAACCTGTACACTTTGAGGGGTACTGCTATCAGGGCGGAAATGTATTCGCCAGGCAGGGACGTGACGGCGTATGGCGTTCAAGCGTGATTCAGGTTTCATGGCTGTTCTTTGGCGAGGACACGGTATACGTCTATCGCTGCACGTACAACGCGGTGGACGGCAGCCGCAAGGAGGATACGCTGGAACGGAGTTACGCTGACGTGAATAATTTCTCTGTAGTTCCCGGCGGAATTGATAAAAACGTCATAGATAACAGCAGCGGCACATGGACGCGGCGAAGCGTGGACAATACCAGGTTCTCTATAGTTATGCGTGACGACAGCTTCACCTGCGCGCTGGCGCTGGACGACTACGCGGAGCAGTCGCTGCGACGCATGAAGTCGCTTCTCCGGGATATGAAGCGCAAATGAGGGCGCCCAGCCTGGAGGAACAGGACGCCGCCGCCCGATATGTGCGTTTTCATCCGCTCCCACGGCCGCGCGCAAGCATTGCGAGAGCCACGGTCTTTGCGCTCCTGTTCGCACTCGTAAACGTCGCCATATCTTTCGCGCTGCACAAGCTATCCGGTCTGGCGCCGCTTATGAGCGCGGCAGTCGTGTTCGCGGTTACCGGTATCGTATGTCTGCGTCCGGCGGTTATCGGCTGTGTCAGGTTGTATCAGCATTACGCGAAAGAGAGCACGCGGAGACGGTGCCTGTGCCGTCCTACGTGCTCTGAATACGCTATCCTCGCTGTTAAAAAATATGGCGCGATTATCGGCTTTGCCATGTCGCTGTACCGCGTTCTGCGCAAGTGCCGCGGCAGCGTTTACCGAATAGATTATCCTTGAATGATATTGCCACGGAAATCAATTTTCCGTGGCAATAACTTTTTTATTTTATAAGCGATTATTTATCCTCGCCGTAGGAATTGTTATCATCCGCGGATGAAGATATACCTGACGGCGCTTTTTCCACAGGCGCGGTGCCGTTTACAAACTGCATTTCATGCCACTGCTCTTTGGTTATAAGTATCTGACGCGGCTTTGATCCCTCGAACGGCCCCACGACACCGACTTCTTCCAACTGGTCAACGAGCCGCGCGGCTCTTGCGTAACCGAGCTTCAATCTGCGCTGCAGCATGGAGACGGATGCCTGTTTCGTGTCGAATATGACGTCAGCCGCCTGCGGCAGCAATTCGTCGTACTCCCGTTCCTCTTTTGATGGTTCCTGCGTATTCCCCCGCTCTTTCGCTGACGCGTTCTTCTCTATCTGGTGTATAGCGTCCTCGGAGTAGCTTGCTTTTGTACCGGCTTTCACGAACTCGACTACGTGTTCGCGTTCCTCGTCAGAGACCCACGTGCCCTGGATGCGGTCAGGCTTCGGCCGACCGGTGGGCGCGTAGAGCATATCGCCGTTGCCAACCAGCTTGTCGGCGGAGCCTCCGGCGTCAAGAATTATCCGCGACTCAAGAGAAGACGCGACTTTGAGGGCGATTCTTGAGGGTATATTCGCTTTCATAAGCCCGGTAATAACATCGGCACGGGGGCTTTGCGTGGCGATAACCAAATGTACTCCGGCGGCTCGTCCCATCTGCGCCACGCGTACAATGGAGTCCTCCACGTCTTTCGCGGCAACCATCATAAGATCCGCCAGCTCATCTATAATAACCACCAGCCTTGGCAGCGGCGGCGTGTCCGTACCCGTGACGGCTCTGTTGTAACCGTCCAGATCGCGGACATCCATATCCGACATGAGTCTGTACCTTCGCGTCATCTCCGTTACCGCCCATTGCAATGCGCCGGCGGCTTTCTTCGCCTCAGTCACTACCGGTATGAGCAGGTGCGGTATGCCGTTATAGATCTTGAACTCCACCATCTTCGGGTCAACCATTATGAACCGCACCTCGTCCGGCGTGGCCTTGTACATGAGACTCAGGATAAGCGAGTTGAGACACACGGATTTGCCGGAACCGGTAGTTCCCGCCACCAGTAAGTGCGGCAGCTTTGAGATGTCGCCAATCATAATATCGCCGCTTATGTTTTTGCCGATGGCGAATGTGAGCTTTGATTTCGCGTTTCTGAACTCCGGCGACGTGATTACCTCGCGGAGGTAGACGGTACTGACGTTCTTGTTCGGTACCTCAATGCCCACGGTAGAGATCCTGTTGGGTATCGCGGCTATGCGCACGCCGCCTACGCCCAGAGCCAGCGCGATGTCCTCCGCAAGACCGGTCAGCTTGTTCAGCTTAACGCCAATCTCCAGCTCCATCTCATAACGCGTTATGGATGGCCCGTTTACAATATTAGAGATAACCGCGTTTATACCAAAGCTTTGGAGCGTTCTCTCCAGCCGCTCTTTTGTGGCGACAAGCTCATTCTCGCTGTCGCGCAGACCCATGCCGGATGGCTCATTTAGAAGGCTTATCGGCGGGTACTTATACTGGCGCTGCGCCTCATCCAGGTCGCGTCTCGCGTTGGCGTCGATCAGCTGCTGTATATCATCCGCGTCCTCACGGGGATCCGCTCGCGAGGACGTTGACTGCGAGGTTTTTTTCCGTGGCAAGCTCTCCGCTTTGACCGCGGGTTCCGGAGCAGGCTCCGGCGGACGTGTCGGCTCCCGCCGCGCGGAAGGCTCAGGTTCGCTCACGATTTCCTCCGGCTCGTAATCTTCCATCTCCGCCAGCCGCGCCGTCTCCGCCACGGGTTCACTCACAGTCTCATATTCGGGCGCCGGTTCCACAGGTATGGTGCGCACCGGTTCCGGCGCGGGTTCAGCTACAGGCTCCGGCTCCGGTTCGGCCGCGCGGGTACTGTTCGATATTCCGGCGGAATAAAATTCATCAGGCCGAGGTACAGAAGCCTGATCGTTAAACAGCTTCTTTTTGGGGCGGACGGTCTGGGTCTGTCTGGTCGCCGCCGTGGGCCTGTCCGTCTCATCCAACGGAATATCTATAGCGCTTCTGCGTCTCCTGACAGTCTTTTCCGGCTTTTCGTCAGCCTCATACTCATCGTCCTCATCCTCCATCCGCTCGGAGCGTTCTTTTTTGACCTCGTCAGCCTTTTTTCTCACAAGTTCAATCGCCGCCGGTACCGTCATGCCGAAAATGTTGAGGACAATTACTACGGACAGGCATATGAGCACGATGCACGTTCCGATTTTAGAGAAGAGATAGGCAAACAGAATCGTCACGGAACCGCCCAACGCGCCGCCTCCGTGAAGCGCCACGCCGTCGTTCCAGAGCATACTGAATATATTCTCCGATTCCGCGACATCAATGTCCGAGAAAAGCTGGCAAAACGCTCCAACCATAAACGGTACCAGAAGAGAGCATATCGCCCTTGAAACCGCGCCGCGCTTGTGTGACAGCAGGAACACCCCACACATCAGGAGCGCCGGCGGCAGCAGATAAAAACCTCCTCCGAAAAGTCCCGACATTAACCGCCGCAGAAATCGTATAAATACCCCGTCAGCCTCGAAATATCCTAAAACCGTGAATAGACCTAATACTAAAAATACAGCTGCAAGCGCTCCCCTGTGGGAGCGCTTTTTCTGAACGGCTGTCTGTTTCTTAGCGCCGGATCCGGAACGGCTGCCTGAAGTTCGTTTCTTTTGTTGAGCCATAATCAATAAATCTCCATCATTCAAAATAGCGAGCGCGGCGTGTCACAGTATAAAGTACAGTAACAGCGACAGTATGCCGGCGCCCCAGCAGTAATAAGAAAACTTTGCGAATGTACCTGTCATTATAAAGCGTTTTATCAGAGCAAGCGCGATATATCCGACGACTCCCGCGACAACCGTCCCCACAAGGTACAGGGGGAACACCGACCAATCTATCCCCGTCCTGATCGCGTCAATAAGCGTAACTAAGGCGGAACCCAGAACAGCGGGTATGGATAGCAGGAACGAGAACTTCACCGCAAAATCACGTTTTAATCCGCAGGAAAGACCGACCGTTATAGTCGTCCCCGACCGTGACAGCCCCGGTATTGTCGCCACAGCCTGAGCCGCGCCGATGGTAAGCGCGTCCAGTGTAGTCATTGTCCTGTCGTTTTTGCGTCCCTCGGTCAGCTTCCCCGACAGATAAAGTAAAAAACCGGTAGCGATAAGCGTGAAGGATATGAACGGCGTGTTATTAAATAACTCCTCAATCTTGCTGTGGAACGGCAGGACGATCAGAAGCGGCAGCGTACCGACTACTACAAACAGAGCGGCTCGCACCGTCGGCTTGACGCGGCCAGCTTTCTGCTCCCGGTCGCGCCCGGCGAGAAACGCTATCGTATCAGTCGCCATGCTGCGGATGTCCTTCCAGTAAAAGACGCAGACGGCCGCCAGTGTCCCAATATGCAGCATCACGTCAAAGAGCAGATTTTCATCTGATGAGTATTTGAGCCCGAAGAGATTTTGAATAATCGACAGATGTCCCGAACTTGAGATCGGCAAAAACTCGGCAATTCCCTGCACTGCCCCCAAAAGGAGCGCGACCCAAATCGACATAACGTTAACCCCCTTAATAGCAAAGACCTGCGAACCTGTGTGATACAAAGAAATATATGTACAGATACAATTCTATCATAACACATTTTTTTAATGATTGCTACAGAAAATTGAAAATTTTAAAAGCTTATCCCAAAACCATAATTACAAATACCGTTTATTAAGCGATACACAGGTTACGCGGTCAAGCCATCTCCTATCGGGCCGACGGCGTATCATAGCCGCATTGTGAAAACGTGTTGCCAATGGCTCAAAATAAGCTGATTTGTACTATTTCGAATTATTTTATCCTGAGGTCTTGACAAATTGGAGCAAAAGGTGTATATTTTGCCTGATACTATTTGTAACTAATTCGTTACTGCTGGAGGATATGAATAACAAATGGGTAATAGCCATCTGCCAGATACTGAGGAAAATGGGCATATACGCGTTTCACTCGCGCTTATAACTGTTATAGCCGCTGTTCTCGCGTCCATGCTTTTTTCCCAGTCTTTCGTGTGCTACGCGGTATCCATAGGTGGCAGTGAGATAGGAAAAGCGGCCAGCCGTGAAGCGCTCATATCGGCCATTGATGAGGCCGAAACCACCGCGTCGGACATTATAGGCACGCACTGCGATGTAACTGAGGACATGACCGTCACCGCCGGGATAAGTCTCACCAGCGACAGCGCGGAGGATCTGTCCGAGCGAATCGTGGAGAACCTTTCGGGTATCGTCAGGCAATACGCCGTTGTCATAGACGGCGTCGCTGTCGCGAGGAACCCTGATGAATCTGCGCTGCGGGATGTTTTAAGCGACATTCTTGAGGAGTATACAACTGACAGTACCGTATCGGCGGGATTCAAGCAGGACGTCGTCGTCGAGCTCAGAAACGTAAGCGAGGAGCTTGAGAGCGATCCGGAAACCATAGCGTCAATCCTGTCCCCCTCCAACGCGTTGTCGAAGTACAGCCTGACCGTGACCGTCCGGGAAGTGACGCAGCAGGTCGGCGCGATAGAGTGCGAGACGGAAGTACTGTATGACGACGAGATGTACTCGGACGAGCAGTACGTCCTGCAGACCGGTCAGGACGGGAGTTACTGCGCTACAGTCACGGTCATACGCGAAAACGGAGAGATAGTCTCAAGTGACACAACGGAGTACCGTGTGCTGGCGGAGGCCACAACGCGCGTAATAACTCAGGGAACGCTGTCCCCCGAGCTGCGCAAGGCGTCAATCGGCACATATATATGGCCGGCGGAGGGCACCTTGTCATCATTTTTTGGTCCCCGCACGCCGGAGGTCGGTTCGACGATGCACAAGGGGCTGGATATAGCCAATTCTATCGGGACGCAGGTCTTCGCCGCCGATGGCGGTGAGGTTGTATTTGCCTCGTATTGGGATGGCAGCGGCTACGGGAACTTGGTGGAGATTCTCCACGATAACGGCGACGTGACGTATTACGGTCACCTCAGCGAAATACTGGTGTCCGTAGGAGATCGCGTGGCGCAAGGGGACCTGATAGCTGAGATGGGCGCTACGGGTAATGTCAGCGGCTCACATCTCCATTTTGAGATACGTCCGGGCGGCGGCGAACCGGTGGACCCATTGAATTATCTGCCGTGATTCCATACCGGTTCTTTTTAAAAAGCCATAAAGCTTTATGTATAGCGTAAAGAACTTATGAGATGGCGTGACGCGCCGTGCGCCGCACGAGAACGCGAGTGCGCGCGTCAAATTAAATCTCTTAATTTTGGATCAGTATCGGAGCCTGTACCCAGACGGCCATTTTCCGCAATGGCAGTGATGCCGATTTATAATATCTATATTGTCAGGCCGAAATAAAGCAGGGGATGCCTCGCGCATCCCCTGCTTTTGATTATTAAACCACCGCCGGAGCCGGCGCTGCCTCGGCTGATATTGAAATCTTCCCATCATCACCTGTGACACGAACATTGTCGCCCTCTTTTATGGCGCCCTCCAACATCTTCTCGGCTATGCCGTCCTCGATTACGCTCTGTATTTTTCTGCGGAGCGGCCTCGCGCCATATACCGGGTCAAAGCCCGACTTCGTAAGAATATCGACAGCCGAATCTGTGACATCTATGCTCAAGCCCATGGAACTCACTCTGTCAGAAACGGTTCTCAGCATATTCCGGCAGATCTCGTGGAGTTCATCCTCCGTCAGCTGGTGGAACACAATGGTTTCATCTATACGGTTCAAAAACTCCGGCTTGAATGTCCTGCGCAAATCTGTCATAATCTGTTCGCGGATACGCTCGTAGGACTTGCCCTCGGTTTTATCCGCGCTCTGGAACCCAAGCGGCGTGGTGTTCTCCGTTATGCTCCGCGCGCCGACGTTCGAGGTCATGACGATAATAGTGTTCTTGAAGTCAACGTGTCTGCCCTGAGAATCTGTCAGCCGCCCATCCTCCATAATCTGGAGCATAATATTGAATACGTCCTCGTGCGCCTTTTCTATCTCATCGAACAGGACTACACTGTAGGGATGTCTGCGAACCTTTTCCGTAAGCTGCCCGCCCTCGTCATAGCCGACATAGCCCGGAGGAGAGCCGATAAGTTTGGAAACAGTATGTTTCTCCATAAACTCTGACATATCCACACGTATCATAGCGTTCTCGTCGCCAAACATCGCCTCCGCCAGCGCCCGGCACAATTCCGTTTTCCCTACACCCGTCGGGCCGAGGAACAGGAACGAGCCTATGGGACGTTTAGGGTCTTTCAACCCGACTCTGCCGCGGCGTATAGCCTTTGACACCGCCGATACCGCCTCGTCCTGCCCCACAATGCGCTTATGGAGTATTTCCTCCATTTTCAGCAATCTCTCGCTCTCGTCTTCGGTTAACGTCGTCACCGGTATACCGGTCCAGCCTGAGACAACTGCGGCTATATCCTCCGGACGCACCTGCTTTCCGCCATGCTTGCCGGATTCCCACTCACCGCGCAGCCTGTCAAGTTCAGCTCTCTTCTCACGTTCCATATCCCGGTACTGGGCGGCGCGCTCAAAGTCCTGGTTACGTACAGCGGCCTCCTTCTCGGCGGACAGCGTCTGCGCCTCATCCTCCAGCGCTTTCAGATCCGGCGGCAGCTGCAATTCCTCCATTCTGACTCGCGAGGCCGCCTCATCTATGAGGTCTATTGCCTTGTCCGGTAAATATCGATCGTTGATGTACCTCTGGGACATCGTGACAGCCGTTTCTATGGACTCGTCGGAAATCTTCAGTTTGTGGTGCGCCTCGTACTTATCACGCAGTCCTTTCAGTATTTCAATGGATTCCTCAGCTGTGGGTTCATCAACCTGCACCGGCTGGAACCGTCTCTCCAGAGCGGCGTCCTTCTCTATATATTTCCGGTACTCGTTCAATGTCGTCGCGCCGATAACCTGAATCTCGCCTCTCGACAGCGCAGGCTTCAAAATGTTGGACGCGTCAATCGCGCCTTCCGCCGCGCCCGCGCCGATGATGGTATGCAGCTCATCTATAAAGAGTATAACATCTCCGGCTTTTTTCACTTCATCAAGAGCGCTCCGGATCCTCTCCTCAAAATCGCCGCGATACTTCGTTCCCGCCACCATACCCGTCAGGTCGAGCGTTACTATTCTCTTCCCGGCAAGTGTCTCGGGCACGTCACCGGCAATAACCTTCTGCGCCAGTCCCTCGACAATGGCCGTTTTACCGACGCCCGGTTCGCCAATGAGCACAGGGTTGTTTTTTGTCCTGCGGGAGAGTATCTGTATAACTCTCTGCACCTCGTTCTCTCTGCCAATTACAGGGTCAAGCTCACCATGGGACGCGGCAACGGTCAGGTCACGTGAAAACTGGTCAAGTGTTTTCGTGTCCGCTCTTCTCCCGCCGCCGCGATCACCTGCCGTGGCGTGCTTTTTCCCCTGTTCCGGTATGAACAGATTCAAAATATCGGTATAGAGCCTGTTGGGGTCAATGCCAGAGGCGACGATAATACGCGACGCCACGCTGTCATATTCCCGCAGGATCCCCATAAGCAGATGTTCCGTGCCGACATAGCTGTGACCAAGTCTCGCGGATTCCGCGACGGCAAGTTCAATAATGTGCTTGGCTCTCGGCGTAAGCCCCTGAACAGTATCGTGACCGCTCTCGCCGCGACCGACGAATTTCTCAATAGAAGTCTCTATAAGTTCGCGAGTAAGTCCTGCCTCTCTGAGGACTTTCGCGGCCACGCCACCGCCACAGTCGGCTATGCCCAGCAGGATGTGTTCGCTGCCAACGTAGCTGTGGCCAAAACCGGCCGCCGCCTCATGAGCCGCGTTGAGCACATCACGGGCATACTCTGTAAATCTATCCTCAAATCTCATAGTCTGACACTCCTTAATCGTTTGTATCGCTTCATGCTGGTTCCAAATCAAAAGATTCAATCTGGGATACG
>CAYQWH010000033.1:0-4247 GCA_964421265.1 uncultured Oscillospiraceae bacterium | reverse complement strand
GCCAGCTCCGGATCGACTTCGCGCCCGGTTTCCTGCTGTTCCGGCGCAGTGCGTTCACCTGTGCCGGGTACCGAGATACCGATTACAGGCATGAACATGGTGGGCATAAATCCCATATTGGGGAAACCGCCGAAAAATCCGTTGTTAATGAATCCGCGCTCCGGCAGCCCAAAGCCGCCAAAGAAACCGTCGTCAAAGAATCCGTGTACGCTGTTTTCAAAGTGCCTGAACATTTCTCCCGCGCGGGTTGAAAACTCTTTGTCAGGTTCCAATTTTGCCGCGCATTCGGGGCAAAGGTGCATTTCTGATGTATCGCCGTTTACTGTGAATCTGTAATGGTAACTGGCATTATTCTTTCCGCAATTTGTGCATTTCATAACTTATTATCTCCTTTCATAATTAACAAATCCAAAACTGACATTTCCCTCTCACATTGCGCTCAACAGCATCTGCTTGAGTATCGCCGCTCTGACAATACCGCGCCCTGACGCCTCCACAGGCTTCATCGCCGCGTCGCTCACAGCCGCGAGCATTGTCTTCGCGATGTTCTTGTCAAGTACATCAGCCGACACGCAGTTGTTCAGAAGCGCCGCAGCGGTGTCCAGGTCAATTTCACTGCCTATGGCGTTAATTGTGTGCATAAGTAACAGCTTCGGGTCTGTCTGTACCCTGCGTATTCTGATATACCCGCCACCACCCCTGCGGCTCTCCACCTCGTACCCTCGCTCCGGTGAAAACCGCGTGGCGATAACATAGTTTATCTGGCTCGGTACGCACCCGAACTGGCTTGCCAATTGCGCCCGCTGTACCTCCGCTGTGCTGTCCTCCTTGAGAAGCTCGTCAATGAACGCGGCAATCATGTCGCTCATCCTCATGGACTCTCACCTCTTTGTCTCTGACGTTCCTTGACCTTACAAACGCTATTTTACACTTGAACCGTAAATTATGCAACTTCGATTTTGACCTTTCCTGATGTTTGACGTTTGCTGACCATTAAATTTCTCTTCATATCTCGTTTTTTCGCAAAATTGCTTTAATTTTTAAGAGTTTGACCTTTCGGGAATAGTCAGATCAGGTCAGAACGGCAATGCCTGGAAGCGCGATTGAAAGAGGTCGCGTTTCCAGGCGATAGGTGTCGGGTCAGGAGGCTTACTGCGCTCTATAGAGGAACGTGACAACCTGTCCACGGTCGCAGCTTGAACCGGGGCTGAAGGTAGTGCCTGATGTGCCGTTGGTTATTCCGTTGTCCACCGCCCACAGCACGGCGTTATAGTAATACGCGTCACCGGTCACGTCCGTGAACGGGTTATCGGACGCCGATAATTCAGGGTTCCCGGCGGCTCGGTAAAGGAACGTTACGATCTGTCCGCGGTCACACACATCATCCACGCCGAACTCGCTGCCGGTCTTTCCGTTGGTTATTCCGTTCTCCACCGCCCACAACACGGCGTTGTAGTAATACGCTTCATCGGTCACGTCCGTGAACGGGTTATCGAAGCTTGTCGGCGCCGGTGAGCCTGCGGCTCTCCAAAGGAATGTGACGACCTGTGCCCTGGTACATGGCGCGTCCGGACTGAATGTGCCGTTTCCCGTGCCATTTGTTATGGACTTCTGTACAGCCCACTGGACCGCGTCGTAGTAGTAAGCGTTCTCATCCACATCAATGAAATCTATCTGATCATCGCTGTCGTAATCCGGCTCCAGCACTGTGCCGTCATCGCGTATAAGCGAATATGAGTCGGAACTTGCGGACAAAGCGTTGTCCTTGCTGACGGTGAATTTGCTTACGCGGACTTCTCTTGAGACTGTCTCACCTGTTCCGACCATGGATATTTCTCTGAAAGTGCAGCGTCCTGTGCCATCGCCGTTGGCGGTCAGCTTAATTGAGTAGGTCTGTCCGTCCGGCAAATCGACCGTGGTGGTGCCATCGTCCGTGTTTACGGCCAGAGTGTCAACATCGGTTCTGCCATTTACGACGCTCGCCGCCAACGCGCCGGACGCGTCGTAAACGCTGACGTCGAGAGGCCCCTCGATTATTACGCGTTTGAACGATGTGCGCGTTGTGCCCTGAACCGACCCGAAGAGTTCCTCAGCGGTGTGAGCTTTCAGCCAGCCGTAATATGTAGCCACGGTGTGCGCGCATTCCAGTGTCCCGTTGGCGTAGCTCCTGGTGAGGAAGTCGTTGAGTATGGAGAAATCTCCGGAATACAACGCGAGAACAGCCAGCATTTCCGTCTGTCCGGACATAAGCCCGGCAACCAGGTCAAAATACCCCGACAGAGTGTCGCCCACTATTCTCCCGCCCTGCTGCGGCTGATTATAATACGCGTCTACGTCAGGCGCCATTTCATAGACCTTGTCTATCACCTGATCTATGGTCAGCGTGCCCTCGTATTCTTTGAAGGACTTGCCCATAAGCTGTTCATACAGCTCCTCCATGTCTTGCGCAAGTTCCGACGCGTTGTAGTAATAGCTTTTACTGGGCAGAAGCAGATCCACGCCGTAGCGCCCGAATCCCCAATTATAAATAGGCACCCGCGCGACAAAATCCTCGCCGGAGACGATATTAAATATATTTTCGTAGCCTTCCTCAGACGCGCTCTGAGAAGTGGACGGCGTGGCAAACGTGTAGCCGTATACGTTAGATTTATCTGCATAATCGGAGTCGGTCAGACGCGCCGCGATTATATTGGCTACCGCCGCGCCCCGGCTATGACCCGTTATGAGCAGCAATGTGTTTTCCTTCTCGCAATCCAGAGCCTCAAAGTAACTCCGAAAATCCATAAGAACCTTGTCGGCGGCCTGAGAAAAACCGTCGTGGTCTTCTCCGTCGCGACCGATATTAAAATTACTGTACCACTCATCGTCGCCAGACGTGCCTTTTACAAGTATGACTATAAGGCGGTACGCGCCGCCGTCAAGCGAAATCTGTTTTTCTCCGAACGTATATGACACAACGTCGCTGTCAAGTCTGGTCGGAGTTGTGTAGACCGGCTCTATTGACTCGAAACGGAGCGCGGTCAGGGCGTTGACCGCGCTTTCCTGAGAATAAGCCGTTCCGCTCAACGCGCAGGACGCAATCGCAAGTTCGTGGTTATACGTAGTGGCGCCGGTCTTAAACCACGCGTCGTCCCACGTCACGTCCACGGTGTCGGACGCGCCGCTGATTGTTAGCGTCACTGTAAACGCCGTCTCATCGGATGTGTCCGCGTACGCGGTTGGAAATATCGCGAGAGACAGAGCAAGTATAAGACATATTGACAATATTTTTTTCATGACCGCGCCCCCCTGTTCATTTTAAAGCCTGATCTGTGGATTAAACGGCCTGCGGCGGGATTATTGGAATCCGCCAAGCACCAGAACATATACGCTCCTCGGCTGGAGCCAGAGCTTACCTCCGATAACCGGGTCCCCAGGCTCCTGGCACCTGCCTGTCCATGTATCGACGACGAGCTTCCATATATGGTTGCCCGCAAGCTTTGGCAGATGATGGCTCTGCGCCTCCCAATAGGGATTTATCGCCAAATATACGAGGTCGTCCTGATCGTTCTCGTCTCTTCCGGCGAACAGCACTCCGAGCGTATGGTTGCCGTTCTCCGGCATAAACGTCTCCATCTCCTGGAACCCCAGTGAACAGCGCCCGCAGTCGCGGCGTATGATCTGATGCTCCTTCCTCAATTTTATGAGCGCCTTGCAGAACTCAAAATGCTCACGGTTCCGCGCAAGGTCGTTCCAGTTCAGCCACGACACCTCGTTATCCTGACAATACGCGTTATTATTGCCATACTGCGTGTTAAGGAACTCGTCGCCCGCGAGGAACATAGGAGTTCCTCTGCTCATCATAAGCACGGCAAAGGCGTTTTTGCACAGCCGCCGCCTGAGCCGCTGCACTTCCGGGTCATCTGTCTCCCCCTCATATCCACAGTTCCAGCTCCTGTTGTCGTCCGACCCGTCCTGATTGTTCCATCCGTTGGCCAGGTTGTGTTTCTCGGCGTAGGAGTACAGATCCCATAAGGTAAACCCGTCGTGGCAGGTAATGAAGTTGACTGACGCGTTGTGGCCACGACATTCCGGGTCGTAGAGATCCCTCGAGCCGGTAATGCGTTTAGCCGCCTCGCCCGCCACATCCAATCCGCCTTTCAGGTAGTCGCGCAGATCGTCTCTGTACTTGCCGTTCCACTCCGCCCAGCGGTTCCACGCGGGAAAACTGCCTACCTGATAAAGACCACCCGCGTCCCACGCCTCCG
>CAYQWH010000032.1:0-15865 GCA_964421265.1 uncultured Oscillospiraceae bacterium | reverse complement strand
GATGGATTTCCCAAAAATGAACTTACCGCCTTTATTCATCTGTGGCACTGTATAACACCTCCCAAACTCGAATTGCCGGGTCAGCCATATATTCACTGTATTTTTCACGCGGTTCCAACGGGGGCGGGAACACGAGGCAAACGCAGTTTTCCCGTCAGTAAAGAATACGCGGGATTATATATTATCCATTGCGCACGCCTTTCTGCTGCTTCTGGCAATCTGAAATTCAGCCTTCGAACGCGAACAGATTTCCAAGCGGAACAGTGAAACCTAACGACTGGTACATTTTAACATCACAATCCGCGCATCCGACCGTGAGAGAACCTGCGCCGCTCTCCCTATAGGCAAATTCAACCAATTGTCTCGCGATTCCCCTGTGCCGATATTCCGGAACGATGTAGAAATCCTCGAACACACCTCCGATTTGATAGTTAAACGTGGACCAGGTCGGCGTGATGGAGCAGCAGGCAACCAATCTCCCCTTATCAGCGCACCCGTAAAACATAATCTGCCCTTTTACAATAGCCTTGTAAAGGTTGTCAAAGTTTTCTTCTGTGGGCCTGTCCTCTCCAATTTCCTGTTTGTAACCGAGTTGAAGCGCCTTTAACCCGGCCATGTTGTCTTCTGTTACACGTATAAATTCCACTTTTTTCTCCTCACTGCTTTTAATTGTAAACTTTCGGTCTCACGTGTGTTGCCATATCGCATGGAGTTTTAATAAGAATATCCGAGCGCGTGACTTAAAAGGAAAATCTTTCGAGAGCAAACGCGGAGCGCGATGCTCGTTCTCAAAGGCGAGTATCTCACCCCGGCCCCATTGCGCGCGAAATGATAAGCGCTGTCTGCTATTTTTTATCTCCGAACTTGTTACTCAGGCTCCCGGCGCGGGGATACAGGGCGTTCTTCCCGGCGGTTTCCCCGGAGCGGCGGCCGCAGAGGATTTTCTGAGATTGGGTTATTATACCTTTTGCGCCATAGCCGGATCAGCGGCGACATCATGAGCTTGCCCATACTTCGGGTTTTGGATGATTTCATTTGAAACAGGACACATACCGCTCCAACAATAAAAATCTGTCTCATGTCCACCCCACGGATCCCGAACCGCCGCTTTCCGAATATGAAAAGTATATCATCAAACCACGGACTTGTCAACCGCCGCTCGGCTCCCCGCTATCCGAATGTTGAGAGTCTTATTTGCCCTCCGCGAGTTTTCTCGCCGCGCCGCGCATCATAGGTCTGTAGCAAAGGACGCACAGAAGCGTTGACGTGAACCAGCAGGCGGGACTTGCCAGCGTCATCCCGGTAAAGCCGATTCTGTAGACTAAAAGATACGTCACGGCCATCCGCGTGAGGATTTCCGACACGCCGACGAGCATCGGGACCGCCGTCTTGCCCACGCCCATAAGCGTGAAGCGGTAGACGTAATTCACGCCGAGTATACAATAGAACAGCGACGTTGTACGCATATATTGAAGCCCTGACCGCAATATTTCCGTTTCGTCGGAGCCTACAAACAGCAGCATGAAGTATCTGCCGAAAAAATATGTAAACCCTGTCATAACAACGCTTATAATAATCGTGAGCCATATACATTTGCGTACACCCTCACGCACCCGGCTCATATTGTTCTTCCCGTAGTTCTGGGCGGCGAAGGTGGATATAGCTGTTCCGAACGCGCCAAGTACCTGGTACACAAGTGTGTCCATTTTGCTCCCGGCGGTGTACGCGGCCACATCCGCGCTGCCAAGCGAGTTAAGCGCCGACTGCAATACAAGGAAACTGACAGCCAGGAGCGACGAGAAAAACGCCATAGGAATGCCGGTACGCAGGTGCTGGGCGGCAATGGAGCCGTCCCACCGCCAGTCCTCCTTTGTAAATTTCAGCTCTGGAACATTCTTTTTCATGTACAGGAAGCACAGTACAGCGGAGATTAACTGCGAGATTACCGTGGCAATGCCGGCTCCGTCCACACCCCACTTAAAGCCAAGCACGAACAGCAGATCCAGCCCCACGTTCAGAAATGATGTAAGTATCAGGAAAAGCAGCGGCGTTATGCTGTTGCCGAAAGCCTGCAGAATGCCGGCTTCGTAATTGTACGCGGCCTGCGCGACGGTTCCGGCAAAGATGATGATTGAATAACGCGCCGCATCATCAAGTATCTCCTCAGGCGTATTGATAAGCCTGAATAGAGGCTTACAGGCGATAATGCCCACGGCCGTCACAAGCACCGAGACTATGCTGATAAGATATATCCCGTTTGTGACAGCGGCACGCGTCTTTGCCTTATCCCCGGAGCCGAAGTATTGGGCGATAACTATTGACATGCCGCTGGCAAGACCGATCATCAATCCCAGAATAAGCTGCGTCACCGGCGATGATGTCCCGACCGCCGCCAGCGCGTCAGCGCCTGTTCCACGTCCCACTACGGCGGTGTCCACCATATTATACAGCTGTTGGAACAGGTTCCCTATCATTACCGGAACCGCAAAATTTATTATTGATTTACGCACATCCCCCGTCGTCAGATCTGTCGTTCTCGCCGAACTTCCGAGTCGAAATATTCCGTTTTTCATTGTTTTCCCTCTTTCCGCATTTTATGATAACATCTTAGCACCGGTCACGTAAAAAGTAAAATGCTTATAATGAATTATTTACCATGCCTAATATGAATTATATCGCAAAAAATCAGGGCCGCGCGTCGAGGCTTTTCAAAATATTTACCCGCAGATAGGCTTTGACGTTTTGAGCGGTACTGTTGCTTTTTCGCGTGGCTGATGGTATAATAGGGAAAACGGGAGGTGGCGTATTAAGTGGATCTGCGTCTGTTGGAGTACTTTCTTACCGTGTCGGAGGAGGAGAATATAACGAGAGCCGCCGAGCGGCTGCACGTGACCCAGCCCACGCTCAGCCGGCAGCTGATGGATCTGGAGGACGCTCTGGGCACGTCTTTGCTGATACGCGGGAAGCGCAGAGTGACGCTTACGGACGCCGGCATACTTTTCCGGCAGCGCGCTGAGGAGATCGTCTCACTGCTGGAGAAGACGCGGCGGGACCTTGCTGAGCAGGATGATTCAGTCGGCGGGACTGTGGCGATAGGCTGCGGGGAGACGTGCGCGTCCCGGATGCTGCCGAAGGTATTGAAGGAGTTCTCCTCGCGGCATGAACGTGTAAAATATGACCTGTACAGCGCGGATGGGGACTGTCTGCGTGAGAAGCTTGACAGAGGCGACCTGGATTTCTGTGTACTGCTGGAGCCTGTAGAGGTTGCCAAATACGACTATCTGACTTTGCCCTACTGGGAGACGTGGGGACTGCTCATGCGCGCCGATGACCCATTGTCGGAGAGGGACGGAATCAGCGTTGAGGACGTCAAGTCCCTTCCGCTCATACTCCCGTACAGGGAAATCCTCCAGGACACCGTCGCGGAGTGGCTGGGCGTGGAGCGCCGGCACCTCAATGTCTTCGCCAGCCATAATCTGATAAGCAATATCACGCTGCTGGTGGACGAGGGCCTGGGGTACGCTATGTGTGTACAGGGGTGCTTTGAGATACGAAAAACAGATAATCTGTGCTTCGTACCCATAGTACCGGAGAGAAAGACCGGTCATGTGATGGCCTGGAAGAAAAATCGCGTGTTCCATTCCGCTGCCGGCAAATTTTTAGAGTTCATGCGGGAACGGAAAGACAGTCTGGCGGGCGACGCGCGGGAAGGATGCTGATCCAAGATTAAATATTATAATTGTTATGCGCGGATACCGCTTGTGTGCCGCGCCGAAGCCTGACGCGCACAATATTTTGGAGTTAAGGAAGCTCTGATTAAATCGGCAAGTGCCGATGGCGAGGGATTTTTCGTCAGAAAAAGGCGTGAGAACGCGGGAATACCTTGTGTATTTCAAGTTCGAGCAACGCGTTTCGGGCGGAAAAGACCCGATGTCAGCCACAGACGATTTAATCAGAGGTTCCTTAATCAACTACTCGGATAACCGGAGATTGAGAGGTAATACAAATGAATTATGCTGAGGAATCACTGAAAATGCACTACGACCTTCGAGGTAAGATAGAGGTTGTGTCAAGAGTGGCGGTGAATACGAGAGAGGCGCTGTCGCTGGCTTATACTCCCGGCGTCGCGCAGCCGTGCCTGGAGATACAGCGAGACGTGAACAGGAGCTACGACCTGACGCGCCGGTGGAACACCGTAGCTGTTGTGACAGACGGGACGGCTGTACTCGGTCTTGGCGACATAGGCCCGGAGGCCGGCATGCCGGTCATGGAGGGCAAATGTGTGCTGTTCAAGGAGTTTGGCGGCGTTGACGCGATACCCCTTTGCGTCAGGAGCCACGACGTTGACGACATAGTCAGGACGGTTTCACTCCTGGCCGGTTCCTTTGGCGGAATAAACCTGGAGGATATATCCGCGCCCCGCTGCTTTGAGATTGAGCGTCGGCTCAAGGAGATCTGCGACATACCTGTCTTCCACGATGACCAGCATGGCACGGCGGTGATCATGATGGCCGGGCTTATCAACGCCCTGAAGCTGACGGGCAGGAAGCTGGAGGATGTGAAGATAGTGACATCCGGCGCGGGCGCGGCCGGGATAGCTGTTATCAGGCTCATGCTGTCCATGGGGCTTGAGAACGTCATCATGACCGACAGGCGCGGCGCGATCTATGAGGGCCGTGACGGGCTGAACCCGGTTAAGGAGGAGATGGCGAAGGTCACGAACCGGGAGCGGGAGAGCGGCGAGCTTAAGGATGTCATAAAGGGCGCGGATGTATTTATCGGCGTGTCGGCGCCCGGCACACTCACGGGCGATATGGTCAGGACAATGGCGCGTGACCCGGTGATATTCGCCTGCGCCAACCCCACGCCGGAGATTTTCCCGGACGAGGCGAAAGCGGCCGGCGCTGCGGTCGTCTCCACGGGACGCAGCGATTTTCCGAATCAGGTGAACAACGTGCTCTGCTTCCCCGGCATCTTTCGCGGCGCGCTTGACGTCCGCGCAAGCGCGATTACCGAGAATATGAAAATCTCGGCGGCGTACGCTATCGCGGGGCTTGTGAGTGACAGCGAGCTTCGCGCCGATTATATCCTGCCGCAGGCGTTTGACCCGCGCGTCCGTGAAGCGGTCGCGTCAGCCACGGCGGAGGCGGCAAAACGCGATGGCGTGGCCAGGATATGACCCTGTGCTGCCTGAGCTGAGAACGAATATTTGTAAGCTTAGCCGTTTGCGAAAAACTATATAGCATTGGCGCAAGACGGCGTCAGCGGTATTGCGCGGGACTTGGGACTTGTTGTGATTAACCCTGCGGGATCGGGCGCGCAAAGCCGACGCGGGAAGTATAGCTTCGTGGTTTTTAATGGCAGCGTAATATATGGCAGCCTGCCGCCATCAAACGGCATTTACTCGCGCATTGATTTGTACGAGCAATTCCATGATCCGGGCAACATAGTCCGCATATACTCCAAATTGGTCTTGTCATTCGCGCTGTCCGGACACAGCATTGACCCTTTTAGCGCGACCCACGCAGACCTCTTTACCGGCGTTATCCCATGCGCGAGGGAACCGCGCGTCGAGGAACAGGATACAAGCGGCAAGCACATCATGGATAAGCTATTTCTGAGGCATTTCCGGACTGGTAGGTTAGGCTCCTTGATGTTCCGGCGGCGCTTGAGAATGCGGCGTTTACGCGTTTTCGGGAGTCTCTGCCCAGACGGCGCACCGCGTTGGCGGCGAATTGCCCCCCGAAGGATTTTAACCGCCGACGGATCCGCCCGTAAATCGCGCGCCGCGTGGCAGTCAGCATGATGGTGACTGCCACGCGGCGCGCGGTTGCGAATTAAATATATGAGCATATAATATCAGTTTACCGAATCCGAATCGGCGGCGGCAAGCTGGAGAGCGCACTTCTCGGCGCTGGCATATCCAAAGTACCTGACCGGTATCCTGTGGTTCCTTGTAATATCCATGATCTTGTTGTAATGCTTGTGGGGAATCGCGTTTGTCTGTATCCATACCACATCGGCGCGGCGTATCATATCCGCGTTCGGGTTGACGCCGCGACCCACGAATTGGACATTGGACAGCATGGGCCGGATAGCCTTTACCCAGGTGTCATGACCGCCGAAAATGATTGTTCGGCGCCGGACGTTATAGGGAAATTCAATCTCACGCCTGTTCTCAAGCTCCGGTTCCGTCTCCGCCTCTAAGTTAAAGACCAGTTCCCGCAGGTCGACGAGTTCCTGATGCTCTCTGGCGGTGTCCTCCAATACGCGGTTTATCTCGCTCTGCTTTGACTCAACAGCGCGATTGGCGTCATAAAGCTTCTGGCGCAGTTCACGGGTCTGACTTTCCAGCGCCGTTATCCTCGCCTGCAGCGCCTCGCTATCTGCCGGTTCCGAGCCTGGTTCCTCCGGCTCCTCCTCCTCAAAGGACTCTTCCTCAGGCTTCCACTGGTAATCATACGGGTCAACCCTGCTGAGTACCTCATTAGCCAACGCAATATACATCTCCCAGAACTTAACCTCTCCGCTGGGTATGCCGGATTTTATCAGGCTCTCCTCCGCTTTCTCTGTTCTTATCACAGTTCGCGGCATGACCGTGCCCGTAATGCCATAAATAATCTGCGGAAGATTTACCGGCCTTGCCGGCGCCGGGCACTCATCCGGAAAGCAAATGGCGTCCGGGGAGTATTTAAGCTCGTACAACTCCGCCTTTCTCCGCAACGTCTCCGCCGAGTCGGGCTCAATGTCTGCGATCAGACAGTCGTCATCATAATCGTCCTCGTCATCATAATCTTCTTCGTCCTCGTCATCCTCCGGATCCTCCTCATACAGATCCTCATCATCGAACAGATACTCGTTAAAAAACGGGTCGCCTGTCCATGGCAGCTTCATCGCCGCGGCTGTGAGAACCGCGACTGTGGGGGCGTATAGCCACGGCAGATCGCTGCCCGAGTCCAATGCGCTCAGGTACGCGAAGCACGTCTCATAAGGGTCATCCACCGTGAACGAGGAGATTATATCATACGCCTTCTCGCCCTGGTTCTCTATCCATTGGCGACGCTGTTTCCCATCAAACGTCTGAAGCATATGTCCCGTCAGGAGAAGTCTGCTGCGCCTCTCCTCCATAATGTCAATAGTCTTTTCCTCCATCAGCCCGATGCGCGTCATCTCCTCAAGCTTGTTCCTGTTGCCGAATTTCGAGACTGATATTTCCGGGAGGTCGAATTTCTGACTGGTGTTCAGCAGCGGATTCGGCGTGAGAACGGATGAGGGCTTCTGCTGCTTTGACGCTTCGGATACGTCAGCCGTCTGAACCGCCATCTGGTATTTCTTATATAGCTCATTGCTGCGGTCCCTGTGCCTGTTCTCCTCCTCCCAGTAATAGGACAGCGTCTCAAAGTAGCGCTCCGAAAACTCCCATATCTTATTCTCGAACCGTCCCGACGCGCTCTCAACACGTTTTGGGGAGAGATAAGACAAAATAGCGTTCAGTCGCTCCCGATTGGTCATATCATCGCGGTACTCACGCTTTTCCCATAGTTCCGGTTCGTGCCTGTGCGCGGCAATGTCATTAAAGCTCCATTGGCTGCTGTCTGTGGGATTGTCCCGGTTGCGTATAAGATACAGCATCTTTTGCAGGACAGCCGCGTCATAATGTGGTTCCCAGAACATATATTGATCTGGCAGCGGCGCCGTTTCATCAGGCAGATATTGCATTATTTCGTTCACCAGGAAGCGCTTTTCAAGCTCATCTAAGATCCAGATAGCCGCGCCCATTGATGTGGTATACAGTATATCGACGCCATCAGCCGAGTAACCCGGCGCGCTGCAAAATGTCGCCCACTCCAACGTGAAGTCGGGAACGGGGTACTTTTTCTCAAATTTCTCCCTCGCAGTCTCCAGATATGCCTCCGTAGCGTGTTTTCTCCTCTTCAGCACTTCCCCATTCAGACTGAAAAACTTCGGCGGATGGGATTTCCCCGCGACCTTTCGGGAGACGTTTATCGCCGTCTGGAACTCGTCAGCTATTATTTTCCCAGCCTTCGACTGGTACCTGTATGATTTCTTTTTCTGCGCCATAAAATAAAACTCCTCTCGCAATATAGAAGTCACGACCGACTCCGTTCCCGTGGCCGCACGGACAGATTCCCTGTATATAATAACACAGAAAACGAAGAAAAGCACTCTTATAATACTAATCCCAAATTAAAAGATTTAATCTGGGGTACGCGCACAGCGCGTCACGCCATCTCATAAGTTCTTTACGCGCATTCGGCGCTAAGTATAAAGGATGAAGCTTTTTAAAAAGAACTGTTATAATCAGGAAGCAGCGTGGAACAGCGCAAGTCAGGTTTTACAGGACAAGCCACGATTGCGCCGCGGCGCGTTAGTCCTCCCCTGACAGTATGTCCAGTATAACATACTCGCAGTGTTCGCTCGTCCTTATCGGGTACGCCCAGCCGGCGAACCCGGAGGATATGTACACGTCACAGGAGCCGACCTCATAGTGGCCGTAATTTAACCGGCTGAAGCATTGTATAAACAGTCCCACCGGCCAAATTTGTCCCGCGTGAGTATGACCTGAGAGCTGCACATCCACCCCGGACGCGTCGTTATTCCCGGCCTCAACGGGTTGGTGATCCAAAACCATAATAAGCTGACCGGCGCCAGCGCCGCCCAGGATCTCATCAACCGTCTCGCGGTTCCCCACCGATCTGTCCTCCCTGCCGACAAGCACGATCTCGCCGTTTATAACCGTGTACTCGTCACGCAGTATTGTTATACCGTTTCCCTCTATAGCGGCGTCCAGTTCCTCCACCGAAAAGGCGGCGTCGCGGGCGTAGGTCTGCCGATCGTGATTGCCATATACGTAATAAGTGCCATATGTACTCTCAAACTGTCCCAGCGTGGAGAATACGTCCTCCATATATTCGCGGGAGGTGTTTTCGTCAACTATGTCCCCGCCGAGCAGTACTATATCCGGATGCAGCGCGTTAATCTCCGGTATGGCGTTCTTCAGCACGTTCACATCCTGCACGGTGCCATAGTGCGTGTCCGTAATAAGCGCGACTCTGTAGCCCTCCTCTCTTATGGGCGTGTCGGAGACGTAAGTGTAGCGCGTCTCGCGGACGACAGACATATTATAGGCGCCATAGCAGGTGACCGCGATGACAACGGCCAGCGGTATTGCCGATGTCCTGTACACAGTCCTCAGCCAACCGATATTCCCTAAAGGATGTTTTATCACCTTCCGGAGAAGCGTGACCGCCGCGTCAGTCAGCATTGACGCGACCCAAAAATGGAGCAGTATTACCGCCGTAACGTTGAGTATATTGGTACTCAGCACTGTCAGCGCGACAGTGAGAATCATGTTAATGATACGTACCGGGCGTTTCGCGGTATCTGCTTTTAAAAACTGTTCCAGCCACTTTATCCAATGGTGAATGTATATGCCGATTCCAACCGCCGCAAGCGCTATAAGAACTATAACCATAGCGTAAATCCCCAAACCGGGCACTTCACGTAAAGCGTCAAATCTCCTGCCGCCCTTCCAGCGCGCGCGCCAGCGTCGCGTCGTCCGCGAACTCCAGACTCGCGCCAACAGGTATTCCGTACGCGAGATGTGTCACCTTCACACCGAATGGCTTTACAAGACGCGCTATGTACTTCGCCGTCGTCTCGCCCTCGGTGTCGGGGTTCATTGCCATAATCAGCTCATTGACGTGCCCATCCGCGACTCTCGATACCAGCTCTTTTATCTTTATATCGTCCGGCCCTATATGGTTCAGCGGCGATATAACGCCATGGAGCACATGATACGTCCCCCTGTACTCGTTCGCACGCTCAATAGCCGCCACATCCCTTGGACTCGCGACTACGCACACCGTGCCGCTGTCGCGCAAACCGCTCCGACATATGCTGCACTCATCCGAATCCGTAAGGTTCTGGCACACTTTACAGAGTCTGATGTTCTCCCGGGCGTCGATTATGGCGTTCGCGAACGACTGCGCGTCCTCTTTCGGCAGGGACAGAATATGGAACGCGAGCCGCTGCGCGGATTTTATGCCGACCCCCGGCAGCGACGCGAACTTCTCAACTAAATTGTCAAGCGACTCAGGAAAAAAACTCATGACTTCAACCTCAATTTCATAATCGCGCCGTCCCTGTCAACCGCGCCGAAGACGCTGCTTCCGGCCACAAGCACATTCGCCCCCGCGTCAACGCACCGTTTCGCCGTCGCGACGTTAATACCACCGTCCACTTCCACATCGCAGCTAAGCCCACGGCGCAGTATCTCGCCGCGAACCCGCGCTATTTTCGGAAGCGTCTCATCCATAAATCCCTGGCCGCCGAACCCCGGCTCCACAGTCATAATCAGCGCCATGTCAAGCCCGTCAAGGTACGGGAACAGCCTTTCGCAGGGGGTGCCGGGCTTTATCGCGATTCCCGCCTTTTTCCCCAGATCCCTGACAGCGCGCACCGCGTCGGCTATATTTTCATCGCTGTCCGCCTCAAGGTGAACCGTGATAATGTCCGCGCCCGCCATGGCGAACCGGCGCACGTACCTGACCGGTTCCGTTATCATTAGGTGTACATCCAAAACCATATCCGTCACCGCGCGGACGGATTCCAGCACCGGTATGCCGAAGGATATGTTGGGTACAAACACGCCGTCCATAACGTCGAAGTGTATATAGTCGGCTGAGCTTACCGAACGTATCTCATCGCCCAATCCGGCAAAATCAGCGGCAAGGATAGATGGAGCAATTTTCAGCATTGTATTCCCTCCTGGCACCGACCATCCGGCGGCGGCGAATAGCGCGCCGGAGTCCTCGTCTTATACTGATCCCGGATTAAAAGATTTAATCCGGGACGCGCGCGCGATTGCGTACGCGCGCAGCGCACAGCGCGTTACGCCGTCTCATAAGTTCTTTACGCGCCTTAGACACTATGTATAAAGCTATAAAGCTTTTTAAAGTGAACTATTATCAAGGCACGCTAAAAGAGCTTCGCCGAACACGGCACATATGTTGTAAAGCTTGTAGCTTGAAATAATCATAAATTACCGTCACACCGGCGCGGCGCGTGCCGCTGTGACGCGATCCAGAGCCGGAACACCTGTTCCGTGGCGCTTCTGATATTAGCCAGCGCGTTCTCCGGACTCATTGCCTCCTCCAAAGTGCAGGCGCCGCGCAGAACGGGAAAGAACGCGTCGATGCCGTGGTCGTTGCAGCTAACGGCGTCATCCGTGACGCTCCCAGCCAGGGCGATAACGGGTACATTGTACTTTTTTGCCAGCTTCGCGACGCCCGTGGGCGCTTTTCCCATAGCGGTCTGCCCGTCCAGTCGCCCCTCGCCTGTGACAACCACATCGGCGTCCTTTATGTATCGCTCAAGCCCCGTCTCCTCAAGAACAATCCTGACGCCCGGTTCCAACGACGCGTCGGTGAAAGTCAGGAACGCGAATCCCAACCCGCCCGCCGCGCCGGTGCCCGGTTTAAGCGGATCCGCTCTCCCCGGGTACTTCGCCGCCGACAGGTCGGCGTAGGCGCTCAGCCATCTGTCCATATCGGCAATCATTGATGGAGTCGCGCCCTTCTGCGGGCCGTAAACTGCGCTGCACCCCTGATCACCGCAGAGAGTGTTCGTCACGTCACAGGCGATTCTGAAACGGCACTCCCGCAATTCCGGCAGAACCTCATCATCCGTGATCGCGCTGAGATGTTCAAGTCCCGCAGCGCCAAAAGGCACCTGGTTGCCGTCTCTGTCGAGGAAGCCGTATCCAAGCGCCTGGAGCATACCGACGCCGCCATCGTTGGTGGCGCTGCCGCCTATACCTACTATGAACCGCCGTATCCCCCTAGTAACAGCGTCGCGTATGACCTCGCCAACACCGTAAGTGGTGGCGCGTAACGGGTTGCGCTGCCGCGCCGGTACAAGCGTAATCCCTGCCGCGCCGGACATCTCTATCACGGCTGTCTTTGTCGCGTTTATGATCCCGTATTCGCAGTCAACCGGCGTGCCCAGCGGGCCTGTAACGGTTACGGTCCGCGTGACGCCGCCCATGCCGGAGACTAACGCGCCTACAGTCCCCTCACCGCCGTCCGCCAGCGGACGCACGGTCACATCAGCCAATCTGTCCGCCCGGAGCACACCGTCGCGGGCAGCGTTTCCCGCCTCCATGGACGTAACGCTGCCTTTAAATGAGTCGATCGCTATTGCTACTCTCACGTTTCTCTCCTTATACCGTTCTCCTGACCAGTTCTTTTTAAAAAGCTTTAAAGCCTAATATATACATAGCGCCGGAAGCGCGTAAAGAACTTATGAGACTGCGCGACGCTTAAACGCGCGGCACGGGCACGCGAAGCGTGCGTATCCCAAATTAAAGCTTTTAATTTGGGATCAGTATTAAGCGAGCCATTTAAGCTCCGCCGCGCGTCGCGGAAATTGCCGAATATTATTAAAGAACACGAAAGCGCCTAAAATCGTAAGATTTTAGGCGTCTTCATGGTACGCCCGATGCGATTCGAACGCACGACCTTCAGAGTCGGAGTCTGACACTCTATCCAGCTGAGCTACGGGCGCATTTCCAATGCTTAATTATTATACCACATTATTTTTCATTTGTAAAGGGTTTATCTTGCTTTATTTTGCCGAATATGATAAAATATATATGGAATTTTTTTGACAAAATAGAGGAGAAAAACGCATGGGCAGTTTCAAAACCAGGGTTTTTGGCGGGTTTGACAAGCACGACGTGGTGAACTATATTGAGGGAGCGGCCGCTGAAAAGAGCGCGCTGCAAATCGAGAACGAGCAGCTTGAGGAGCGCGTGTTCCAGCTTCAGGAACAGGTCAATGACCTGCGTCAGCAGATAGATGAGCTGCGCCGACAGGCGGATGAGTCCGGTGAACGGGTACCCGAGCCGGAACCGGAGCCGGAACCGGAACCAGAGAGCGAGGCCGCCAAGTATGAGGACACGCTCAGGGACATCGTGGATAAATTTGGCGAAGTATGCGCCGACATACGCGTCAATATATCGCAGTCGGAAGCGGACGTGATGAAGCTCGGCGGGAAGCTCTCTTCGCTCACCGAAATCCTGAGCGCCGGTCAGGAAAAGCTCTCCCGGCTGCTTGAGAGTTCAGATCAGCGACGGTAAAGTGACATCGATTTCTATAATCGGTACTCCCATTTTCTTCGCGTATTGTATGGTCTGAGCCGTACCGCCATAATTCATACCATTCGTCGCGGCCAGAAGGATATCGGATTGGTTTACCAGGTACTTGTTCCTGAGCCACATACAATCAATGGTGTATTGATGGCTTGTGACATGAATATCATCGCACTGACTGATTATGTAGTTGTACCGCTGGATGTGCTCAAGGTCCCACCACATCGTCTGATTATCGCACGGCAGAGCCGCTTCCAGCGTTAAGTACGTGTAGTCGTCCCGCAGCGCCAGGATCGTCTCCGCGAAGAGCGTATCGCACCCCTCCGCCATGCCGCAGATGAAGCGCCGCGTCCCGGATCGAATCAGATCCACCACCGTTTCCTTCAGCGTTTCCCTGAACGCTATACAGGTTGGATCATGTTCGTCATGGCGCCACGGAAGCTTCGCGGGTCTGTGCCCGGTAAAACCGCAAGTAGTTTTTATCATATTATTTACGTCTCCTTAGTTGGCTCGCATTAAAGAAATGTCGTTCTTCGGCAGCGCGCGCGGAAGGTGAACAGCAGGGCGAAACGCGGAGTTCCGGTTTCCGTGATCCCATCGGGAAAGCAAGCGGCGGTATGGCGCCGCTGCCGCCACCGTCGGATACGAATTTTCCAATATTAGGGGGCGGAACCGTGAATAGCGGGAGCAAGCCGCTTCTCAACCGTTGGCATACACGTCTTTTCCGACTCATCCGTTCGGCGGGCGCGGCTCTGCGGCGGGTCAGTATTTGCGCGGCCAGCGCGCGGTGACCGTTGACCGGCTGTCCTGCCGCTGCTGTATATACATCTATCATGAAAACATATATATTATACACTATACTGTCAAGGAGGTGCAACAATATGTTGCAGCCATATCGCTTCCGGGAAGCATCTATGTCTCAGCTTATTTTGATTGATCCACTTATAGTGCCGGATGACCGGGGTTATCTGTCCAAGCCCTTTGAAAAGGCCGTTTTTTCTGAGCATGGCATAGAGTTTGCCCCGTGGGAAGAGCTGCGTTCCTATTCTCATAAGGGCGTCCTCCGCGGTCTGCACTTCCAGCGTGTTCATAGTCAGGACAAGCTTATTCAGGTTCTGCGCGGCGCAGTCTGCGATGTGGCGGTGGATCTGCGCGGAGGCTCCCCGACCTTTGGCAAATGGGAGAGCTTCGAGCTGACGGAGGAAAACAGGCAAATGCTGTATATCCCCAAAGGCTTCGCTCACGGGTTCCTCGCCCTGAGAGAGGGTACGCTGTTCAGCTACCTGTGCGGCGACCGATATGACCCGGAATCTGACGGCGGTATCCGTTGGAACGATACAGATATTGGTGTGAGGTGGCCGCTGGAGATGGTTGATAGAGTCGTCGTATCCGATAAGGACGCTTCCCTGCCCTCGTTCGCGGAATTCAAAGCAAAATATGGCGCGTTATCTGGCGGGGCCACGCTATGAGAGCGCTGATTACAGGAATTACCGGCTACATCGGTTCTCACCTGGCACGGAGACTTCTGCCGGGGTGCGAAGTGTACGGGCTGATCCGGACACCCGTGCGAACCGAGTACATTCGGGATATTCAAAAAGAGCTTACGCTCCTGCCATATGACGGGAGCCTGCGGAGCATGACAGCGGCGCTGGACGCCAGCCGCCCGGATATTGTGTATCACCTGGCCGCGTATTACTCCGGCGGGCACGGAGATGAGATCACACCGCCGCTTCTGTCATCCAACATTGTTCTGGGCGGGCACTTGCTGGAGGCGATGGCTTCTGTCGGCTGTGGCTCACTGGTTTGCGCGTCCACCGTTATGGCGCACTATCACGGGGATATGTACCGTCCGCTCAACCTTTACGCCGCCACAAAGCAGGCGTTCTCCAGCCTGCTGCTCTACTATACCGACGCCGAACCGCTCGACGCGGTAACGCTTGTGCTGTCTGACACCTACGGGCCAGGCGACCACAGGCCGAAAATACTGAATCTGATCCGCCGCGCGGTGGCGGCTGGTCAGACCATTGACTTGTCTGACGGCAATCAGGATTACGATGTGGTTTTTATCGACGATGTGGTAAACGCCTTTGTCCTGGCGGGGCAATACTTGCGTAACGGTAATAAGTCCTCCACGTTCCAGGTTTGCGCCGAGGATCCTCTGACGCTGCGGGAAACCGTGGATAGACTGCTGATGGTAAACCATATTAAATGGGAAGGCGGCTGGGGTAAGCGCCCCGCCGGGACGCGGGAGATGAGAAAAGCGGTACGTCTTTTTCCCACGGTACCCGGCTGGAAACAGCTTATATGTCTTGATGAGGGCTTGAGACGCTTTTGGACGGACGACGGGACACGCGTTTCCCTGCCATAAGCGCCGGTTCCCCTTCCGCGCGGCGGTCAGCTGCCGGTTGAGCGCTTACGCGCGCCTGTTAGCTGAATGAGCGTCTGGGAAGAAACAGCGTTCAGGTTTCTGCACCTGAACGCTGTAATGTGATCTTCTGTGGAGGCTTTTGGCTTGCCGACGAGCGAGATTCTCATTTCGCAAATATGACGGGGTTGAAATCAACCATTGTAACATCGCATTGGATTTTTTGCCCATCAACCGTGATTCGCAGCTTGGGCGCGCGGTTGGCGGAGGACTGTATCCAGTACAGGTACCCGCTATTTCCCGTTTGTTCAAGGTCAAGACGGATA
>CAYQWH010000031.1:0-16193 GCA_964421265.1 uncultured Oscillospiraceae bacterium | reverse complement strand
CGATTTAGCCCCCATAACTTTGTGTCCCGTGCTTTCGCGCGGTTTACTGAGTTTTTGCAACCCAGCCGGCATAGTATCTCCTGAATTTCAAGATACCTTAGCCCTGTGGCTTTGCGAAACATCGTTTCCGACGCCGTGCCAAATGATCTACTACTCCCTCGCCGTCCGATCACAAAACGGCAGGGACACAATATGGCTTTTGGCCGTTTCCTGACTCCGTTTGTCCATAACGCTCACCTCATTTCAAATATTGTCACCTTTTCTGCCATTTACCGCTGCTGTTCCAAGTTCCGGGAGCGACAATTATAAATTATATTGCCGTCTCCCAACGGAACGAAGAACCCGTGTGTCTGCTTACACATTCACACTATACATTATATTATAGCATATGCTCCGTACTTTGCAATGCTAAAATATAAAATTTTTAAAAATTCTACATTTTGCTGAATATCCGCAGGCTGTGAACCGTTCTTACTTTCTGCCGATTATCCGTGAGAGCAGCGACGCGCTCTTTTTGGGCTTCTCCTGGGGCTTGACAGCGGCGGCTTGCGGCTTTGGCTGTTCCCTGGCCCTGACCGTCGGCTCTTTGCGCTCCGGTTTCTCAGGTTTTTTGGGTTTCTCCGGCGTGAGGCGCCACGCTCCGTCGTATGCCTGCTGGTAGAACAGTTCCTGCGAGTTAAGCTCCGGGCCTTTTGTACAGTATTCGTACTTGCCGTCGGGCATCTCTTCCCGAAGCTTTATGGTGTCGGTGAGCTGCGTTTTGAACATATACTCGACGTGCCGCCGCACATCCGCGTCATAGAGCGGTACGGCCACCTCGACCCGGTGCATGGTGTTGCGCGTCATGAAGTCCGCTGAAGATATGTAAACCTTGTGTCCCTCTCCCGCTCCGAAGATGTAAATTCTCGCGTGCTCCAGGAATCTGCCGACTATGCTGTACACGTGTATGTTTTCGGTTTCCTCAGGTATCCCGCCCTTCACGCAGCATATCCCGCGAACAAGCAGATCCACCTTTACTCCGGCTTTTGACGCGTCTATCAGTTTCTCTATTATCCCCCGGTCGGTCAGACCGTTCAACTTGAAGCCAAGGTACGCCGTTTTGCCGACTTTCGCTTTCTCTATTTCATCGTCAATCATTGCCAGGATCTTGCTTCTCAGGCACAGCGGCGCTACCAGCAGATATTGCGCGTCTTCCACCGCCTCGCCCATGGACAGACGATTGAAAAATCTGGCCGCTTCCGCGCCTATCTCGGGCGACGCGGTCATTAACGCGAAATCCGTGTAGAGCCGAACGGTGTCCTCGTTGTAGTTCCCCGTGCCGATCTGCGTTATGTACTCCACCTGTTCGTCGTGCATCCGAGTTATGAGCAGAAGCTTGGAGTGGACCTTCATTCCGTCCAGACCGTATATGACGCGGCACCCGGCCTGTTCCAGTACCCGCGACCAGCTTATATTGTGTTCCTCGTCGAAGCGCGCGCGCAGTTCCACCAGCACCACGACCTCCTTGCCGTTCTCCGCCGCGTCCACAAGCGCTTCAATTATTTTGCTGCTGACCGCTACACGGTAGAGCGTCATTTTTATGGAGACTACATGCGGGTCCTGCCCGGCCTCGTTCAGCAGCCGCAGCAGCGGCCTGACGCTCTCATACGGATATGAGAGTATTATGTCCTTTTTGCGGATCTGTGGCGTCATGGGCAGCGTCGCGTCAACGTTCACCGAGTTCTGCGGCACGCGGCGCGGATAAAACAGCTCGCTCTTGTCCCGCAGGACGTCACGCAGAAAACTCACAAAGCTCATATCCAGCGGCGATTCGCTCTGGAACATATGTTTCCGTGACAGCCCCAGATACTCGCAGAGACTTGTGCGCACATGATCGGTCATCTTCCCGCGATATTCCAGCTTTACCGGCGACAGACGTGTCCTGCGGCGTACCAGCTTCTCCATGCTCTTGCGAAAGTCCTCCGCCGACATATCCGTCGCCTTGTTCTCCACGTCGTTGAGATCGGCATTGCGCACGAGACGTATGAGCGTCGAGTCTTCAACTTTGTAGTGGTCGAAAACGCGCGGTAAAAACCGGACTATAATATCCTCCATCAGCGCAAACCTCAGACTCTCTCCGGGAATCGGTATGAGCCTGCGCAGCGAGCCGTCACCGCAAGGCACTATGCCCATTCTGACGCTGTTATTCTTCGTTTTGAGCGTCGCCACGGCGTATACCACTTTGTTCCTCAGAAACGGGAACGGCTGCTTGCGCCCTATTATTTGCGGCGAAAGAAGCGGTAAAACATCAGACATAAAGTATTTTTCGAGAGAAGCCTGCATCTTGTCCGGCAGACTGCTGAAACGCACGATCTCGACATACTTAGACAGTTCGCCTGACAGCGCTTTGTATATCTTGTCACGCTCCGCAAGCAGACTTCGCGTGCGGTCAAGTATGGCCGTTATCTGCTCCGCGCTTGTCATACCTGTCTTATCGTCCGTCACGCCCTCGTCAAGCGTGTCCATGAGCGACCCGACGCGCACCATATAGAACTCATCAAGATTGCTCTGGAAGATCGACGCGAAGTTAAGCCGTTCGCATAAAGGATTGCGCGGATCCTTGGCCTCCTCAAGCACACGTTCATTGAACTGGAGCCATGAAAGCTCACGGTTTACGAAACACTCGGTAACTTCTGCGTCATCGTCGTCTGCGCTAACGCTTTTGGAGGCTTTGCCGGATTTGGTTACCTGTTTGCCGTTTGCCTGTTCCTGCTCACTCTGATTCTCACTCTCGGAAGGTTCAGATTCTGCGGTTCTGTCTTCGTCTTTCATGGTTAGTCCACCTTTCCTTATATAAGTTTATGGCAATCCAACACCGGTTCGTCTGGCCAGCGGCTGTTACTCAGGGTACCTTGTTTCACCTGTGAAATTACCGGCCAGCAGACTTGCGCGTGTAACCTCCCGGCCCCAATGTATACTGTCGTTGTAGTTGCCCTCGCACACAACTATGCTGTCTGACTTAACCTCCATGACCATAACCGTGTGAGTGTCGTTGTCAACGCGCAGCATATCGCCAACACGTATTGACTCGAAATCCGAGTACCTGCTATGCGCCGGATAAGAACCCCATATCGCGTCGCTGCAAATAAGGCCAAATCCCGCGCACCCGCCTCCGTAAAAGCTGACACCGTTATAATAGGTCGTGGAGAGATATGTATTAGCGTTTGTCCAGGACATCCCCTCCGGGTAATCAGACTTGAGATTATTCAGGATTTCGCGGATGTTGTCATCTGTGATCTCTTTACCGTTCGCGAGAACGTAGCCGCTTGTAGAGCTGTCAGCCGGCTTATCATCCTGCGGAGGCTGCTCCGACTCGGATTTTGTTGCCTCCTCAAGAGCCGCGGCGTCCTCATAAGTCGAATAGGAATCAAGCACAACTATTTCCTGCGTGTAATCCCAATAGACCGCAAAGTCCAGTTCGCGGCTCAGGTCGCGGAGCTTATAGTAGTTATTATTATTCAAGTTGTACCCGCTTAATGTGGCAGGTTCCCCGTCCACATACACGCTTCCGTTTGACTCGTTGACCACCGGCGATTCAGCGAGCGCGGTCATCTCACCGCCGATGGGCGTGTAGACCTGACCGCTTGTGAGGAAAATGGTGCGCAGGGCATCGCTCCATACGCAGGAGAAACTCGCGCCGGTATTGTTAAGCAGAAACGCGAGATCGCGCAGCTTAGCATAGTTGTTGCCATTTATGAGGTACATTGGTATCTCCACTGGCGAACCGTCTAACATTACAGTCTGCTGTGAAACAGCCGGGTAAATATCTGATAAATCAGCTCCCAGCGCGGTGGCTGCTATGCCCAATGACATAATCGCAACAAGGAAAAAAGATAATATACGTTTTTTCATCGGTTGTTCCTCCTTAATTATACAAATATATTATACTACATTGCACATAAAAAAGCAAAGGAAAATCAGAAAAAACAGAGAAATTGGTCATTCGCGTTTCTGAGAGACATCCGACCTCCCCAATGCGTGACTATTTTCGCAATGTGTTCTCCATTTTCGCCGGTTGAGGTTTATGTTTGAGCTGCTCAGTTTTCTTTTGGGCTTGTTCCGCAGATTACAGTCCATAAAGGTTGGAATTTATTTTTCCAAACGTAGTTTCCCGCTGCGGCGCGTGCGGCTTCTGCCTCCTTAGAATTTCGCGGTGCTGAAATCCCCGCGCGCATAATAAGACTGTACCTGCTTCTTCTATACATATACTGATCCTAAATTAAAAATCTGATTTTGGATTACGCATGATTGCGCGCTTGCGCCGCGCACAGTACGCCGTGTCATCTTCGCGAGCATGATATATAAGACTTCTAATTCTTTTTATCGGGAACCAGTATCAATTATTGCTTGCGCGGCATAAAAACGCTCCCCCATGATCTGCGGTGTCTCCTGCACCGCTTTTCATAGAGGGAGCGTCAAGGCAATACCGCTAATTGATTGCGCTCAGTGTACAATCAGCGTAGAACCTGTCATCTCGCTGGGTTTCTCTATATTCATAAGGTCGAGCATTGTTGGCGTTATGTCCGCAAGTCTGCCATCGCGGAGTTTAATGTTGCCAGCGCCCTTAATCAGGAACGGCACCGGGTTAGTCGTATGGGCGGTGTGCGGTGTTCCATCATCGGCAATCATCTTGTCAGCATTGCCATGGTCGGCGGTGATAAGAACAACACCGCCAGCCTTATCGACAGCATCGACAACCTTGCCTACACATTCGTCAACAGTCTCGACGGCCTTAACAGCCGCTTCAAATACGCCGGTGTGTCCAACCATATCGCAGTTGGCGAAGTTCAAAATAACCGCGTCGTACTTTCCGCTCTCAATTCTCTTGACACACTCATCAGCCACTTTTCTTGCGCTCATCTCGGGTATCAGATCATAGGTCGGAAATTCCTTCGGCGAGGGGATGAGCGCGCGATCCTCGCCCTCATATACCTGTTCTGAACCACCGTTGAAGAAGAAAGTTACATGAGCGTATTTTTCGGTTTCCGCAATGCGGAGCTGCGTCATATTGTGGCTGCTCAATATCTCACCAAAAGTGTTTGTCAGTTCCTCCGGTGGGAACGCGATTGTAACATTTGGCATCGTCGCGTCATATTGAGTCGTGCAGACATACTTGACCGGGAAGAAACCATTGGGACGCTCAAACCCCGAGAAATCAGGGTCAACAAATGTTCTTGTAATCTCCCGCGCCCTGTCCGGACGGAAGTTCATGAATATGATGGAGTCGTTGGGCTTTACCATGCCTTCCGGGTCGCAGACCGTAGGTATAACGAACTCGTCTGTAACGCCGTTGTCGTAGGACGCCTGCATTGTATGAACCGGGTCAAGGTCAATGTTGCCCTCACCGCAGACAATTGCTCTGTACGCTTTTTCAACTCTGTCCCAGCGGTTATCCCGATCCATCGCGTAGAAACGACCTTCAATTGTGGCAATCTTTCCTACGCCAATATCTTTGCATTTTTCAACGCACTCTTCTATATACTCTTTTCCGGAAGATGGAGGTACATCACGGCCATCCATGAAGCAGTGAATGTAGACCTTGTCCAGACCTCTGCGTTTTGCCATTTCAAGGAATGCCCATGTATGCGTATTATGGCTGTGCACACCACCTGGCGACATAAGGCCCATAAGGTGCAGCGCGCCACCATGCTCTTTGGCTGAATCCATAGCGGCAATATACTCGCTGTTCTCAAAGAAGCTGCCGTCCTCAATGGCAAGACTGATACGCGGGAGATCCTGGAACACAACACGTCCCGCTCCTATATTTGTGTGGCCTACTTCCGAATTGCCCATCTGCCCGTCCGGAAGTCCCACATCCAGACCGGAAGCCTGGAGCTGACTGTGCGGATATTTCGCGAAGAGTTCGTCAAGCACCGGAGTCTTTGCAGCGGTTATTGCGTTAATTTTCGGATCTGGCTTATCTATACCAAATCCATCCATGATGATAAGTGTAGTTGGCCTTTTCATATATACTCCTTTAATAAATCTGAACAAAGCCTGAGACTTGTTTCCGTTTACCGGCGGTCGGTCCCAGGCTTATATTTCATTCGCCGAATAATATGACGGTTAATCCTGATTAGCGGCGTTGATGATAGCCGCAAACTTCTCAGGGACGAGAGACGCGCCTCCAATGAGGCCGCCATCAATGTCCTTCTGCGCCAAAAGTTCAGAGGCGTTCTTTTCGTTCATTGAGCCGCCATACTGAATCGTTACACTCTTAGCTACATCCTCACTGTACAGCGAAGCGATTATGTTCCTGATTGCGCCGCATACTTCGTTGGCCTGTTCCGCTGTGGCTGTCCTGCCGGTTCCAATAGCCCATATAGGCTCATAGGCTATGACAATCTTGCGCATATCATCGGCACTGACACCGGCCAGAGCTGTTTTTACCTGGAGCGTCACAAGCTCAATTGTAATACCAAGCTCCCGCTGCTCCAAGCTCTCTCCAACGCAGACTATAGGCTTAAGTCCGGCGCTCAAAGCGGCATGGATCTTTTTGTTCACAGATACATCCGTCTCACCATAGTACTGCCGACGTTCAGAGTGCCCTATGATAACATACTTCACGCCTATATCCGTTAACATATCCGCCGCGACTTCGCCAGTGTATGCGCCTTTGGGGTTCTCGTTCACGTTCTCCGCTCCGATGACTACTTGACTGCCGTTAAATCCGTCAATGCAGCTGCAAAGGTCGATAAATGGCGCACAGATAACGACTTCACACCAGTCTGATTCAGGAACCTTGTTCTTAAGCTCATCGGCGAAGGGCTTAACATCAGATGGCTTCATGTTCATCTTCCAGTTCCCGGCAATGATAGTCTTACGATTCTTTCTGTCCATAAGTTCTCCTCCTTACTTGTCCAGCAAACAGGCAACTCCCGGAAGCTCTTTGCCCTCAAGGAACTCAAGGGACGCGCCACCGCCGGTGGAGATGTGCGTAATCTTGTCAGCAAATCCAAGCTGTTCGCAGGCGGCAGCGGAATCTCCGCCACCTACTATAGTTATAGCGTCGCTTTCGGCAAGAGCCTGCGCCACGGAGATCGTTCCGGCGGCTAATGTCGGATTCTCAAATACGCCCATAGGTCCGTTCCATACAACAGTCTTAGCGGTTCTGACCGTGTCGGCAAATAACGCACGAGTCTTCGCGCCAATGTCGACTCCCATCATATCAGCGGGGATCGCGTCGGACTGAACTGTATCGACCTCCACCTCTCCGTCTATGGGATCCGGGAATGACTTCGTAACGACGGTGTCAATCGGCAGAAGAAGCTTTACGCCGTTCTTTTCCGCTTTTTCCATCATCTCTTTGCAATAATCGACCTTTTCCGCGTCGAAGAGAGATGTACCAATACCATAGCCCTTTGCGGCTAAGAAGGTGTAGGCCATACCGCCGCCAATGATGAGAGTATCAACTTTCTCAAGCAGATTGGATATAACATTCAGCTTATCGGAGACCTTGGCGCCACCGAGGATCGCGACGAACGGGCGTTCGGGATCGGCCAGAGCTTTACCCATAACACTCAGTTCCTTCTCAATGAGGAACCCGGACACTGCTGGCAGATACTCAGCCACTCCCGCAGTGGAAGCGTGAGCGCGATGTACGGCGCCGAACGCGTCAGATACGTAAATTTCCGCCAGAGATGCCAGCTTTTTCACAAGCTCCGGATCATTCTTGGTCTCTCCCTTTTCAAAACGGGTGTTCTCAAGAAGCATAATCTCACCGGGTTTCAGTTCTGACGCCAATTTGACCGCGCTGTCTCCAACCACATCCTCAGCCATCTTGACTTCCTTGCCGTCCAACAGCTCGGAGATGCGCGCCGCGACCGGCGCAAGGCTCAGCTTCGGATCGGGGCCGTTCTTGGGCTTACCCAGATGCGAACAAGCGATAACTGCCGCGTTATTCTCCAGAAGATAACGAATAGTGGGCATTGCGGACACGATTCGCTTGTCGCTTGTGATGACGCCGTTTTTCATGGGTACATTAAAATCGCAGCGCAGAAGAACCTTTTTGCCAGATACGTCAATGTCGCGCACTGACTTCTTGTTGTAATTCATGATAACACTCCTTTTTACTTTTTAAAATTACACCCTCTGTCAAATAATGACCAGGGCATAAATTTTCTGGAATACCACAGCCTGTTAACAACTCCGACTTCTAACCATATGGTTTGCGCGCTTTCCGCTGTGTAAAACACGAAAACGCTCATTACCAAATGCTATATTGCATACTGAACCCGTTAAAGATTCACAAAGCAATTTTTAATGATAATCCGTAATAAATATAAGTCAGTTTGACGCCATTTCACCGCTGCAGAAAAGACCGGGGAAACCTTGCTGCTTTAATGCCTCATAGCATAATACCGCAACAGAGTTTGCGAGGTTCAGACTTCGGGCGTTCTTACGCATCGGCAAGCGTATGCACTTATCCCGGTACTTTTCGCGCAGACTAAGCGGCAAACCTGCGGTCTCCTTGCCAAACAGGAGCCAACATCCATCACAGAACTTGCCAGCAGTATAGGGACGCGGCGCTTTCGTTGTGGCAAGCCACAGATCTTCATTACCATGGATACTAATAAACTGATCAAGATTGTCATAAACAGTTATGTCAACCATGCTCCAGTAATCAAGTCCCGCCCGTTTCACGGCTTTGTCGGAGATGTCAAATCCCAACGGCCTTATCAGGTGCAGACGGCTGGCAGTAGCGGCACAGGTTCTGGCGATGTTGCCACAGTTTTGTGGAATCTCAGGTTCCACGAGTACAATATTTACCATACGTCATTCTCCGACTTACAAAATACATTTTATATCTTGCCGCCGATTTTTTCAATATGCTTTAAGCAAATTCTTGATTTTTTATGAAATTTTTACTCTTCGGTCTTCTCGGAAGCATCGGTTCCGTCTTCGCCTTCATCTTCGTCATCGTTCTCAACGGTGATTTCAATCTCCACACTGTCATCGTCATCGTCTTCATCGTCGTCATCAAGTACATCATCAAGGTCGTCAAGCATATCATCGAGGTCATCGAGTTCATTATCGAGGTCATCAAGTACGTCCTCTACTTCAGCCTCCACAACCAACGAGTCGAGTTCCTCCTGCTTGTCTGCTATCTTCTCCAGTGACTGCTTGATACCGTCTGCCACATCTGCAAAATCAGGATCGATATGCTGGTTATACTTCTCGTAGTAAAGCGATCCCAGCGTCTGGTACTTCTTCTTCATCTTTTCCTGCTCAGCCTTGATCTCCGCTGTGAGCTTCGCTTTCTGCGCTATGATAGAGGCTCTTTGAGCTACCATCTTTGCCATGGTCGCGGATTTGTCCGCAATGGAGCTTGCGGTATCCGTCGCTTTCTTCTTCAGTTCATCAAAATCAATGTTTGCCATTTTAATAACCTCCAAATAAATATTTCACCTTATATATTATATGAATATATAAATATAAGCCGCTCCTATGTGTTCTCTGCCGGTGGTTCACCAGATACGTTATCAGCTTTGTCAGTATTTGACGTCATCGTGTCGTCAAGGCTCTCCTCATTGTCTGATGGATTATCTTCCGCTGTCTCGGCCGATGGATTTTCAATGACAGCTTTCGTCTTGATTCTATTTACATAAAGATCACGATCCGGATCATGTTTTACCTTTATCCTATTATACAACAGCAATGAGCCAAACACAAGGAACAGAACAAACGACAGAAGCTGAGAGACTCTTATATTTGTGTTTGGGATATAGAGGCTGTCGGTGCGCAGCCCTTCAATAAACATCCGACCAAATCCGTACCAGGTGATGTACCACATAAATACTTGCCCATCATATCGGCGAAAGCGCTTTGACGCGAAATGTATTATTATGAATCCTGCGAAATTCCACAACGATTCATAAAGAAATGTCGGGTGGACACTAATAGATGTGCCATCACGGCGAGTGAGCACCATACGACAGAAAATATTCGTTTCGCCCCCATATGCCTCACGATTGATAAAGTTACCCCATCGGCCTATAAACTGGCCGATAATAAATCCGATACTGATCAGGTCCAGCATGGCGGCAAGAGGTATCTTTTTTATCCGCGTATAGATAAACATCGCGAGAAACGCTCCGATGAGAACGCCATATATTGCTGTTCCGCCGTTCCTGATGTTCAGTATTTCAATCGGGTTATCTTTATATAATGACCAGTTGAACACAACATAGTATGCTCTGGCACAGATCAGCGCCAATGGCACACCGATCAGAATCTCATCTAAAACATTATCCGCCGTAATTCCAAACTCCGGAGCGCGCTTGCAGACATAGATCACGGCAATAAGAAAGCCTGTGGCAATGATGATAGCGTACCAGTATATTTTAAAACCAAATATTGAGATGTAATTACTGGGGTTAATGCTCCAGTCACCCAACATTGGAAATGATATTGATGCATCTGACATTTTTTCACCTACTAATATATATTTAGCGCTTAGAACCGCGTTGATATGGGAACGCGCTTTTTGGGAACCGTTTAATCCAGATTTTCAACGACCGACACAGAAAGCAGCTCTGGCCTCATATACTGCGCGATAAATTCCCTCACGTCCTCCTCGGTTACGCTCTCAAGCAGCGGCAGCGTGTCAAAATAGTCATAGCCGCTGAAATCCGCCACAGCACTATTATAACATATATTGTCAAAGGAATTCAAGGCTCTTATTACCCTTCCATAAGCAGTTTTTCGTCTTCGCTCGAAAAAATCGCCGTTCACGCCATGGGCCGATAGCTCGGCGGCAGCGTCAAGCACCGCGAGACACACCTGTTCCGGCGCTTTGCTCTCCCCCCCGAATGTCAGGTATGATACGTCGGCCGAATCTTCAAAATCATAGAAAAACGTATCGTTCACTACACCCTTAGAGTACAATTGATTGAATAAAGGCGTAGCCTTTCCCATAAGCGTGCTCAAGGCCAGTGACGCGGTCAGTTCATATTTTGCGCCCGCTCTGCCACGCAGCTTTGTCTGCGTTTTAACTCCCGCCATGAACAGAGGAGCCGCAACCGCCCTGTTTATTGAGCCTCTCGCCTTAAGCGGCTTTATCCCCTCATCGCCGCCGTAATCCCGCTCACAGGGCAGAGTCTCGTCTTCCGGCAATATCTCATAAGCGAGTTCCCGTATACGCTCCGGATCCTGGTTCCCAACAACTACAAGAGCCATATTTGATGGAGTATAAAACGCTTTGTGGCATACATTTAATGTATCAGCGGTAATGTGCTGTATGCTCTCAACCGATCCGGCTACCTGTTCGCGGATAGGGTTCTTGGCGAAGAGATTTTGCAGGAGCCCATAATAGAGCGCTTCATCCGGGTCGTCCTCTACCATGCGTATCTCCTGAGCTATAATGCTCCGCTCCTTGTTGATACCTTCTTCAGTAAAATATGGAGTAGACACAAATCGAAGCAGCAGTTCAAGATTCTCAAAAAACATATCCGTGCTCTCAAAGTAATATGCCGTCAAATCCGTTGACGTAAACGCGTTTGCGTTTGCGCCGCGTTCCGACAGGATGGTAAGCGCGTTTTCGCCGCCCTCCATATCGAACATCTTGTGCTCAAGGAAATGCGCTACACCGGCCGGCGTTTCGCTCCACTCCGCCGATGCGCGAAAGCGCCTGTCCGCACCGCCAAACCGAACAGCAAGAAAAGCCTTGCTTTTCTTGTGGTCGGGCCGCGGTACCACAGTGAGTCTCAGCCCGTTAGACAGCGTGTCACGCCAGACCCTCTCACCTATTCTTGCGTACTCATACTGCTTCAGCATCTCTATCCTCCCCGGTAAGAAAGTAAACGGTGTCCAGCTTGACAGACGCGGCAATATCTGCTACTTCTTCCTTCGTAACTTCTGACACTAACGCCGCGATTTCTTCCGGGTTTGCTTCGATACCCAGCAACGCCCGGTTTAAATAAAGGCTCTCAAGACCTGACGGCTCGTCCATAGATGTGTACAACGAGTTCATGACAGCTTTTTTTGCGCCTTCCAGTTCCCAGCCGGCAATATCTCCGTTCTTCACGCTCTCAAGCTGACTTGTAATTTCCGCAAGTGCTTCGTTATATTTGTCAAACTCTATACCTGACGAAACTACCATTACACCCTTGTGACGGTCAATTCCGGAATCAGCATAATAACAAAGTCCAAGTTTTTCCCGCACATTCATAAAGAGCTTTGATGTTGCGGCGCCGCCGAAAACCGCGTTGAAAGTCATAAGCGCGGGATGGTCGGGCGCCTGCATTATCTCGCCGAGTCGATATCCCATGACGAGCCTGCCCTGCGCCACAGCCATCTTTTCGGTAAAATGCCGTATTTGACCGGGAACCTTTGCGCGGAACTCCGTTTCCGGCGGCGTACAGCTCCCGCTTCTGGGAAGCGGCGCAAGAGCTTCTTTTACGATCCGCGCCACTGTATCCGGATCCTCGGCTCCACAGTAAAATACCTCTGCTGCGGAATTTGCCAGAACCTCCTTATAATATCTTGTTAAAGAGTAAACCGTTATTTTTGACGCTTCCTCAAGCGTCCCGAGCTTGCTGATGCTGTATTTCTCTCCATTGAACATCCGCTCCACCATATGCCGATAGGCATATACGCGTTTGTCGTTTATCTCAGCCCTTATATCGTCGATCAGGTTTTGCCGCTCTGAGTCAACATAATCCGCTCTCAGCCTTCCGCCGCTTGTGGCAGGTGACAGCAATATCTCGCCCATCAGCCGTGCGGTCTTTTCAAGGATATGCCCGCCACCTGGCACAAATACATCGTCCGGAAAATCAGCATAGAGTCCTATGCACTGGACCTCTCCTTTCTTTCTCAGAACAGGCTCTATCCTCGCGCCGTACAAATCGTCCAGTGCCTGGGCAAGAGACTCCATATCCGGATGGCTTGATGTGCCGCGCCTGAGTACATATGGAAGCGCGGCGCCCAACGCGGCTGTTTTTCTGTTCAGCTCAGTTAGAAATGTTATGGAGAGGCAGCCCGTTTTGAACTTGAGCGCGTTTACGCAAGTCAGATTCACACCACGTGCAAGAGACATCTGTGTGACTTTTTGCACATTACCACCTCCGCTTTTATTTTTTCGCTAATATGTAAATATAATTGATCCGCAGTAATAGCGGTTCCGGCTCCTCCGGAGGGAACGCCTCCGAAGGAGTACTTTCTTATTATACTACATTTTTTCGCCGGAAGAAACAAAATTATTGTGAATCTTTAAAAAAATTCCATCTTTTTTATACGGTTTACCGTTTACAAGCACCTCGTCTGCGGCGGGATCGATTGAAATATCAAGTGTCTCACTGCCGTTGCGGTAAAGAACCTGGCAGACGCCCCAGTCTCGTGGCAGTTTTGGCTCTATGATAAGTCTGCCATCTCGGACATGGAGTCCCAGGAGATCTTCTGTTACAGCGCGGTAATACCAGCCTGCAGAGCCGGTGTACCAGCTCCACCCGCCGCGTCCTTCCTGCTGTTTAGCGGTGTACACGTCACCTGCCATAACATATGGCTCTATTTTGTAACGTTCTGTATTTCTGCCCCACGGTGACAGCATTTCCAAAAGCTCCGCTCCGATTCTGACATTTCCGCTGCGCAGATATGCCATACCGAGCCATATCGCGCCGTGAGTATACTGCCCGCCATTCTCCCGGTAACCTGGCACATAGGACTTTATATATCCAGGATTTTCCGAACCGTTGCCAAAAGCGGGAGAAAAGAGCTTTATGGTTCTGTGCTCCTTGTCAACTAATCTCTCGAACGCGGAGTCCAGCGCTTTCTGGCAGCGCTCATGTCCCGCCCCGGCAAATACCGCGAAGCTCTGGGCAATGGAGTCTATCTCACACTCTCCATTTCCCGGCGCCCCCAATGGCGTTCCGTCATCGTAGTACCCACGGACATACCAATTACCAGTCCAGTTTCGCTCTGCGGCAAACTTCAGCTTGTCCGATATATTTTCGTACCGCAGAGCGCTGCTGTTATCTCCAAAGCGCTCACAAAGCTTCGAGAGCCGACTTAATACTATGCTCCCAAACCACGTCAGCCATTGGCTTTCGCCTTTGCCCTTCTCACCCACTTTGTCCATTCCGTCATTCCAGTCACCACCAAGCATCAGAGCAAGACCGTGTTTTCCAACGCCACGGTCAATGAACATATCAGCCGCTCTCATTACATGGTCAAGAAGCGAGCCGGTGTCCGGGAACACGTCAGGGACTTCGTAGCGATCGTGCTCATCATCACGAAGCGGCGAGGATATGAGAAATGGCGCCTGTTTCCTGGCAAGATCCATGTCCCCGGTCTTTTCGATATATTCGCATAACGCGTACGGAAGCCATAAGAGGTCATCGCTGCACCGGGTTCTGACACCTCGGTCACAATTCGGTCCAGGATGCCACCAGTGCATAACATCGCCATCAATATATTGATGTCCGGCGGCGGCTATTATCTGTTTAGCGGCAATCTCCGGATGGTGATCTATAAGCGCGCACACATCCTGAAGCTGGTCGCGAAACCCGATCGCGCCGCCGTTCTGATATAATCCGGTTCGCGCCATTACGCGGGATGTGAGCGTCTGATATATCGCCCAGCCATTTATATATTTATCTATATTTTCATGCGAAGTGTGGATTGTCACTCCGGATACTCGCTCCCGCCACGCGTTTTTAACGTTTTCCAGTTCCGGCTCGATGTTGCCTTTGGCAAGCGCGGTAAGTTCACGTATATCGCAGCAACCAACCGCTATGACCAGCCTCGATGAGGCTCCGAATTTCATTGCCGCGCACGCCACATGCCCGACCCCGGTCGCGCCGTCATATTTATTTTTAAGGTAAGATGTCTTATCCATTGTATATGAGCGCGGTTTCTCTGACGCCGCGACACGGAACACAACATCGCTGTACTCGTTACCGGGGTTACGGGCGTTAAGAACGCCGTTGTCCTCCCATGTTTCCAGAAGCGAGGACAGACAGTTAGTTTCCCCCATGGTAAGCTCGGTAAAGTAACTAATCTCGGCGCCAAGTATATCGCCTTTCAGGTCAATTATGAGTACTCTCGCGTTATGCTCCTCCGGAACAAACGCGGTGACGCGCGATTTGATTCCATCAGACTCACGGTTCCACTCCGCGCAACCGAAGCTGTACTCTACGAGTGTCGGGTTGTTGTCATCGTCCGCGAAGAGCGATATTTTCTTTCCGTTTTTTATCAGTTCCAGTCTTTCCGTACCGGAAGTGGCCAGCGGGTCGTTTATCCAGCGGTTAATCTTCATCTGTCTCGCGTTCTCGTACCACATATACCCTGTTCCCGTCTCAGTCGCGAGAAAACCGAAACGCCCGTTTGTGAGTATGTTGCTCCATGCCGCCGGCGGCAGTCTGTCGGTAATGGCGAGTTGAAACGTACCATCAGGGCTGACGCGGAAATGAAAACCGTCAGACGAGTTCCTCCGCCTTTCGGTTATTGCGTGAAGCGATGAGGGAAAAGACACTGGAGATACGCTATTCCGTCTGATGAAAGGCTCGGACAGGTTCAAGACGAGCGCGGCCTGCGATATGATTGCCTCCGACTCGGGATCCAACGCGTTCACAAGGAATACACCGCCGGAAACGCCCATTGTCTGTTCCATGCCGCAGCGCCTGAGCGTGTCAGTAACGCGGTTTTTCTGCGCGCTTCTATAGTCGCCCGCGTCTGTAACAAGTATAGCAAGGTCGGACTTGATGCCGTTTTCGTTTAAAAGCGCATGCCGTCTAACCAATAATTCAGCCGCGTCAAGCTGCGTTCCGTTCTCTATTTTTGCCGCTATAACAGGAATATCACCGGATATGCCAAACTTCCACAGGCCCTCACGCCCAAACATACCGGAACCTCTATTTTGCAGGTGCAGCGACGGAGTGAATAGCATTGGCGTTATCATCCACAGAGCGTCGCGCACATCCGTTGGGCTTAGTCCCAGCATTAGCGCGGATGCGGATATGCGGCTTATAGTCTGGTTTTCCTTTCGCTGTAATATGCGCTTTGCGGCGATAGCGGAATCCTCTTTTGACCATGACGGCGAGAGAGCAAATGTTACCTCACCTCGGCCGTTCTTGAGTTTAACCGGCGCTATGCACACTACATGCAGTTCCGGACTTGACGGCGCAAAGCGTCCTTCCCATATTTCATCGCCGCGTTCC
>CAYQWH010000030.1:9973-16312 GCA_964421265.1 uncultured Oscillospiraceae bacterium | reverse complement strand
TCCACTCCATAATCTCACACAGCTCGTCCCAGTACTCTACTTCCTCAAAGGGTATGAGTTCCACCGGCGCGCCGGTAATTATAAGTCCGTCAAAGCGCTGATCTCTCACATCCTCAAATGTCTTGTAAAACGCCAGCATATGCTCCTCGGACGTGTGGGTCGTTCGATGGGTGCGCGTCTGCAAAAGCTCCAGCTCCACCTGCAGCGGCGTGTTGCCCAGCAGACGGGAGAGCTGCGTCTCCGTCGCGATCTTCGTCGGCATCAGGTTCAGAATCGCGATCCTGAGTGGACGTATGTCCTGGGTGCTGGCACGGGTTTCCGTCATTACGAAGATGTTCTCGTCCTTCAGCGTCGATGCCGCGGGAAGCTCATTTGGAATCTTTATGGGCATAGTGTGTCACCCCTTCTGACTCATATTTTGGCAAGCGCCTGATCCACATCCGCGATGAGATCCTCCGCGTCCTCCAGCCCGCAGGACAGGCGCACAAGCTCCGGCGATACTCCGGCGGCGCGGAGTTCATCGTCGTTCATCTGCCTGTGAGTCGCGCTGGCCGGGTGCAGGCAACAGGTTCTGGCGTCCGCCACGTGGGTTTCGATGGCCGCGAGCTTCAGGTTCTTCATAAACGTCTCCGCCGCTGTCCTGCCGCCTTTTACGCCGAAGGAAACAACGCCGCAGGAACCGTTTGGCAGATATTTTTGCGCAAGCTCATAGTACCTGTCGCCGACAAGCCCGCAATAGTTGACCCAGGCAACCTTATCGTGGCCGCGCAGGAACTTCGCCACGGCCTCACCGTTCTCGCAGTGACGCTTCATGCGCACGTGCAGGCTCTCCAGTCCCAGGTTCAGCAGGAACGCGTTCTGCGGCGACTGGATGGAGCCGAAGTCACGCATGAGCTGCGCCGTACACTTGGTGATAAACGCGCCCTCAAGACCGAACTTCTCGGCATACGTCACACCGTGATAGCTGTCGTCAGGCGTCGTAAGCCCCGGGAACTTGTCCGCGTGGCTGAACCAGTCGAACTTGCCGGAATCTACAATACAGCCGCCCACGCCCGCTCCGTGACCGTCCATGTACTTGGTCGTGGAGTGCGTGACTATATCCGCGCCCCACTCTATCGGGCGGCAGTTGACAGGGGTGGCAAAGGTGTTGTCCACTATAAGCGGAACGCCGTGACTGTGAGCGGCTCTGGCGAATTTCTCAATATCAAGGACAGTCAGCGCCGGATTTGCTATCGTCTCCCCGAAAACCGCTTTCGTGTTGGGACGGAACGCGGCGTCCAGTTCCTCCTCCGTGCAGTCCGGAGATATGAACGTGAAGTCAATGCCCATCCGCTTCATGGTGACGGAGAAGAGGTTGTATGTCCCGCCGTAGATTGTGGAGGATGACACGACATGGTCCCCGCACGAGGCTATATTAAAGACGCTGTAGAAGCTTGCCGCCTGACCGGACGACGTGAGCATGGCGGCTGTCCCGCCTTCAAGCGCCGCGATCTTCGCCGCCACATAGTCGTTCGTCGGATTTTGCAGACGCGTGTAGAAGTACCCTGACTCCTCCAGGTCAAAGAGCCTACCCATGTGCTCGCTGGTGTCATATTTGAATGTGGTGCTCTGGATAATCGGCACCTGTCGCGGCTCGCCGTTCCCGGGCGTGTAGCCCGCCTGTACGCATTTTGTACCAATACCCTGTTCCATTTTCGTATCCTCCATTATTTCTTCCCCTTTGCCGTCAGCCGGAACACATCGGTTGAACGCCCCATAACTATGATGTGGTCGCCATCCGCGAACGAGTAATTCGGCGCGGGACTGGGCAATATCTCCGTTCCCTTTTTTATGGCGATTATATTGATATTGTACTTTTTACGGACGTTTATCCCGAGGATGGTGTCACCGACCCAGTCCGGCAGGATGGAGATCTCGTATATCGCGTATTCGCCGGTTAAAGGTATGAAGTCAAACACGCTGTCTGAATTATAGCAAACCGCCAGTTTTTCCGCTATCTCCCGATCGGGGTAGACTATTTCCGTCGCGCCTATCTGACGGAGCAGATCCTCCTGAATGTCCTGTTCCGCCTTGGACACTATAGTCGCCGCGCCGAAACGCTTCAGCAGCGTGGTTATGACGAGGGACGCCTGGAAGTCGCCCACCGTCACGAAGCAAATATCAAAGTTGTCCACGCCAAGAGATTCAATCACCGGTTCCTTCGTGCAGTCGCCAATGGAGCACTCGGTAAAGCGGCTGGACATAGTCTCGATAATATCCGAGTTCTTATCTATGACCATGACCTCATTGCCCATCTCGTCCATCTTTACGGCAAGGTGCCTGCCTAAACGCCCCATACCGATAATGAGTACTGATTTCATTCTTCTCTCCTTAGATTGTAATCAGGTCTTGCCTGAAAATTGTCAACACGCCCAAATAGCGGCTTTTTTCCGCCGTTCGCGTACAAAAGGTATTCCGGGCCTTGTCTGGCGGAAACATTCTCGCCCCTGGTCATATTGCCGATTTTCAGACAAGACCTGACGCGTCCACTATCCAATGAGCACCTTGCCCACCGGGTAGTGCACCGGAGGCTGGGTCTGGTTCGCCGCCAGCGCGAACGCAACAGATAAGCCACCGATTCTGCCCGCAAACATGAAGATTGTAAGCATGGCCTTGGCGAGGCTGTTGAGCGTACCCGTGACGCTCATGGACAGTCCAACAGTCCCGATAGCCGATACGACTTCAAAGAGCGATTCTCTCATCGGCAGCGACTCCACCGCGCACAGAAGCATCGTGCCGGCGATTATCGCCGTTATGTAGATTGTGACGACAGCCCCCGCCTGACGCACAGTCGGGTCGTCAATGCGCCGTTTGAACGCCGTCGGAGCTTTCTTCAGCGCCGACGACCATGTGCTGATAAACAGAACCGCCAGCGTCGTCGTCTTAATCCCGCCAGCGGTGGAGCCGGGACTGCCGCCTATGAGCATAAGACATATGGTCAGGAACAGCCCTGAGTCTGTGAATCTGGTGAAATCTATCGTGGCGAAACCAGCCGTTCTCGGCGTCACCGCCTGGAACAGCGCGAGCATTATCTTCTCGCCGAAGGAATAGCCCTTGAACGCGCCGTTGTACTCAAACACGAAGTACAGAACAAAGCTGCCAAGAAGCAGCGCCGCCGTCGTCACGAGGACGAGCTTCGTGTGGAACTTGAGGGCGCGTATTCTGAACCTGCTGGCGAAAAGGTCATCCCAGACAATGAACCCGAGTCCGCCGACGATTATGAGAAGCATAACGGTGAAATTGACCACCGGGTTCAGGGCAAATGCCGAGAGAGATGAGCCGCCCTCATAGTCGCCCAGAATATCAAACCCGGCGTTGCAGAAAGCCGATACGGAGTGGAATATGGCGTACAGTATCCCCCGCCCCAGCCCGAAACGCGGTATGAACTGGGTGGACAGCAGCGCGGCGCCGATTCCCTCGCATATTGCCGTACCCGCGAACATACGTCGTATCAGCGGCTTTATACCGCTGTATTGATCGCTCCCGGCTGACTGCATAAGTATACGCGTGTTCTGCAGGCTTATCCTTTTGCGCATCAGCGCCACAAGCCCGATTATTATGGTCATGGCCCCAAGTCCGCCAATCTGTATCATGACTATGATAACGCACTTTCCAAACGCGCTCCAATACAGACCCGTATTGAACGGCGAAAGCCCCGTTACACAGGCGGCGCTCGTGGCGGTGAAAAGCGCGTCTATAAAATCCGTGGACTTCCCGGAACTTGAGCTGACAGGCATCATCAGCAGAAGCGTACCCGCAAGTATTATCAGTAAAAAGCTTACGACTATCAGTCGTATTGGCGCAATTCTTCCTTTTCCGGCTTTGCGGCCTTCATTCATCTTCTGTTCAGCTCCATATAATATAACTGTGACCTATTATAACATCATACGCCTGTGAAAATCAACCCGAACGGTCAAAAATCCGGGGAAATCAATCGGAACCCGTCATGAGCTTTTCAGCCCTCGCCATATCCTCCCGGCGCAGCGGCGCCCTGATGGACAGATCCGCGCCGGTCATCGGGTCGCGGAAGGTGAGAAGCTCCGCGTGGAGAAGCTGCCCCGCGAAACCGTGCGAATCGGAAAAGGCGCCGGACTCCTCCGAGCGATAGATTTTGTCGCCAATAAGCGGAGCGCCCATGTACGCGCAATGGACGCGTATCTGATGGGTGCGGCCGGTTCTGAGGCTGAACCGCACTTTCGATATGCCGTTGCCGACGCGCAGCACCTCATAGTCCGTGACGGCTCTCTTGCCGTCCGGCGTAACGACGCGCCGCATCTTGCCTTCCTCGGCCCGGTCGATGGCCGCGTCTATGACGCCCCGTTCGCCGGGGAGCGCGCCGAATATGTACCCCACGTACACCTTCTCACCGCCGCTTCGCATCGCCGCCAGCGTTAGAGTCTTGGCGTGGGAGCTTTTTGAGAACAGCACGACGCCGCTCGTGTCGCGGTCAAGCCTGTTGACGGCGTGACAGACGGGCACGCCGTACCGCTCCATCAGGTACCCGGCCACGAACCCGGCCAGCGTACCGCCGTACTGCGCCCTCGACGGGTGAACCAGCATCCCCATGGGCTTGTTGACCGCGACGAACCAGTCGCTCTCGAAGAGTATTTCAATATCCCCGCGCTCCGGCTCAAAGTCCGGCGGCTTCTCCGTCACAAGAAGATCCACCTCAACCGCGTCACCCGGCGCCAGCGGATAATCCATATAGACGCTCTGACCGTTCACGGTGACGCCGCCGGGCTTCTTCAGCCTGCTGATGGTCGCGCCGGACAACCGCAGATCCCTCTTGAGCACATGGACTACCTTGCGCCCGACGTCCGATTCCTTCGCCGTGTAACTGAGCCTCATAGCTTTATCCGTTTCAGCGCCTTTACCACGTCCTCGAACTCCATGCTGTGGGACGCCTTGACCAGCACAATGTCGCCTCTGTCAAGGTGCCTCGATATGTCGTCAAGAAGCGCGTCCTTCTGCCTGTAATACACCGCCTTGCCGCCACCCGCCGCGACGTAGCCGTCGTAGATCGCTTTCGCCTCCACGCCGCAGCACAGGACGGCCTCGATGCCCCTGATGGCGGCGATCTCACCCACGGCGCGGTGAAGTTCCGACGAGTCCGCCCCAAGCTCCTTCATGTCGCCCAGAACCGCCACGCGCTTGCCGTAGGGACAGCCCTCCGACGGCTTCGCGGAACCGAGTGACGCTATCGCCGCCGCCATGGAGTTGGGGTTGGCGTTATAGCAGTCGTCAATAACCGTCAGATAACCCGTGTCCGTGACATTCGCCCGACCGCCCACCGGACGGTACTCCGCGAGGCCGGCCGCTATATCCTCGCCGTCCATGCCCAGCTCATAGCCCACAACCGCCGCCGCCAACGCGCCATAGGCGATGTGCGTGCCGAAGGCGGGAACTGACGCGCGGACACGGGAACCCGCACGGCATATGTCGAAGGTCAGACCGTCAAAGCCACGGCTCTTCACATCCTCCGCCCAGACGTCACAGTCCCGACCGGAGTTTATGCCATACGTGACGGTTCTGACGCCGGGGTCGAAGTCACGGAGCGTGCCGTCGTCGCCGTTAAGCACCGCGAGCTTGTCAGGCCCCATGAACTCAAATACCTCGCTCTTTGCCCTGAGCACCCCATTTAGGTTCCCCAGCTTCTCAAGATGGCAGTAACCGATGGCCGTCATGACGCAGATGTCAGGCCGGACCATCCGCGCCAATGTCCTCATCTCCCCGAAGTCTGAGATGCCCATCTCAATCACCGCCGCCTGGTGCTCCTCGCCCATGGACAGCAGCGTCAGCGGAACACCAATCTCGTTGTTGAGGTTGGCGGGCGTCTTGAGCACGCGGTACTTCCGCCCCAATGCCGCCGCCGTCAGCTCCTTCGTCGTCGTCTTGCCGACGCTGCCGATAATCCCGACCACGGGAATGTCGAAGAGCTGACGGTACCACTCCGCGAGGGCGCGCAAAGCGTCAGCGGCGGATGGCACAAGAATATGCGGCGCGTCAACCGTCCTCTCGGCCAGGCACACAAGCGCGCCCCGCTCCCGGACAGCGGAGACGGCGTAATCGTGCCCATCCACCCTCGCGCCGCGTATGCAGACAAAAAGCCCGCCCCGCTCCACGGCACGGCTGTCGGTGGAGACTGACGTAACCGATTCGGCCCTGATGTCCTCAGGACCGATATACTCGCCGCCCGTTACACGGGCTATCATCTCAGGCGTCACCTGCTTCATACTCATGGACGCACCTCCTCAAAGCGCAATAGTTTCCATGTCATCCGGAACAAGAACCTTGCCGGAG
>CAYQWH010000030.1:0-9963 GCA_964421265.1 uncultured Oscillospiraceae bacterium | reverse complement strand
ACGCCTCGTCCGTGTAGTTCACCCGACGGTTCGCCAGGTCGGAGTCCTCGGTGTGGTACAGCAAAAGCGTCCCCGCGCCGAGGTTTTCGGCGGTCCGCGCCGCCTCCAACGCCGTGCTGTGGGATTTCTCGTGGGCGTGGAACCGGCTCTCGTCCCGATCCATGCAGAACGCCTCGCTCATCAGGATGTCTGCGCCCCGGACATATTCCGCGCAGCGCGGATTGTACGGCTCGTCGCCGAGGCACACAAGCGCCTTCCCGTCCAGCTCCGCCCGGAACCCGAACTGCTTCTTCTTCCGGGAGAATATGTCAAAGACGGTGAAATCAATCCCGATACAGGAGAACGCGTCGCCATTTTTAACCTCTGTAAGCTTTATGCGGCCGCCGCCGTAACCGAACTTGCCGTTGGCCAACAGATTGTCGCACATGAACGTCAGCGCGTCCTTCGACTCGTCGTGGCACCAGATACGGAACTCGTCGCCGCGCCGACTGTTTTTCATGACCCCGTTCATCATCCGGATGATCCACACCGCGCCGAGAATGTGATCCGTGTGGGCGTGAGTGACGAACATACCCCTCAGGTTCTCGAGCCGCAGACCCGCCGCGGCCAATCTGGGGAGTATGCCGTTGCCGCCGCCCGCGTCCACAAGGAAGAAGTCCTCGCCCCGCCTTATGGCAAAACAGGTGTTATAGCATTTCGTCACAGCCGCGTGGCCGGTGCCCAGCATAATAAGCTCATACACGTCCAATACCCTCGAACCGCCTGTTGGACAATTCAATTATCCTCTCACACAGGTCGTTATAGCTGATGCCGGCCGCCGCAGCCTCCTTCGGCAACAGACTCGCCGACGTCATGCCCGGCAGCGTGTTCGCCTCAAGGCACCACACTTCGCCGTCCTCATCCACAATGAAATCTATCCTCGCGTACACCTCAAGATACAGCGCTTTGAATACCTTCTCAGCCACGGATTGCAGGCGCTCAATCACCTCTTCCGGGAAATCCGTCGGGCAGATCTCCAGCGTCCTGCCGGGCTGGTACTTGTTCTCATAGTCGAAAAATCCGCTTTTCGGGCGAATCTCAATCGGCGGCAGCGCGTGGCCATCCAATATACCCACATCCACCTCTCTGCCGCTTATGTACCGCTCCACAAGGAGTGTGCCCGTGTCATCATACCTGAAGCCCATGGACAGCGCTTCGCCGAACTCGGCACCGTCGTGCGCTATGGAGACGCCAACGGATGAGCCGCTGGATCGGGGCTTCACCACACATGGGAAGCAGGGCGCCGACAGATCGCTGTCCCCGGAGCGCACAACCACGCACTCCGGCGTCAATATGCCGTTCGTCGCAAACAGATCCTTCGCCGCCTGCTTGTTCATGGCAAGGGCGCTGCCCAGATAACCGCTGCCGGTGTAGCGTATGCCGTGCAGATCGAACAGCGCCTGAATGCGCCCGTCCTCGCCGTCGGAACCGTGCAGCGCGATAAATACCATATCGGCGGCGCGGCAGACTTCTATGAGATTGTCCCCAATCCGACTGTCGTTGTCCTGCTTCCTCGACGCCCGTACCGCGTCCAGATCGGGTATGCTGTCGGGTATATCGGCAATGCTGTCGTCCACGGGCTTCGCGAAGATCTCCGCGGGATCCTCATAGCTCCCCTCGTAGCCGAAGTACTCATCCACCACAACGGCACGGTGCCCGTTCTCACGGAGCGTGCGGGCAATCTCGGCGCCGCTCCTGAGTGACACGTCCCGCTCCATGGACAGCCCGCCGCACAACACTATAATATTCATCATCTCTTGCCTCCAATTCAGATTACCTCAGTATTATATACCGGATAGGCCCCAATTTCAACCGGGCGTGAATCAAAATTTCCCATATCCGCCCGTAACCGGACAAAAATGCCGATTGTTTGCCCAGTATGCAAAATTATTCTTGACAAAGACTGATTGAGTGGAGTATAATGAATAAGTCGTATTTTGACGTTTGCGGTAATGGTTCCGCGATACGTGTAAATATAATGAGGTCTGCGCACATAAATATATATGAAGGATGGCGCTCAAATGAACAGTGCGGTAGAAAGAGAGAAAATTGCTCAGCCCCGCAAGAGCATAGGCTACCTGGCGGTCAAGCGCGGGTTTGACATAATATGCGCGTTCCTCGCCCTTGTGGTTCTCTCGCCGATATTTATTGTCATCATGGTCGCCATATGCGTGGATGATCCCAAGGGTGGGCCGTTTTTCTGTCAGAAACGTGTGGGGCGCGGCGGCAAGGATTTCACCCTTATCAAATTCCGCAGTATGCGCCGCAACTCGGACGACCTGGAGAGCGTGCTCACGAAAGAGGAACTTGAGACGTACCGGAACGAGTTCAAGCTGGCCCGCGACCCGCGCATCACAAGGCTTGGCGCGGTGCTCCGCAAAAGCAGCCTGGACGAGCTTCCCCAGTTCATCAATATCCTCAAGGGCGACATGAGCCTCGTGGGGCCGCGCCCGCTGCTGCGGGAGGAACTGGAGAGCAAATACGCCCCGGCGGAGATACCCGTCCTCGTGTCCGTAAGGCCGGGGCTGACCGGCGCGTGGCAGGTGAGCGGACGGAACGGCTGTACATACGAGAGCGGCGAACGGCAGCGCACGGAGCTGCGATACGTGGAGGAACGCTGCGTATCGGAGGACATAAAAATAATGGCGCGTACCGTCGCGGCGGTGTTTAGGTGGCACGAGACGGTGTAAATAAAGGTGGTGTGGGGTCATGAGCGAACCTTGCCGGGTACTTCAGATTTTCGGTAATTTGCAGCGCGGCGGCGTGGAGGCCGTCGTTTTCAATTACTTCCGGGCGATAGACAGGAGCCGCGTCATGTTCGATCTGGTCATTGACGAGACTTCACCGTGCGACGTGCCGGAGGACGTGAAGGGCTTCGGCGGCGAAATCTACAGGATACCGCCGTACACAAAGCCCCGCGCTTACATATCCGCCATAAAGAGCATATGCAGGTCGGGCGGCTACAGGATCGTCCACTCCCATATGAATACCATGAGCGTGTTCCCGCTGTACGCGGCGTGGAGAGCGGGCGTGCCAGTGCGGATAGCTCACAACCACTCCACCGCCGCCGGAGGGAACGACTTCAAGCGGGATATGCTCAAATACGCCCTCCGCCCCTTCGCGAAGGTGTTCGCCACGGACTACTTCGCCTGCGGCGAGTACGCGGGACGGTGGCTCTTCGGCAACAGAACCTTCAACGCGGGCAAGGTGACCGTGCTCAACAACGCCATCGACACGCGCCGGTTCGCGTTCTCACCGGACACGCGGAGCAGGACGCGCCGGGAACTGGGCGTCGAGGACAGATTCGTCGTGGGACACATCGGGCGCTTCGTCACCCAGAAGAACCACGAACGGCTCCTTGACATCTTCGCCGCCGTGTGCGCGCTGCGGGATGACGCGGAACTGGTACTGGTGGGCGGCACCGGCAGCCCGGCGGAGACGAGGATCCGTGAGCGCGTCAGCCGGATGGGGCTGGACAACCGTGTCCGGTTCATGGGGACGGTGGAGAACACCGGCGAACTGTACCAGGCTTTTGACGTGTTCTGCCTGCCAAGTCTCTACGAGGGGCTGCCGCTGGTGGCGCTGGAGGCGCAGGTGTCCGGACTGCCGTGCGTAATGTCTGACCGGGTGACCCGGGAGGCGAAGCTGATTGACAGCGCGAAGTTCATACCCCTCGCCGCCGACGACGGAACATGGGCGCGGGCCGTGTGCGCCGCCGCCAACGAGGAACGCCGCGACTGCTCACAGGTCCTGGCGGACGCCGGATATGAGATAACCCGCGAGGCCAATAAACTGACCGACTATTACGAGAACGCGATTGGAGGCGGTTCCACTTGAAAACGGTACTTATCGCCACGGCGTCGGGCCTGGAGCTGGGAGGTATACAGACCTTCCTGCGTAATGTGATAGGCTCCTTGGAACCGGGAAAATACCGGATCCTCTGGTTCGCGCCCAGAGAGGAACACCAGGACGCGGAACTGAAAGCGTGGTTCGAGAGCCACGGCGTGGAGTTCATCTTCTACGAGCACGCGTCCGACAGCCGGGGACTGAACCTGGGCACTGTCCGCGAGTGTATGCGGATCCGGCGGGGCCTGGGGGACGTAATGCGCGCGCACCGCGTGGACGTGCTCCACGTGAACACCGAGAACCCAATGTACGAGGCCATCGCCCAGCGGGTGGGCAAAAAACGGAAAATCCCCGTGCGCATAGCCCACTCCCACAACTCCACAGCCGTAGGCGGCGCGGAGGGACTGAAGGGTCTCGTCTACAGCCTGTGCCGGGGCGCCATAAGGCGGAGCGCCACCTGTGTCGCCGCGTGCAGCGCCCAGGCCGCGGAGTTCCTGGCCGGACACGGCGCAGCCTTCGCCTACATACGCAACAGGATCGACGCGGAGAAATTCCGCTTCGACGCGGCCAAACGTGAGCGGACGCGCCATAAACACAACCTGACGGAGGACAACTTCGTGGTGGGTCACGTGGGCAGGTTCACGGAACAGAAGAACCAGCTTTTCCTGATCGACGTCTTTGACCGGGTGCACCGGGCAAACGACAGCGCCCGTCTGCTGCTGGTGGGCGGCGGCACAATGGAACACCAGCTTCGCCAGGCGGCGGAGGAACGGAACCTCACCGACGCCGTAATATTCGCCGGGGTAAGCGACCAGGTGGATGCCTACCTTTCGGCAATGGACGTGTTCGTTTTCCCGTCACTGTTTGAAGGTTTGGGCATTTCAATTATTGAGGCGCAGACGGCGGGTCTGCGCTGCGTCGTGTCCGACGCCGTGCCCCAGGAGGCGTTCGTCACGGAGCTGGTGGAGCCGCTGCCGTTGTCCGCCGGAGCGGAGCGCTGGGCGGAGGCGGTGCTGCGCCACGCCGATGGCTATGAGCGCAAGGATATGACGTCAGTCGTGGCCGCTGCGGGGTACGATGTGCGCGACCTGGCGTCGGATATAGAGAAATTATGGGAGGGGAACCATGCGCAGAGAAATTGACCTGAAGGAGCTTCAGAGCATACTTTTCGATACCATGTGCCGGTTTGACGACTTCGCGAAGAAGTACGATATAAAATATTCCCTCGGCTATGGCACGCTGCTTGGCGCGGTACGCCACCACGGGTTCGTCCCCTGGGACGACGACGTGGATCTGATGGTCACAAGACCTGTGTTTGATCGGCTCGCCGACCTTCTCCGCGACACCGGCGAGCTTCCCTACACCTACGCCGGTCACGGCAAGCATATTTACCCTTTTATCAAGGTGCAGTCCGACCGGGGCTTTATGCGCTCCTATTTCGATAACGAGACGCATGAGCGCATATGGATCGACATCTTCCCAGTGGACGGCGCTTCGGATAAGCCGCTGGCGAGGAAGCTTCAGAATAAGCTCACGCAAGGGCTCAAACGTGCCCAAATCGTGCTTAATTGTCCGGGGGGGGTCAAACAACTCCAAAGCGCGTCGCACGGCGGATCCTGTACCCCTTCGCGAGGATTATCGGGAACACCAGGCTCACGAAGCTCATGGAGTGGAACGCGAGACGCTACCCATACGGCAGTACCCGGTTCGCCGGCGACCGCGTGTGGGGTGTCGGGTGCATGGAGACGGAGAAGTTTGAGGATCTGACCACGCTCACGTTCGAGGGCCGGGAGTTCCCGGCGGTTCGCGCGTGGGACGAGTATCTGACGAATTGCTACGGCGCTGACTATATGACGCCCAAGTCGAATAATAATTTCCAGCCCGAGCATTTGTGGGGCGATGTGTGGGTCGAGGAGTGAAGCGGCGGCCAATTACCGCAGGTCAAGGAGTGACGCGGAATGCAAAGGATGTTTGAAAAAATTAAAAGGTACCAGTTCCTGTACGAGGAGCTGGTTAAGAGGGACTTCAAGAAGAAGTACAAGCGGACTGTTCTCGGCATGGCCTGGAGCGTACTCTCGCCGCTTATCAGCCTTATGGTCATGTCCTTTGTGTTCGGGACGTTCTTCAAGAACCGCACGGAGCAGTACACGATATATCTTCTCTGCGGCAATCTGCTGTTCTCGTACTTCAGCGACAGCACCAATCAGGGCATGACGGCGCTGATGGACAACGCCAACATTTTCTCTAAAATAAACGTTCCCAAGTTCCTGTTTCTGGTGTCCAAGAACACGGAGACGCTTATCAACTTCGGTCTGACGATGATAGTGTTTGTCATCTTCTGTATATTCTGCAACATAAAGTTCACGTGGAAATTCATAATGCTGCTCTATCCTGTCGCGTGTATGCTTATCTTCGTGATAGGTGTTGGACTGATACTGTCGGCGCTGTTTGTGTTTTTCCGTGACATCAAGTACCTGTGGACGGTGTTTTTGCAGCTTCTCCAGTACGCGTCGGCTATATTCTATCCCATAGATTCGTTTTCCGAGAAGGTGCAGATGATATTCCTTCTGAACCCGGTGTATCTTTTTATACGGTATTTCAGGAAGATAGTGATTGAGGCGGAGATACCGACGGTCTGGTTCCATCTGCTCATGGGCTTCTACGCGATCCTGTCCCTCACTATTGGTATTGCCATATACAGGAAATACGACAGCGAGTTTCTTTATTACGTGTGACGGGGGCTTGCATATGAGCGTATTGGAGGTAAACGACGTATCAATCCGCTATAAGATGGGCGATTTCAAGGCCATTGGGCTTAAGGAGTACGTAATGCGCCGTCTGACCGGCAGGTACCAGGTCACCAGCTTCTGGGCGGATCACCATATCAGTTTCACGCTGGACAAGGGCGAGATGCTGGGCATAATCGGCGGCAACGGCGCCGGTAAATCGACGCTTCTGAAGGCCATCGCCGGTATAATGACGCCCACGGGCGGTACTGTCAGGGCCGAGGGGAACGTGGTGGCGCTGTTGGAGCTGGCCAGCGGCTTCGACGATGAGCTGACGGTTCGGGAGAACGCGTATCTTCGCGGCGCGATGCTCGGTTACACGAGGAAATTCATGGACGCGGCCTATGACCAGATAATCGAGTTCGCGGAGCTGAAACAGTTTGAGGAACATATGTTCAAGCAGTTGTCCTCAGGCATGAAGTCGCGCCTTGCGTTCAGCATAGCCTCCATGGTCAAGCCGGATATACTCATTCTGGACGAGGTGCTGTCCGTAGGTGACGGGGCGTTTAGGAAGAAGAGCGAGAAGAAGATGCGTGAGATTATCGGCAGCGGCGCCGCGACCATATTAGTCTCCCACTCTCTGGAACAGGTGCGGGAGATGTGTACGAAGGTGCTGTGGCTGGACAAGGGCACCCAGATCGCTCTGGGCGACACCGAAAGGCTGTGCGGCATCTATCAGCGTTTCCTGGATAAAGAGCTGACCATAGAGGAGGCAGCTGAGGAGGCGCGATAAGCCTTATAAAATCGCATAATACTGCTGTCCGAGGCGCGCGCGGGGTTCCGCAAAAGGTACCGTGCGCGCTATCAAAGACAACCGGGTGAGAATCCCGGACGGTACCGCCGCTGTATGCGTGTGAGGTTCCGCCGTGGCGAAAGCCAGTCACTGGAGTGTATCCGGGAAGGCGCGCGGAACCGGGGGGACGCGCGCGTTCCCCGCTGACGCGAGCCAGAAGACCTGCGGATAGCTGTTATGACCGCGCCCCGCGAGTTATGGGGTGGCGGGCACTTTAGGTGTGGAAAAACGGCCACGCTGTCCCTTTTTTGCGGGATAGCGCGGCCATTTTTTGATTTCATTTACAGGAGGTATTTGTTTTATGACAGGAAAGAAGAAAGCGATAGTCGCGGTGTGCGCGCTATTGGTGGTGGTGGCCGTCGTACTGGTGATCTGGCTTGTGAAAAGCCCCAGCTCCGATACGTCGGACGGCAGCAAGAGCATAACCGTGGAAGTGCTGCACAGTGACGGCAGTACTAAGACGTACACCTACAGTACCGACGCGGAATATCTCGGCGAGGTGCTCAACGAGGAGGGCCTTATCGAGGGCGAGGACGGTTACTACACCTCCGTGGACGGCGAGACGGCCAGCTGGGAGGAGGACAGCGCTTACTGGGCGTTCTACGTGGACGGCGAGTACGCCTCGGTGGGTATAGATGACACGCCCATCTCCGACGGCGACTCCTTCTCCCTTGAGTACACCAAGGGCTGACGATGCGCCTGAAGCTCTCGGAGATTGCCCTGTTCGCCACTCTGGGCGGGTTGACCTTCGGCGCGAAGCTGGCCATGGCGAGTCTGCCGAATATAGAGCCTGTGTCGCTCTTCGTAATGCTCTTCGCCGTGACCTTCGGCGTGAAGGCGCTCTATCCGATTTATCTCTACGTCATGCTTGAGTTTCTGGTGTACGGGTTCAATCTATGGAGCATTAACTATCTCTACGTGTGGCTGATACTGGCGGTCTGCGCGTGGGCGATGCGAAAGACGGAGCAGCGGATCCTGTGGGCGGTGCTGTCGGGCGCGTTCGGGTTGGCGTTCGGCGCGTTGTGCGCGCCGGTGTACCTCGTTGTCAGCGGCCCCGCGTTCGCGTTGAGCTGGTGGATAAGCGGCATTCCCTTTGACCTGCTGCACTGCGTCGGCAATTTCACGATCGCGCTGGCGCTGTTCAACCCGCTCAGATCCCTGCTGGCGCGGCTTTACAGCAGGCTCCAATGACCCACGGCGGCTTGGGCGATCTGAAGGCGTAATACCGGTTCTTGTTAAAAGGCTTTAAGCTTTTAATTCGGGATTAGCATAAAAAGATACTGGTCGGCGGATGTACCGCTGACCAGTATCTTTTTTATCTGAACTATCTGAGTGTAATCGGTTAAAACTCGCGCTGCTGACCGGATCAATACATACCGCCTGCGTCAGGCGCGGGAGCCGCCTGAGGAGCGGGGGGCTGGGGGATGTCGGACACCAGCGACTCGGTGGTGAGGACTATCGCCGCGATAGAGGCAGCGTTCTCAAGCGCGGAACGGCACACCTTGGTCGGATCCACGACGCCCGTCTCGATCATGTCGCAGTACTCCTCGGTGGCGGCGTTGAAGCCGTAGTTCACACTGATGTTGCTCTTGACCTTGTCGAGGATAACCGCGCCCTCAAGACCCGCGTTGAACGCGATCTGTCTGATGGGCTCTTCCAGAGCCTTGATGGTGATGGAGACGCCGGTCTTTTCGTCGCCGGATGTCTCGGCCATGAGGCGTTCAACAGCCTTGCCTGCCACGACATACGCCGTTCCGCCGCCGGCCACGATGCCCTCTTCCACGGCCGCTTTCGTGGCGTTGAGAGCGTCCTCGATGCGCAGCTTCTTCTCCTTCATCTCCACTTCCGTGGGCGCGCCGACCTTGATGACCGCTACGCCGCCGGCCAGCTTCGCCAGCCGCTCCTGGAGCTTCTCCTTGTCGTAATCGGATGTGGTGACCTCGTACTCGGACTTGATCTGGTTGATTCTGCCCTCGATGTCGGACTTCTCGCCGTAGCCGTCAACGATTATGGTGTTCTCCTTGGAGGACTTGACCTGACGCGCTCTGCCGAGCATCTCCATGGTAGTCTCCTTAAGCTCCATGCCCAGGTCGGAGGAGATAAATTCACCGCCGGTCAGAGCGGCTATATCCTTCAGCATCTCCTTGCGTCTGTCGCCGAATCCGGGCGCCTTGACGCACAGGCAGCTGAATGTGCCGCGAATGTTGTTGAGGATAAGGGTGGCGAGAGCGTCGCCCTCCACGTCCTCGGCGATTATAACGAGCTTCTTGCCGGACTGGATGAGCTGCTCCAGAAGCGGCAGGATCTCCTGGATGCTGGAGATCTTCTTATCCGTAATGAGGATGTAAGGCTCCTCGTAGACCGCCTCCATCTTCTCAGTATCAGTGACCATGTAGGGCGTGATGTAACCACGGTCAAACTGCATGCCCTCGACGACCTCGGAGTAGGTCTCGGCGGTCTTGGACTCCTCGACGGTGATAACGCCGTTCTGGCTGACCT
>CAYQWH010000029.1:4406-16387 GCA_964421265.1 uncultured Oscillospiraceae bacterium | reverse complement strand
GCCTACGGATATGGGCGTCAACATGGCGGGGTTCTGCATTATCAACGACGACGTCTGCCGTGAGGCGTCCAGACGGGAGATCCTGCGCCGATTCTTCGCCGCCATGTGCGCGCGCACCAAGGGCCTGTCCAGCGGCGCGGAGGCGGAGAAGATACGCTTCATCATGAAGAGCGCGGGAATATCGGAGCGTATGAGCCGGGCGAGGACGGCGGCGCTGGACAAGGCCGCGGAGACGGGTGAGCCGGCGGCCGCCATAGAGCTTACGGACGGACGCGTCATTACCGGCAAGACCTCAAAGCTCCTCGGCGCCACGTCAGCCATGCTCCTGGACGCGCTCAAAGCCCTCGGGGGTATTGACGACTCTATCCGTCTCCTGTCGCCCAGCATAATTGAGCCGGTGAACGACCTGAAGGTGAACCATCTTGGCAACCGGAACCCGCGTCTCCACACGGACGAGACGCTGGTCGCCCTGTCCATATGCGCCTCCATGGAGGCTAACGCCGAGACAGCGATGCAGCAGCTTGAAAAGCTCAAAGGCTGCGACGCGCACTCGACGGTCATACTCTCGCAGGTGGACGAGAATATGCTCAGGAAATTAGGCGTGAACCTGTCCTGTGAACCGGTTTACCAGAATAATAATTTGTACCACAAGTAGGTATAGGCATGACATTATCGGAACTGAGAGAAACGCTGCGTATGGGGAGGATCCCGCAGGCGGCGATTATAACCGGCTCGAACAAGGCCGGACAGTTGGAGGCCGCGAAGCTTGCGGGCATGGCGGCGGTCTGTTCCGGCGACAGTCCCCCGTGCGGCCTGTGCCGCGACTGCCGGAAAGCGGAGCGCGGTATTCACCCGGATATTACAGTCGTGGAAAAATCGCCGGACAGAAAGATATTATCCGTGGATGAGGTGCGCGCTGTCAGGAGCGCCGCGTTTGTAATGCCCAACGAGGCGGCAAGGAGCGTATTTATTCTGAAGGACGCGGACGCGATGAACGCGCAGGCCCAGAACGCGCTCCTGAAAGTGTTGGAGGAGCCGCCGCCCACCGCCGTGTTCCTGCTTCTGGCGGACAACGCGGAACTGTTCCTGCCGACGATACGCTCGCGCTGCGCCTTTATCTCCCTCGCCTCTCAGGATACTGAGGAGTCCGAGGACGCGATGGCGACGGCGGAGAGGATTTTCCGGGCGTACAGTCTCAATCGGAACCGTGAGCTTTTAGAGGCTGTTATGCCCCTTGAGAAAAAGAAGCGGGACGAGATGGCGGAGATAATCGAGGCGCTGCGCCGCGTGGCGGTACGGAACGCCGAATCGGTGGACGCGGAGGTCTTTGACAGATTGTGCGGGACGCTTGATACGGCGGATAAATACATGGACGTCAACGTCAGCGTGGGACATATTGTTGGACTTGTGCTGGCTGAACTTTTACGGTAGAGGAGGGTTGAGATTTGACAGAAGTAGTGAGCGTGAGGTTCAAGAGCAGGGGAAAGGTATATTATTTCAGTCCCAACGGCCTGACAGTCAGGCAGGGCAGCCATGTGATAGTGGACACGGTGAAAGGCCGGGAGTACGCCGAGTGCGTATCGGGCAACCACATGGTGGAGGACGCGTCTGTGCGGATGCCTCTCCAGCCTGTTGTGCGGCTGGCGACGCGGGAGGACGACAGACGCGCGGCGGAAAACCGCGCCTATGAGAAAGAGGCGTTCGACATATGCCAGAAAAAGATAAAGGAACATGATCTGCCCATGAAGCTGGTGGATGTGGAGTATAATTTCGACGGCAGCAAGATACTGTTCTTCTTCACATCCGAGGGGCGTGTGGATTTCAGACGGCTTGTCCGGGAGCTGGCGACGCGTTTCAAGACGCGCATAGAAATGCGCCAGATAGGTGTGCGGGACGAGGCGCGGATATTGGGCGGAATAGGCATATGCGGCAGACCGCTCTGCTGCGGACAGTTTATTGGCGATTTCCAGCCGGTGTCGATAAAGATGGCGAAAACTCAGGGGCTGTCGCTGAACCCGACGAAAATATCCGGCACCTGCGGGCGGCTCCTGTGCTGTCTGAAGTACGAGCAGGAGACATATGAGGAACTGGCGAAGGGCGCTCCGAGAGTGGACGCGTTCGTGGACACGCCGGACGGCAAGGGCACGGTCACGGAGGTGAACCTCCTAAAAGGCATAGCCCGCGTACACATGGAGGACGGCAGCGATTCGGCGGCGCGCGCGTTCAACATGAAGGACATTACCGTGCTGGGCGGGAAGTCGAAGCGGACGGAGTATCTGGCGCAGCGCGCGGCGGAGAAGCCGAACGAGCAGCCCCAGCCGCGTTTCAGACACTATAACACAGCGTCTCCGCAAAATCTGGAAGACATGGCAAAGGTTAAGGCAAAGCCGAAGCCGGAACCAAAGCCGGAACCGAAACCGGAGCCCAAGCCAGAGCCGAAGCCGGAACCGAAACCGGAGCCGGAGCCAAAGGCCGTTACGGAGCTGCGCAAGCGCCAGCAGAGCGGCAAGCGTGACAATCAGCCAAAGCGCCAGCCCCCGCGCCAGAACGCCGAGCCGCACAAGAGCAGACATCACTATGATCAGGCGGCGGCTCCTCAGAAGGAGAGCCATAAGCCCCAGCGCCATAAATATCGCGGTAACAAGCACAGCGGGAAAAAGCCCCGCGAGTCCAACCGCAAGTTTGATTCGGACGATTTCGATATTTAGGAACCGCCGTCAGTCTGTGGTAACAGTTACCATATACGTAATATACGCCCTCCGCCTGCCGGCGGAGGGCGCTGCGCGCGTATCTCAAATTAAATCCTTTAACTTGAGATGCGTATTATCTGCATTTTTCCAGCAGCTTCTCCCACTGCTCATCCACGTATTGCTGCGCCGACTCAAGGGTCCACTCGTTCCCGGGCTTGAAGCAATGGCGGAACCGGCCCTGAAGCTTCATGAACTCCGTGACGGGCAGCTTCTTTCGCGGCTCGTAGCTTAGTATCCAGCGTCCCTCCACGACCTCGTAGAGCGGCCAGACGCAGGTTTCGACCGCCAGACGGCATATCTCCGGCAGCAGCTCCGGCGAGTACTGCCATCCCCTGGGGCACGGAGCCATCACGTTCACAAACGCGGGGCCTTCCGTGTATATCGCGCGATGGGCTTTCTCGTGGAAGTCCTTCATGTTCCCGATAAACGTGGTCTGCGCCACATAGGGTATCTGATGGGCGACCATTATCTCCGTCAGGTTCTTCTTGTTCTGGGGCTTGCCCACAGAGGCGGAGCCTGCGGGAGTGGTGGTGGCGCTGGCGAAACGCGGCGTTGAGGATGAGCGCTGTATACCGGTATTCATATACGCCTCGTTGTCGTAGCAGAAATAGGTCATATCATGGCCGCGCTCCATGGCGCCGGAGAGGGACTGGAACCCGATGTCATACGTTCCGCCGTCACCGCCGATGGCGAGAAACTTATAGTTCTCTTTGAGCCGACCCTGTTTTCTGAGTACCTTGTACGCGGACTCCACGCCGCCGCAGGTGGCGGACGCGTTCTCGAACGCCGAGTGTATATAGCTGTCCTCCCACGCCGTGTAGGGGTAGAGGAACGACGACACCTCCAGGCACCCTGTGGCGTTGCATATGACCGCCCGGTCGCCCTCGTCCAGAGCGCGCGTCATGCCCCGGCAGACGATACCCGCGCCGCAGCCGGCGCAGAGCCTGTGTCCCGGCGCGAACCGCTCCGGCTTGGAAAGTTCAACTTTATGATTATATGGCATTTCTGTCTCCCCCTTTACCCCAAAATTTCCTCAGAACCGCTTCTCTGTCCCATGTGCAGGTAACGCGTGCCGGTCTTGCCTGTCTCGATGATCCTGAGGAGGTGACGGTACACGCGCTCCACATCGCCGACGGCGCAGTCCCGTCCCGCAAGGCCGTACACCACGTCTATCATATGAGGCGGAGACGGCAAATCGTAACAGGCGGAGCGCGTCTCGGCGAACAGCGGGCCGCCGCAGCCGGAATAGCCCTCGCTCTTGTCCATGACCGCCACAGCCTTCACGTTCGACAGCGCCTCGGCCAGTTCCTCGCCCGGGAACGGTCTGAACACCCGGAGCTTTATTAGCCCGGCTTTTATCCCCTCGTCCCGCAGCTTGTCCACGCACGCCTTGGCGGTACCGGCTGTGGAACCTATCAGCACCAGCGCCACATCCGCGTCGTCCATGCGGTACTCCTCAAAGAATCCGTATTTCCTGCCGAATGTCCGCTCAAAGTCCGCCGCCACGTCCAGGATAACCTGTTTCGCGTTCTTCATCGCCTCCGCCTGCTGGACCTTGTGTTCCATGCAGTACGGGCAGGAGTCGTATGGCCCCACAGCCAGCGTCTCCTGCGGGTTCAGCAGATAGTGCTCCGGGCGGTACTCTCCCACAAAGCGTTTGACAGCTTCGTCTTCCTCTAACAGGATATTCTCCACCGCGTGGGAGGTGATGAAGCCGTCCTGACAGACCATTATCGGGAGCCGCACATTGGGAGCTTCCGCTATGCGCATCGCCTGAAGGTAGTTGTCATACGCCTCCTGATTGTTCTCGGCGTAGAGCTGGAGCCAGCCGGTGTCCCGCGCGCCCATGGAGTCGGAGTGGTCGTTATTTATGTTAATCGGCCCCGACAGCGTCCTGTTCACGCAGGCGAGGGTTATCGGAAGCCTCGCTGACGCGGCGATATACAGCACCTCATACATGAACGCCAGACCGCAGGAGGACGTGGCCGTCACAGCCCGCACGCCCGCCGCCTCCGCGCCGATGCACGTGGACATTGATGAGTGCTCCGACTCCACGGTGACAAACTCCGTATGTACCTGTCCGTTCGCCACGAACTGGGCAAAATATTGGGGAATCTCCGTGGATGGGGTAATGGGAAACGCGGCAAAGACGTCCGGTTCTATCTGACGCATGGCGTGGGCTATAGCCTCGTTCCCTGAGAGCCGTTCCTTGATGCTCATATTTATCTCCCCTCCTGTTTCATAGTGATAGCTCCAAAGGAGCAGACCTTCGCGCAGATGCCACAGCCCTTGCAGTGGTCATAGTCAAAGTCGGAACGGCGACGCGACGCCACCGGAATTGACGAGTCGGGACAATAGAGCGCGCACATCAGGCACTGCTTGCACTTGTCCTCCGCCCAGACGGGGGCGTTCGACCGCCACTCGCCTGTTTTGGTGAGTCTGGATGTGCCGCCCTCGTATATCTCCCCGCCGGGCGTCATCTCCTGCCATGTGGAGCTTTCGTTAATATCTGCCGCGCGGATGCTCATTTTACCGCACCTCCTTCATTGACTGGATCAGGCAATTCATATTGCCCTCGATAACCTGCGGTTTCGTGGCGAACTTGTGCTTGAAAGACGACTCCATGTCCGCGATGAACCGCTCCGGGTCCAGAACGCCGCTCACCTGAACAATTGCCGCCAGCATGGGAGTGTTCGGGAAGTACCCGGACAGGTACCGTTCCGACAACGTGCGCGCGTCCAGCGTGTGCAGACGGCCGCTCCAGCCCTTGAGCAGCGGGCGCAGCTCCTCCGGCGTCTTGGGCGTATTCACCACCAGCGCGCCGTCAGCCTTCAATCCCGCCGTCACGTCTACGCACGTCAGCAGCGTCTCATCGACTACCACAACGTAGTCAGGCTCGTATATATTTGAATGTATCGTGCATGGCACATCGCTTATGCGGTTGTACGCGGTAATCGGCGCGCCCATGCGCTCCGGGCCGTATTCGGGAAATCCCTGCACGTGCTTGCCTGAGGCGAACGCCGCGTCCGCGAGGAGCAGACAGGCGGTTTTCGCGCCCTGCCCTCCCCGACCGTGCCAGCGTATCTCGGTCATCGTTCTGCTCATTCTCAGTTCCTCCTGAAATTATTATTGCGTGGAAATCAATGTTGATATTTCATACTGAAACGTGATAAACACCTTTAAATGGCTTTATAGCCATGGCGGAGCCCGTCCGGTACCGCGTAATGTGGCCGCCTTACGGACAGCCGTAAACAGCAGGCGGCGCGGCGCGCGGGCTTCCCCGGAGAAAGAATTTAATCGGGCAGCAGTATCAGGTTCTCCAACCGCCATAAAAAAAGCATCCGTCCCGTAAAGGGACGAACGCTACACCACCCGTTACCATACGTACAGACATACGCTTATCCTGTAACGGGGAAAACCGTCAACGCCTACTGTCCTGAGAGTTCGGGTTGAAACTCCGGAGTGATTTTCGTATTCACCGTACTTGCACCGGATTCACACCAGCCACCGGCTCTCTGAGCTTTTCAGTGAATATTACTGTCTCCATCAAAGTCATAAAAGCTATATTTAAATATTCCGTTCCGGGGAAACACTGATTAAATTAAAAGATATAATTTACGACACGCGCGCCGCGCGTCTCATAAGTTCTTTACAGCGTCAGGCGGAAAAGCCGCCCTTCGCGGGGACTTAATCAGTGTTTCTCTTAGTATACCGCGCGTAACACGGATTGTCAACAGACAAATTATATAAAAAACCGTGAAAAATACGCTGAAACCTCACCGTTTCGATAGCTTCACGCTCTGCCGGTGACGATCCACGGAGCCGGTTCCTGGCGGAAGTTGTTCTTCGCGTCCAGCTTCGAGACGGATATCTGGATCACCTCCGTCTCGCCGATGCCGTACCGCTCCAGAAGCGCGGGGAGGCTGGCGGCGCACCGGAAGTCAAGCGTGTAGATGACAAATTCCATATGGGGATTGAGCTTCAGAAGGCACTGGATCTCATTCTCAAGGCTGGCGGAGGCCACCATGAACGTGAGCTGCGGCGCGGGAAGGCCGGACATTGTGCTGTCGTCCACGTGGTCTATTATCGTTATGTTGTTAATTCCGAACTTCTGCGCGTTCTCCTCCATTGTCTGCCTGTCCTGACGGTTGTACTCCACGGCGATGACTGTACCCTCGCTCGCGATTATGGCGGACTCGACGGCAATGCTCTCGCCGCTTATGACGCACACCGTGTCGCCGATGTCCAAGTGCATCTTGTTAAGTATCACGGCGCGTATCTCGCTGCCCACATAGCGCACGTTGCCTTTGGTGAAGCTTGAGTTGCGCATACCGACCTTGTAAGTGGAACGGGCGTTGGGGTTAAGCACCAGCATTCCGGCTGAAGAGTTTATGCCACGGTCTATCATTTCCTTCAGGAGATTGTGCTTTATCGGCCCGGACGGGTCGGATCCCTCGTTGTACCACACGGTGCACTCGCCCAGTCCCGCGTCCCACATACGGAAGAATATGTCCGGGTGCCCCGCCTCCGTGAAAACAAGCACGGCCGGGTTGGACTCCACCGTCGGTATGAGATTCTTGTTCCTGCGGGTTATGTCAAGGAGCTTTACCTTCTCCAGGTCAATGTCCATATTGTCGGAGAAGTACTGCAGCCAGGCAAGAATATGGGAGTTTGTAAAGAGCTGGTTTTCCATCAATTCGTCCTCCTTTAAACGCGGATTTATTGTTATCACCCTCGCAAGCGGCAGCCGCGGTTCAGAACCCGGCCTGTATCGCGGGGTAATAATAATCGCCATGCTTTGCGGCCGCCGCGCGGCGGCAGACAAAACGGCGTTAAATCAGATAAAACACTAACGCGGATCCCACTTTCTGATATTGAACCGCCATGTTTACATTATAGCACGTTTTTGCGGGAATACAAGGGAAAGTTCGGAAATCCGCGTCACAATAATCTCAAAGCGCCCACTCGCGTACGAGTGGGCGCCCTCTAAAGACTGAGGTTACAGGTTCCCGTTATCCGGGGAACCCCGGCCCCTTGACCATTTGCCCTCATCGGGTTCCGGTCTTATGGAGAGGTCGTCCCCGTCTTGAGTATATTCTGCGCCGCTCACGGCAAAGTAACCGTGGAAAATAGTGGACTTCAAAATCCGTCAGGCCCGTCCCGATGGGCGCGCCACGCAAAAAGCGGTACGCGTGACGCGTACCGCTCTTCAAGGTGCCTTATTGACTATATTATCCGTTTCGCGCCGTACCACACGTTGGTGTAGTATTCGCTGTTCAGGTCAGAAATTATAACGCCCGTAGTTGACGTGGACGCGTGCACAAACTGACCGCCGCCTATGTAGATACCCACATGAGTTACTGAGGAACCGTTGGAGGAGAAGAACACAAGATCACCCGCCTGCAGCGACGACTTGTCCACACTCACTCCGTTGTTCGCGTACTGGTTGGACGCAGTGCGGCTGAGCTTATAGCCATACTGCCCGTATACGTAGTAAACCAGCCCGGAACAGTCAAATCCGTCAGCCGGGGACTCGTTGCCGTACACGTAGCGATAACCAACATAGTTCAACGCGAAGTTCGCGATGTCCTGCCCCAGAGAAGATACCGTGGTGAGCGTACCGCCCCCCGTAATATCCATGAGATCCGAACGTATGTACCCGGTGAGATCACCGTCAACGACCTTGTACCAGCCGCTGTTGATGCCGATAACGTCAAGTTCCTTGCCGGTGTCGTAAGTCGCGAGGACGGAACTGTCAACCGTATAACTCTCACGCATACGTACCGATGTGCCGCTTACGGTGCCCTTGGCGTCAAAGTTCTCCGCCGTCAGAACATCAGTCAGATACTCCGTGCTCACGTAGCCCACAGTGCCTTTGTAGTTGACCTTGTACCACTCTTCGGAAGTCGTCTCAAGGATCACGAGAATGGTGCCCTTGCTCACAACCCTAACACGGTCGTAAGACGTATCAGGCCCCGAGCGAATGTTCAGCGAGGATGTGTTGACCGTCGCCGCGCCATAAGCCAGCTCAGCGGCGGAAGCGCCGAACACGAAAAAAGACGCGCACATTGTAAAAATCAGAACTATCGAAATTATCTTTTTTACAGAATTCATAGTATTTCCTTTCCCCGAATTCTCTTATGCGTTACCTGGACGACAACGCCCTGTCAAGCCATACTGCCGCCACATCCATTGCGGAGTAAAGGCCGTCCTTCTCCGTCTTCTTAACAATTCGATCCCGCGTCCTCAATTCCTCATCGGTGAGCTGGAGCTGAACCGACACCCTGGAGGCCAAGTCCAGATCGTCCAGCTTCTCAGACTCAAGTACCTGCATAACGATAATGTACTTGTCCGACATACTGCCGTAATAAATTATGTCGTCCTTTCTGCGGAGAGGATGATTGCGATACACAAGAATCTCATTATTTTTTGAAGCCATCAGACGTCCTCCTTAATAGCGTAACCAAATTGTAACACATTGTTTCTTGCTTGTCAACAGGAAAATCGAAAAAAATTAGAATTTTTTTGTGGTAATTTCTGACATTCAACAGAACCACGTGAAAATGTACGGTAAATCCGCGAAAAAAATCGTATTTTCCGCGCGCCGCCTATTGACAAACAGACTGGGTGAGTATATAATAGTCATATGAACAGTTGTTCATATGAAGAGGTGAGCAATATAATGGATGAACTGAACGACATTGAGTGCGAGGAGAGGATTGTGCACAAGGATCTGACGGATCTGGTGCGTGAGAAGCTCCCGCCGGAGGAGACGATGTGTGAGCTTGCCGACCTTTTTAAGATTTTCAGTGACTCCACGCGGATCAGGATACTGTTCGCGCTGCTGGAGTCGGAGATGTGCGTCTGCGACATAGCGGAGACGCTTGACATGACCCAGTCGGCCATATCTCATCAGCTGAGAATTTTAAAGCAGAGCAAGCTTGTCACCTCGAGAAGGGAGGGGAAAAGCAACATCTGCCGACTGGCCGACGACCACGTCAGGACTATCATAGCTCAGGGGATGTCTCACGTCCTTGAGTGAGATTGGCGCGCACAGATACATCAAATACATATTATAGCACATTTTACCGCGCGTCAACCATTATTATGCCGAAACTTTGTATTTATAAGGGGGATTTTTTATGAAAAAGACATTCAAACTCCAGGATCTTGACTGTGCCAACTGCGCGGCGAAGATGGAGAGGAGCATTAAGAAGCTGGACGGTGTAAATGACGCGACTGTCAGCTTCATGACGCAGAAGCTGACGCTGGACGCGGATGACACAAGGTTCGACTCGATAGTGGACGAGGTAGTCAGGGTCTGCAAAAAAGTGGAGCCGGACTGCGTTATTATCAGGTAACAAGGCGCGCCGGAGGTGGAGGTCGGTTATGACACGGAAACAGAAGCGGACGTTAGCGCGTATATTGATTTCCGGCGCGCTCCTCATTACGGCGGCGCTGCTGCCGCTGGAGGGAATATGGGAACTGCTGGCTTATCTTGTGCCGTACTTTGTGGTCGGGTACGACGTGCTCTGGCGGTCCGTACAGAACATATCCCACGGCCAGGTATTTGACGAGAATTTCCTCATGTCCATAGCCACGATCGGAGCCATGGCGACGTCCGAGTATTCCGATGGCGTGGCTGTCATGCTCTTCTACCAGATAGGCGAACTGTTCCAGAGCTACGCCGTGGGCAAGAGCCGCAAGTCCGTCGCGGCGCTGATGGACATACGGCCCGACCACGCGAACGTCATACGGGACGGCGAGACGCTGGAGGTTGATCCGGAGGATGTGCTGGTGGGTGAGCGCATATTGCTCAAGCCCGGTGAACGCATACCGCTGGACGCCGTGGTAGTGGACGGTACCGGCAGCGTCAACACGGCGGCGCTGACCGGCGAGTCGGCGCCGCAGGATGTGGCTCCCGGCGACGCGCTCATCAGCGGCTCCATTAACATGACCGGGGTGCTCACGGCGCAGGTGACCAGCGTGTACGCGGAGTCCACGGTGGCGCGTATACTGGAGCTTGTGGAGAACGCGGCGGACAAGAAAGCGAAAACGGAGAACTTCATAACACGTTTCGCGCGCTGGTACACGCCGACTGTAGTCTGCGGCGCGGTGCTGCTGGCGGTTATCCCGCCGCTTATTCTCCACGGCGGCTGGGCCGGCTGGATACACAGGGCGCTTGTTTTCTTAGTGGTATCATGTCCCTGCGCGCTGGTTATCTCCGTACCGCTGTCGTTCTTCGGCGGCATTGGCGGCGCGGCGAAATGCGGTATTCTCGTCAAGGGCGCAAGCTATCTGGAAACGCTGGCTAAAGCCGGTACGGTTGTATTTGACAAGACCGGTACGCTCACCCGTGGGACGTTCCAAGTGACCGCGTCGTATCCGGTGGGCGTGACCGAGTCGGAGCTTCTCTGTTACGCGGCATCGTCGGAGAGCTTTTCAAGTCACCCCATAGCGCTGGCGATATGCGGCGCGGCGGGGGCGGATGTGCCGCCCGCGTCCAATGTGGAGGAGTTGGCAGGTTACGGCGTCAGCGCCACCGTGGACGGGCGCAGGATATTATGCGGCAACAGCAAGCTGCTGGCGAGCCACAACATATCGTTTGATGTGTGCGGCGACGCGGGTACGGTGGTGTACCTTGCCCGGGATGAGCAATACATAGGCTGTGTGGTCATATCGGACGAGGTGAAGAGCGACTCCAAGGAGACTATCGGCAAGCTGCACGGTCTGGGCGTGAGCCGCATTGCCATGCTGACAGGCGATCGCGCCAGCACAGCGGAAGCTGTTGGCGCGGAACTGGGTGTGGACGAGACGCTCAGTGAGCTGCTGCCGGCTGACAAGGTGGAACAGGTTGAGCGGCTGCTGGGCGAGAGCCATGGCGCGCTGGTGTTCGTGGGTGACGGCATAAACGACGCGCCGGTGCTCTCAAGGGCCGATGTAGGCGTCGCCATGGGCGCGTTAGGCTCCGACGCGGCGATTGAGGCGGCGGATATAGTGCTTATGGATGACAAACCGTCGCGGCTTGTCCAGGCTATAGGCATATCACGAAAGACGATGGGCATAGTGCGCCAGAACATAGTATTCGCTCTGGCGGTCAAATTAGTTGTACTTATCATGGGCGCGCTGGGCGTCGCGAGTATGCGGCTCGCGGTATTTGCCGACGTGGGCGTTGCTGTGCTGGCGATACTGAACGCGATGCGGGCGATGGTCGCGCCGTCGTAAAGCGTG
>CAYQWH010000029.1:0-4306 GCA_964421265.1 uncultured Oscillospiraceae bacterium | reverse complement strand
GCCGCCAGCATTGGGTTTTGCTCGTCCTCCGCGTCCTTGCCGTCATAGCCCGTGTCCGCGTTGTCGTTGCTCGTGCTGTCCGCGGCTGTGACAGTTCTGGTGGTTCCGCCGGACACGTACACCCGCCCGCACTCCGGGCAGATCGCCGTGTGGTACGTCACCGACTGGCTCACGACCTTCCTCCCCTCCCGGTCAGCAGACGCCTGTTCACGGGTCACGTGCTCCATCTCATGGCCGCGAACCTGGCTTGCCGCCACATCCGGGTCTATATGAGTGGGCGTCTGGAACGATACGCCGGGGTCGTCGGAGCCGTCCTGGTACTTGCGGTTCTTGCAGGTCTGGCACTCCCCTTCCTCCATTACCTCTTGCGCGCTCTTCGTATCGCCGTCAACCGTGACCGGCTCCTCGTCAGCGCCGGGCACGGCGGCAGCCTTCTCGTCTCCGACGGCGGCGCCGGACAGATCCGGCGTCTGGGCGCTCTCCGTCTCATCCGGATACTGTATGCGGCTCCTGACCGCGTACGCCACCGGGTCAGTCTCCCACTGCTTCATAATCTCCGCGCTGTTGAAGGTTCTCTCCTGTTCCGATCCGGTCTGTGTCACCTGTGGCACGGCTGTGACGGGACTCGTCGCTTCTACCGGTGTGCCTGGGTTAGCTGCCGGTACGCTCCGTGTCCAGACTATGGGCGTTGTGCTGTAGTATGAATTTACTCCCGTCAGTCCGCCTATCATAACGCAATTCCTCCTTTCAATCTCTTCCTATTGTCCGCGAGACAATATATCTTGGTCGGTGCTGTGTCTCAATATAGATTTTAGATATATACATACCGATTATGCCGAGGCTTATCATAATAACGCTGCTTGAAAAAAGCTGCAGCAATATGACCGTGGTGAATCCCTCCAGCGCCACGCCGGACAGCTTCTGCGCCAGCGAGATGACGCCGAACACAATGGCGGCGATCAGCGTTATAACGCCAAGAACCGTGACTATATGGAGCGGAGCTGACGAGAACGAGGTTATATTCGTCAGCGCGTATCTGACCAGCGATTTCGTTGACCATTTGCTCTGCCCCACCGTGCGTTCGCGGACGCAGTAGGACACTGTGGTTTTCTTGAACCCCACCCAATACGAGAGTGCCCTGAAGAAAACGCTCCTCTCCGGCATCCGGTTCAGCGTGTCAACCACTTTCCGATCCAGCAGCTTGAAATCCGACGAGTCGGCCATGTTGAACCCCACAGCGCGGCTTATCATCGAGTAGAACGAGTGGGCGGCGAACCGGTGCATCGCGCTCTCACGCCCCCGATCCTCCTTTACGCCCTCAACCACCTCGAAGCCCTGTTCCCAGAGGCGGTACATCTCCACGATCTTCTCCGGCGGGTGCTGCAAATCGCAGTCTAAGAGCACCGCGCAGTCGCCGCGCACCGCCTCAAGTCCCGCGAACATCGCCGCCTCCTTGCCAAAGTTACGGCTGAAACGCAGCCCCGTGACACACGCGTCGCTGTCATGGGCTTTCTCTATCTCGGACCATGTCCCGTCACGGGAGCCGTCATCTACAAATATAAGCTCATAATCTATCCCCTCGCCGCGCAGTATCGCGCCGATAGTCTCCGCGGCCGTACATATCATTTTCTCCTCGTTGTAGGCGGGTAATATCACAGAAAGCACCCGTTCTCACCTCCCACTGTGCCGGAAATCAATTTTCAATTTCCGACAGCTTCACCACCGCCACGCCGTCTATCATGGCAACCGATCCCTCGTCCGGGTAACAGGGCATCGCCGCGTACTCCTCCGACTCCATGACGTTATCAATCTCCTCCTGGGACGCGGTGGGGTAGCTTGTGGCGAGATAATAGCGCAGGAAATCGAGCCGCGAGTACATATTCAGCATCTCGTCTACCGTCAGGACGCCGGTCATGTACGTGGGCGGCAGCGGGGAACCGGTATACGCTGTGCCCACAAAGAGCACGGGCGTGTCGGAGGTGTACCCCGGCTGAAGCTCTATTTTCGCCGTCAGCTTAGTCATGTACGCGTAAGCGTTCTCGTAAGCTATGTCCATGCTGAAATACGCCCGGTTCGTTATGAGCACGAATTCGTAGGAGAACGCCGCCTGTATAACGAGCAGCGCGCAGGCCAGAACAGTCCCGACTTTTCGCAAACTCCCCGGCTCCGGCAACGACAACTCGCTGCCCAGTACCACCGGCAGCAGCAGCGGCACGACGGCGGGATAGACCATGACCTGATGCACATTCCCCGCGTCCGTCATGATATATATAAGATTACAGGCCAGTGGCAGTATGACAATCAGCGCCGCGAGCATGAGCATATCCATGGGCCGCCTGTAGAGCTTGCGCGAGAAGATGATAAACACGACGGCAAACGCGTCAAAGACAAAGCTTATCTTCACGAGAAGCGGAAACACGCCATGGTAAATGAGGTACCCGTTGTTGTAATAGGTGATGAGGTTAGAGTACGCGGCGCGTAAGCGGCGGAGCAGTATCGCGGGCGTTATGTTCCCCATGTCCGCGATGCCCTGATACGTGGTCAGCTCCGTGCCTGTGTACCAGAGGAGCAGCTTCAGGATAACATAGTAGAGTACCATGCCGGCGGCGAGGCACGCGACATACCGTACACCCGTCAGGATAAACGGGCGCAGTTTCCCCTGCCAGCGGCGCCGGAGCGTATCAAGCAGCATTGCCAGCACCAGTATCGCCGCCGCCAGGCAGAAGTACGACTGGTAGCAGCCCATTGACATGGCGATTAAGCACGCGCCAATTATCGACCCGCTCAGGCCGCCGCGCCTTATAAGCGCCGCGCCCGCCAGTGCGAGAGCCATCGCTATCAGGTACTGGGACGAACAGAACATATACGCGTATGTTGACGCGACGGTGGGGAACGCGATCATGCAGAGAGAAATAAGTATCGCCGGGAGCGTCTGCCGTATATCCAGTATTTTCACAACGAGCGTGCAGGACAGCGCAAGCATTGCGCTCCCCATGAGGCCGTTGAGCCAGGAACTGCTGAAGTTTCCGGTCAGACCCGTCACGGCCTGGAGCAGCCAGCGCCCGGAGGACAAGCCGAAGGCGCAGTCGGAATAAAGACCGTCCACGTCGTCGTGGTTTATAAGCTTGTTCGTGAACATATAGAGATGCACAACCATCGCGAGGGCGAAGCTGACGGCAAAGACAAGTCTGTAATATCGCGGTAACTTCTTTTTCAAAAACCCGTACATTTTCTCGTACAGCGGTTCCTGTCCCGTTTCCATGGGGCGGACACTCCTTTAAGATCCCTGATTAACATAGCGGGCGGTTGAGTTTCGCTTTTCTTATGCAAATCCCAAATTAAGAGATTTAATCCGCGCCTTCGCCGCTATGTATAATAAAGCTTTAAAGCTTTTTATAAAGACTGGTACTATAATACCACATCGCCCGGGAAATTACAAGAGGGCAGCAAAAATTTTGAAATTTTGTCAATTTTACCTCCCCAATACGCCGCCCGGCTCTTGACCTTGGGAGAAAATCAGTGTACAATAGTATGGAAATCTATTATAAGGAGAACAGGAACTATGAAGCGTATACAAACTATCGAGACACGCGACCTTAAAGCGAGCGTCGCGAACGGCGGCTGTGGCGAGTGCCAGACATCATGTCAGTCCGCCTGCAAAACATCCTGCGGCATAGCGAACCAGAAGTGCGAGGCCAGAGAGGACAGATAAACCGGAAAACGCCGCTCACCACATATCCCGTGAGCGGCACTTTTTTATTAAGGAGAAGCGCAGTGATACATCAATATAAATTAAACGGTGTGAATATCGTGCTGGACGTATACTCCGGCAGTGTCCACATGGTGGACGACGTGGCCTACGACATCATCGGGCTTTACGAGGACAACAGTGTCGATAAGATAAAAGAGATTATAACGGACAGGTACCCGGATGTGACGGCGGCGGATGTGGAGGAGTGCGTGGGCGACATAGAGGAGCTTCGCCGCGGCGGTAAGCTCTTTACGGAGGACACATACGCGGGGTTGGCGGACGTGCTGAAGAAGCGCAACGGCGAGATAAAGGCGCTGTGTCTGCACGTCGCCCACACCTGCAACCTGAACTGCGCGTACTGTTTTGCCAGTCAGGGGAAATACCACGGTGAGCGCGCGCTTATGAGTTTTGACGTGGGGAAACGCGCTCTTGATTTCCTTATGGAAAATTCCGGCGACAGGGTCAACCTGGAAGTCGATTTCTTCGGCGGGGAGCCGCTGATGAACTGGGACGTGGTCAAGCGGCTTGTGCGGTACGCCAGAAGCGTTGAGAGTG
>CAYQWH010000028.1:0-16641 GCA_964421265.1 uncultured Oscillospiraceae bacterium | reverse complement strand
CTCATCCATCGTGAGTTCGACTTCGATATGTTGCTTGACATTGAGTTTGGACAAGAGGACTACCGTCTCCACATGTTTCGTGCGTGGGAACATATCTACTATCGAGCCTGTCCGTACCTGATAGCCAAAACCGGCGAAACGCGCGAGATCCCTTGCCAGCGTCGCCGGGTCGCAGGAGACGTAGATAACTCGTTCGGGCGACAGCGACGCTATAAGCTCCGGAACGCCCTCATACAGTCCCTTCCTCGGCGGGTCAACCACAACTACGTCAGGACGAGAACTCAACGTCCGTACTATGTCAAACACATCGCCGCAGATAAACTCAACGTTATCTATCCCATTTGCAGCGGCGCATTGGCGGGCACTGTCCACAGCGCTGGCCGTCACCTCCACGCCTGTCGCGCGTCTGGCAAGTCTCGCACAGCACTGCGTTATCGTGCCGGTGCCGCAGTAAAGGTCCAGCACATCTGTGTTCTCATCAATAGCCGCCAGCTTCACCACCTTCTCGTATAATCTCTCCGCGCTGAATGGATTAACCTGGAAGAAAGCGTCAGGCGCCAGTCTGAACCGCAGCCCACATAACTCCTCCTCTATGTAGTCACGCCCATAGAGAAGCGCAAAGTCCTTGCTCAACACTGTATCACCTCGGTACGGGTTCACGTTCAGCATGACGCTCACCGTTCCGGGGACATCCTTAATGGCGTCAGTCAGCTCCCGCAAATGGGGAACATTGGCACTGCCCGCCACTATAACCGCCTGTCCTTCACCGGTACGGAACCCGAAGCGGCACATCAGACGACGTATACCGCCGTCTGACTCGGTAAAGCACGGAATGTTATATCTGTCCATGCACAACCGCAGTGCGCCAGCCACCTGACGCGCATACTCAGACTCAAGCCGACAGTCCGGCGCAGGGACAAGCTCATGTGTGCGAGGTCTGTAGAAACCCGTCACGGCTCGGCCGCCGTCCCTGCCAACGGTAAAAATGGACTTGTTCCTGCAAACGTGGCGCGGGTCGGCTCCCACGCGATCGCTTATCTTAAACTCCAACCCACCAATCCTCTTTAGGGCGTCATTAACCCTGTCAAGCTTAAAGTTCAGTTCCTCATCATAGTCCATGTGCCGCAGCGCGCAGCCACCGCACTTGCCGTACACTCCGCAGTCGGGAATCCGCCGGTGCGCCGATGGCGTCAACAGCTCCTCTATTCTCCCATAGCACGCGCTTCCGCCGACCTTGACTATACGAATCCGTGCGGTCTCGCCATTTATCAGGCCCTTTACAAACACAGCTCTGCCATCTGCCCTGACAACGCCATAGCCCTCTGAAGAGTAACCTGTGCAATGAACCACGTATATATCATTTTTCTCCATACGCATCTCCCATTAAGGGAACCGCCATGGCCTTCGGATGGCATGGCGGTTCCCTGAACTTCAAAACCGACCCACAGACCGGTCTTTCTTAGTATAATAAGATCTCAGCAGGACGTGGACAGCACCAGGACTTTCCCGTCCTCTATAGTCACACCCACTTTTGTGACCTCACGGTCGTAGTTATCAATCATCTCTGCGGCGATTTTATCCTCTATCTCCTTCTGTATGGTTCTCCGGAGGTTCCTCGCTCCATACTCAATGGAGTACGATTCCTTGGTCAGATAATCAATTATGCTGTCGTCATACGTCAGCTCCACCGCACGCTCCTTCATGGCGTCGTGCAGCTCATTCATCATAAGCCTCGCGATGTCTCTGAAGTTATCCTCGCTCAGACGGTTGAAGTAAACTACCTCATCAACGCGGTTTATAAACTCCGGTCGGAGGAAATCGCGCAGCGCTTTCATGGCTTTCTCCCGATCCATGTCCCCCACCGTGCCGCCGAAACCGACCGTGCCTGAGCCTTGCCTGTCACTGCCGGCATTCGTGGTCATTATTATGATAACGTTTTCAAAATTGACCGTCCGGCCATGGGCGTCGGTTATCCGACCGTCATCAAGTATCTGCAACAGGATATTCATGACGTCCGGGTGGGCTTTCTCTATCTCGTCGAACAGCACCACCGAGTACGGGCGCCGACGTATTTTCTCTGTAAGCTGTCCCGCCTCGTCGTAACCGACATATCCGGGCGGCGAACCTATGATACGGGACACGGAGAACTTCTCCATGAACTCGGACATATCAAGCCTTATCAGCGACTCCGGCGCGTGGAACATATCGTCGGCGAGTCTTTTCACCAGTTCCGTCTTACCGACGCCTGTGGAGCCGACGAAGATAAAGCTGACGGGCTTGTGCTTCGGCGATATACCGACACGGTTTCTCTTTATGGCGGCGCAGATGGCATCTACCGCCTCATCCTGACCGACTATGTGTTCCTTAAGCCGCTTGTCAAGGTTGGCCAGCTTCTTGTGTTCATCCTCGCGGATGCTCGACGCGGGTATCTTTGTCCAAAGCTCTATTATTCTTGCTAAATTGTCCAAGCCCAGCTCGGGCATCCCCTCGCTCTTTATCTGGAGCTTCTCATCTGACATAGAAAGTTCAAGGCCGCGCAGCTTGGCAAGTCTCGCGTAATTCTCCTCGTTGTACTCACCACCGGCGTTTTCCGGTTTCGCCAGGATCATCTCGCGCTCCTTGGAAATGTCATTTAGATCCTTATCAATTTCTGCCAATCGGGCGTAGTTCTTGTTCTTCAGGTTCACGTCGGAGCACGCCTCATCTATTAGATCAATAGCCTTGTCGGGGAGGAAACGGTCGGTGATGTAGCGCTCGGATAGAATCACCGCCTGACGGCACATGGCGTCGGGTATCCGGACACCATGGTACTCCTCGTAATAATGGGCAATACCCTTAATTATTCTGATTGACTCCTCTATGCTCGGTTCTGAGACAGTCACCGGCTGGAAACGGCGCTCCAAGGCCGTATCCTTCTCGATATGTCGGCGGTACTCGCTGAACGTAGTCGCGCCTATGACCTGTATCTCACCTCTGGAGAGGGCGGGCTTCAATATATTTGCCGCATTCATGGAGCCTTCCGCGTCGCCGGCGCCGACAAGATTGTGCACCTCGTCTATCACGAGGATAATATTGCCGGTCTTTTTTATCTCGTCAACCAGTCCCTTCATGCGCGACTCAAATTGTCCACGGAACTGGGTGCCGGCAACCAGCGCTGTCAGGTCGAGCAGATATACTTCCTTATTGCGGAGCTTATAAGGCACATCCTGACTTTCGATACGCTGGGCGAGTCCCTCGGCGATAGCCGTCTTCCCGACGCCGGGTTCGCCTATGAGACACGGGTTATTCTTTTGGCGGCGGTTCAATATCTGGATCACCCGCTCCAGTTCCTCTTCTCGCCCAATGAGGCGGTCAAGCTTGCCCTCCCGCGCCCGGTTAGTCAGCGAAATGCAATAGTTATCCAGGTATTTCCGCTTCTTGTCACGTTCTTTGTTCTTCTTCTCCGGTGGCCTGCTCGCGGGCGGCGTCTCGTTCTGCTGGCCGCTGAAGAGACGGTTAAGGAACGGGAATGTGGCGGTTTTGCCCTGGTCGTTCTCTTCCTCGTCCTCTTCGTCCTCCTCACTGATGTCAGGCAGATCCTCCGCGCCGCCGAACGCGTCCAGCATACCATTGGACAATCCGTCAAGCTCCTCGTCTGTTATATCATCGGTAATTCCCATCTTGCGCATAATATCATCCACGGGCTTAATATTCAGTTCCTTAGCGCACTTGATACAAAGCCCCTCGTTGCTTGGTACTCCGTTTTCAATTTTTGTGATAAATATAACCGCCACATTTTTGTGGCACCGGCTGCAAATGGTTGGCTGCATATGTTTCTCCTTTGCCATGCGGACATCAGATCCACCGCCCTGCGGTCGTGCGGTAAATTGATGTAAGGCCGCGGTATTACGTCAACATCCTCTATTTAACTCTGAATTTATATTGTATCCGCGTCTGTCAATTATATTGTAAGCGTTGGGCTCCACGGCCATCGCCGCGGCGCTCCGCGTCTGTCACCTTCCTGAAGAGTTCCTGCATTGACCTATCGACTTCCGACAGCGTGTCTGCGCACCGCGCAAGCTCACGCAGATCCTGATCGGATATCGGGCTGTCTGATTTGTAATGCAGCTCGTGTTCAAGGCTCGCCCACATATCCATAGCTATTGTTCGCAGTTGGATCTCCACAGGCAGCTCCATCTTCCCTTCGGATATGACGAAGGGTACATTTAAAATAAGATGCAGGCTCCTGTACCCGTTGGGCTTCGGGTTTTTTATATAGTCGCTCTCGCGTATCAGCTGAAAACCATTGCCGCCGACAAGCAGTCCACGCAGATAATATATATCATCCACGTAACTGCAGACAACACGGATTCCGGCTATGTCCTGGATCTTATAAACATTATCCACGTTTATTTCAAGGCGCTTGCGTTCCATCTTCTCCAGAATGCTTTCGACGGATTTAATGCGCCGCTCCATGTGGTGAATCGGCGAGTGGTCATAAATCGCGGCAAACTCGCTGTCGAGTATCTCAAGCTGCGTGGACGCCACCTGCATCGCGCTGCTGTATATGTGATTGATACGTATAAAGTTCTTCAGAAACTCCAACTGAAAACTGTCAGCTTCATTTCTCCTGGAAAAATCTTTAAGACTCAGTGACTTCGCTTTTTCTAATATCATATTTTTCCTTTCATAAATATTTCAAACGCCAAGCAAAGACGCGATCTTATTATTTTCTATGAACCAGACCAATATGTTGGTTTTATCAAGCACACTGTCCGAGAGGACAATACCTAAATATCGCAGCACACAGGTCAGCGCCAGAATCAGGAGCACGCCCTGCGCCAAACCCAGCAGCGCGCCCACTATGTGGTTGAAATTCTCAAGGCCCGGTATCCCAAAGGACAGGTCAAGCACATTGCCAACCACCGTAAAAAGTATTATAAGCAGGATAAAGGCGATACTGAAAAGCGCGATGTAACACAGCCGGTCGATGAAAATCTCCGTGATGGTGTCTGACACATTTTCTTCTGTCTCCGCGACTCTCAGCGCTACCTCATCGGCCATCGTATCCGCTACGCTGTCAATAAGACCAAGCTGGCGGAAGAGCGATTTTGAAAGCAGCTTTGGATCACTCACTTCGTCTGTGGAAAGCGCAAGCACAGGCTCAAAATCATCGTCATTTGTGCCCCTGGCGTAGTCCTCAATATCTGACGTTATACTGTCCACCAGACCCACCGCGAAAGGACGCAGTGCGCCTGTGAACTCACTGGAATACGCGGTCGCGACTATGTTCGCGCCGTAAATTGATACCAGCACAGCTAAAATACCGCATATTCCGTTGATTATGCCCGTCTTGAAGCCGCGCCAACCGCTGAAAAGCGCTATAGCCACGAGCAGAAGATCAAGAATGAGGCTCATACTCGTTCTCCTTACTTTTCTTCCCGCTTATTTCAATCCCCGATCATATGCTCCCATCGGCGCTTGTATATTTGTGCGCCGAAAACGATCCGGCCGCCATCACATCTCCGCTCTCCAGCAGGATAAGCTTCTCCACGCCAGTGACATCTTCAACGCGATATAAAGTCTGAAGCGCGCTGTCACACACCGTCAGAGTGTCGCCTGTCAGCACCGCGACGTTTTCGCCGCGTGCGTCGAGACAGTCAAGTTTGCCTGTCGTGGTAACAGAACCGGTAACTGTACCGTTCGCTTTTACGCTTATTATGGTCGCCGCGCCGCCCGAGTAATACTCACTGAGCGCCAATACCATAAACCCATCTCCGCCGTCAAAGCCCATGAGGTACAAATCTTCATAGCCGTAACGACTCTTTTCCGCAAGATTCATATTGAGCCACACCAGATTGTCTGTAGCGACCAGGGCTATTGAGGATCCGCAGATCACGGCATCCACGCAGAGGCCGGGGTACTCGTATCTGGCGTTCTCCTCCTCGCTGTCCAGGGAGTAGCTGACAAGGCAACTGCCGCCATCACCTATTGACAGGCAGAAGAGACGGCCGTCATCCACATCAGCTGACAGCAGATATGCCACACCGGAGTACCATTTATATATATCTGTCCCGTTCCTGTTATATACCGTCACCGCGCCGTAATAACCGCTCTCCTGGGCGCACACACATAAGTAACCGTCCTCATTTACGCTGACAGATATGACGGGCATATCTGTAACTATCTCTTTAATCACTCCGTCGCCATTGAAAAACAGCACGGAGCAGCCGTTCAGGTCATACACAGCGCCGTATTCGCCCGCGCCGCACATCCGCACGTTTTCGTAGGCGTACATCTTAGAAAACGCGGCTGTGCCCTCATTATCGAACATTGTAATGCTGCTGTTAGACGCGGCGATAAATTTATCGTCAATTATATCGAATGCCCCACCGAAGCAGTTGGTATAATAATAATCATCCGCCAACGCTTCAGCTCCTCCAAACAGATTCTTATAGCTGTCCGGTCCCTGCACCGCAACCGCCACTGCTACTATACCTACCGCCACCACCATCAGCGCCAGCAGCACGCGCAAAAAGCTTTTTATCCTGTGTGTCTCTTCCATAGCGTAAACCTTAGATGCAGAATTTTATATTATTATACCACACGCTTTCGGAAAATGCAAAGAAAATACGCATTTTATCCATGGTTTTATTTAAGGAAGCTCTTAGGAACCTCTGAATAAATCGCCCGCAGCTGGATGACGGGTATTTTCCGCCGGAACCGCGTTGCTCAAGCTTGGAATACGCAAAGTATTACCGCGCTTTCGCGCCTTTTTCTGACGTGAAATCCTTGTTCTTGCCGATTTAATCAGAGGTGCCCTGATTAAATCTCAGCCGCAGTCTCGCGCTGCCCCGAACATTCTGATTTAATCAGCGTTTCTCTTGCTAGTCCCCGGTTTTCAACGATTGGCGGGTCGCCGCACTCCATCAGTGTTCCAGCGCGGCCTTCGTACCACACCCTTGTCAGGTATAGCCCTTGGGGAGGCGCGGTCGGACCGGCGAGACGCCTGTCACGGCTTTCCAGCATTTCCGGTATGTCCTCCGGAGTTAGCTTGCCTTCAGAGCAGTACACTAATGTACCGCAGATACAGCGCACCATATTATACAGAAAACCGTCCGCCGCCACGCGCACAGTCACGCAGTCGCCATGCCTTTCCACGTCGCAGTAATATACTGTGCGCACCGTCGTCTTTGTCTCGGTACCAACGGAGCGGACGGCGGCGAAGTCATGGGTCCCCACAAGCTTTGACGCCGCGCTCTGCATGACGCGCTCGTCAAGCGCCGCTGGGTAGAACCACGCGCGGTTCCGCAGAAACGGGTCGCGCACGCGCGTATTCTCTATCCTGTAGGTGTACTCCTTGCCCAGGCAGGAGAGTATGGCATTGAACTCGTCCTCGACGTACACCGACTTCATGACGGCAATGTCGTCAGGCAGCATGGAGTTCAGCGCCAGCGGCAGCCGCTCCATGGGTATGCGCGTATCGCTCCTGAAGTTCGCGCAGTAAGCGATAGCGTGCACTCCCGCGTCAGTTCTGCCGCAGCCGACAAGTTTTATGTCCTCGCCGGTCAGCTTTGTTATTGCATCTTTCAGCGTGCCGCACACTGTTCGTTCGCTCTTCTGCTCCTGCCAGCCGTGGTATGCCGTGCCGTCGTAGCGCAGCTTTAAAGCGATATTTCTCATGGCCTTCACCTAAAGTCCGAATACGGACAGTGTTATTGTGCCGCCAAGCATCAGCGCCGCCAGCGTCAGGAACAGCACGTCACGCCCGTGCATCTTCAGATTATTGAGACGCGTGCGGCCATCGCCGCCGTGGTAACAGCGGCTCTCCATGGCAACCGCCAATTCGTCGGCTCTGCGGAACGAGGATATGAAAAGAGGTATCAGTATAGGGAGCAGAGCCTTTGCCTTCTCTACAAAATTGCCCGTGTCGAACTCCGCGCCGCGCGCCTTCTGCGCGCTCATGATCTTGTCCGTCTCCTCTATCAGTGTCGGTATCAGGCGCAGAGCCATGCTCATCATCATCGCAAGCTCATGTACCGGCACCTTGAGCTTCTTCAAAGGCCCCAGAAGCTGTTCAAGACCGTATGTGAGCATTATTGGCGACGTGGTGTAAGTCAGCATGAAGGTCCCCATCACGAGCAGCATAATGCGCAGCGCCATGAAAGCCGCTTTCGCTATGCCCTCTTTCGTTATCTTGAAAATCCAGAAGCTTACAATCACCGTTCCTTCCGTGTAAAACATATTCAGCAGCGCGGTCAGGATAATTATAAATATCAGAGGCTTCAGCCCCTTTAGGAGCGCCATGAGCCGCGTCTTTGACAGCGTCACGACGACCGCGAGAGCGACAATCATAAGTCCATAAGACACCACGCCTTTTGCCACAAAGAGAGAGATTATATACGCCATCACCAGCAGCAGCTTCGTCCGCGGATCAAGCCTGTGGATAACCGTATTTCCGGGAAAATATTGTCCCAGCGTTATATCCTTAAGCATCATCCTCACCTCTCAGAAGAGTGATGAGCGCGGATTTCATCTGTTCGACCGTATAAATGGAGCTTGGCAGCCTGACGCCCTTATCTCGCAGCCTGTTCGCGAGAGACGTCATCTCCGGCACGGCAAGTCCCATGCTCTCCAGCTCCTGACCATGGGAGAAAACCTCGGCAGGCGTGCCGTCGTAAGCGATAGTGCCCTTATTCAGTACTATCATACGCGTGGCGAACCGCGCCGCCTCCTCCATGCTGTGCGTGACGATCAATATCGCCGCGCCCGTCTCCTCCCGGTAACCCAACAGGTTCTCCATAATGTCGTGTCTGCCCCGTGGATCCAGACCGGCCATTGGCTCGTCAAGTATGAGCACATCGGGCAGCATCGCCACCACTCCCGCGATAGCTATCCTGCGCTTCTGCCCGCCGGACAGATCGAATGGGGAACGTTCCAGCATATCCTCGTCTATACCCACAAAACCGGCAGCCGCCCTGACGCGGGCATCTATCTCGTCCGCGTTCAGCTTCATGTTCTTTGGCCCGAACGCTATATCCTTATAGACCGTCTCCTCAAAGAGCTGGTGCTCAGGGTACTGGAATACCAGTCCCACCTTGCTCCTCGCTTCACGCATGGACTGTTTCGACTCGTTTATATCCTGTCCGTTCAGGTAAACCTTGCCCGACGTGGGCTTCAGCAGCGCGTTCATGTGCTGGATGAGCGTGGATTTGCCGGAACCGGTGTGCCCGATTATGCCGGTGACCTCCCCGCGATTTATCTCAAAGGATATATTCCTGATAGCCACCAGTTCAAAGGGCGTGTTGCGGGAGTATATGTGTTCAAGATTCTCAATTTTTAAAAGCGGTACTTTGTCCATCACAATAATGCCTTGCTTCCCGAATTTTTCAATCTGTTATAAATAGTCTCCGCGCACTCATCGACAGTCAGCGCGTCGAGGGGCATGGGATAACCTTCCTGACCCAGCTTGTATAAAAGTTCCGTTGTGCCGGGTACCGTCAGTCCCAGGCTCTTCAGTTCCTCTACCCTCTGGAATATCTCCCTCGGACTGCCATCCATCGCTATGATGCCGTCTGACATGACCACAACTCTGTCCGACAGCGCCGCTTCGTCCATGTGGTGCGTTATGAGGATAACCGTCGCGCCCGTCTCGCCGCGAAGCTTGGCTATTATGTCCATAACGTCGCGTCGCCCCCTCGGGTCGAGCATTGCCGTCGGCTCGTCGAACACTATACATCGCGGACGCATCGCCACCACTCCCGCGATGGCTACGCGCTGCTTCTGCCCGCCTGACAGCAGGTGCGGCGCGTGCTCACGAAACTCGTACATCCCAACTAACTTCAGCGCCTCATCCACCCGCCGACGTATCTCCTCAGAGGGCACGCCCAGGTTCTCCGGCGCGAACGCCACGTCCTCCTCCACAACGTTGGAAACTATCTGGTTATCCGGGTTCTGGAACACCATGCCAACGCTCTGACGTATTTTCAGCGTCATGTCCGTGTCCTTCGTGTCCATGCCAAACACCGTCACCGTACCGCTTTTGGGCACCAGCAGGGCGTTCAGGTGCCTCGCGAGGGTGGACTTGCCGGAACCGTTGTGCCCCAGCACCGCCACAAAGCTCCCTTCTTCTATATTCAACGTCACGCCGGAGAGCGCGTCACCGACATCTTGGCCGGTTCCGCCTTCAGGCGCGGGATAAAAATAGGTAACATTGTCAAGCTTAATTGCTATATTCTTCTGATCCATATTTAAAACTCCACTCTGCACGCGGCTCCGCAGGGCAAACACAGTCCGCTGTCCGTCACGGGCAGACCAAGCTCCCGGCTCTCCGCGCGTCCCTTAAAGGCCGATTTCGCAACATATGTCAGCGTCGAGGGGGACAGCCCCGTGGTGTACGAGTTTATCAGAACGAAGAGCGGCTCATCGGACAGCACGTCCGCGCACAGTCGGGCGAATCCGTACAGGTTCGTTTCCAGCTTCCACACCTCGCCGCCAGGCCCGCGACCGTAGGAGGGCGGATCCATAATTATCGCGTCGTATCTGTGGCCGCGTCTTATCTCCCGCTCCACGAACTTCCGGCAGTCATCCACTATCCACCGCACCTGTTTGTCCGCCGTGCCGGACAGGCGGGCGTTCTCCTTTGCCCACTGTACCATACCTCTGGCCGCGTCCACATGGCACACCGACGCGTCGGCTGACAGCGCCGCGACTGTCGCGCCGCCTGTGTACGCGAAAAGGTTAAGGACGCTTACGTGTCTGCCGGCTGACTTTATTTTCCTGACAATGTAATCCCAGTTGACAGCCTGCTCCGGAAATATGCCGGTGTGCTTGAAGTTCATAGGCTTAACATTGAATTTCATATCTCCGTACGCTATTTTCCAGGACTCGGGCACATTCGACTTCTCCCACGCCCCGCCTCCCGCTGATGAGCGCCTGTAGCGCGCGTCGAAGTCGCGCCATCTTTCGTCATTCCTGGGAGTGTCCCATATGACCTGCGGATCGGGGCGTATGAGTGTATACTTCCCCCATCGCTCCAGTCTCTCGCCCCCGGACGCGTCTAAAAGCTCATAATCTCTCCATTTGTCCGACACCCACATGGCGTTACTCCCCAACACTCCAAGTCTAAGGAAACACTGATCCAATCCGGGCGCGGCAAGATTACAGGCAGCTTTTCCGCCTGACGGTGCGGCGTAATAAAAGCGTATGAAAACGCGGCGTGTTTAAAGCGCCCTTACCGCCGCCGGACTGCGCGCGCGGATTTAACCTGAGTTTCCCTAATTTTCTATTTATACCATTTTGCGGATATAAAGTCAACCCTTGAATTAAAAAGTTTACGGTATCGCAAAAGTTCAAATGACTTAACAATAAATTTACAATTACACTATGGCATTCATGTGTTCATTGTGGTATCATGTAAAATGAGGTTTTGGACAAAATTTTAGACGCACTTTTATGATGGTACGACAGACAGTGTGCTGCAAAGGCGCAACGGGACCGCCTTTCAGCTTTTTCATTCTCAAATAAAGGGGAGACTGCTCTTTATGAACAAAAATCGTGGCAGGAAAAAACATTGGCTGCACTATGCTCTCATTGTGTTACTTTTACTGGCCATGGTCGCGTCCTTTTGGGTTTTTACTCGTGAGAACAACGATCGGATTTTAGTACAGAACCAAATCTACGCGGAGTACGTCGCCAAACAGACAGCGGGAAGAGTTGAGGACAGAATCGACACATACATAAAGTCGATGAACGTTCTGGCGTACACCGTTTCCTCAACGATCACCGAGCCTCATGTCAGCGCGGAGTACCTTGGTTTCCTGCAAGACGCCTCAGTCTTTGACTACGTGGAGTTCATAAACACCGACGGAACAAACCTGAACGCCGATGGATTGACGTCAGATGCCTCGGACAGGGAGAACTATATCCTCGGTATGCGGGGCGAGACAGGGTACCACGTGATATTCAACTCACGGATTACCCACGAGACGCTTGTCAACTTCTACGCGCCGGTCACCTTGGATGGCAATATAATAGGCGTGCTCAACGGAATGATGCGGGAGGTGACATTGAGCGAGTCGCTTGCGGCGGAGATTTCAGGCTACAGCGCAAAGAGCTTTATCTGTCTGAATGACGGGACGATTATCAGCTATTCCGGCTGCGACGAAAAGCCTGCGGACAACCTTTTAACCGGGATGGAGCAGGATCAGTTCGCTGACGAGGAGTCACTGTCCGGTTTGCGGGAGGCGTTCACCAATCGCACCTCATACCGCTACTTAGGAAACGGCAGCCAAGGGCGCAGCTGCATCTCGGTTGTCCCCGTTGCCGACAGCTGGATGCTGGTGCAGACGTTCCCGTCCGCCGTGACCGCGAAGATGGAGAGCCGCTCAAACAGAGCCGGGCTGAAGCTGGAGCTGCGCCTTCTCACGCTGTTCCTCATATACGTGCTGTATCTTATCCTGTCAGGTATGCGCAAGCGCAAATGGCTCATGTCCGAGAAAGCGCGGCTGGGCAGCATCGTGCAAAGCCTCACTCCACTCTTCTCCAGACTGGGACTTGTCGATTGCGGAAAACAGAGTTATGAATATTTGCAGGGTACGCCGCCGGATCTGCCGGCCAGCGGTTCTCTGGATGATCTGAAGAAGTATATGTCGTCGCACTATGCCCTTGATGAGGACGGCATCTCGGAATTGCCGCCGATATTTGACATGGATCTTGTCAGAGATGAGCTACGTGACGGCAAGCCCTATATGCAATACGAGTGTCGTGTCCAGTGGGAAAAAGAGCGCTATGAGGACACGTCAATTCTCTGTCTGGACAGCAGAGACGGTGTACCGACATCGTTTGTTTTCGCGGTGCAGGACGTGACAACGCTGAAGGAACAGGAGCACGCCATTCAGCAGACGCTGCGAAACGCTTTCAGCGCCGCTGAGGACTTGAGTCAGGCGAAAAGTGATTTCCTCGCCCGCATGAGCCATGATATGCGCACGCCAATGAACGCCGTGTTAGGCATGACGCGTATCGCGCTCACCCATCTGGACGACAGGCAGCGCGTCAGAGACTGCCTTGGCAAAATTGACGAGGCGGGGCGGAAGCTGCTCTCCCTTATCAATGATACACTGGATATGTCGAAGATCGAGAGCGGAGGGATCATGCTGGAAGAGGCAGCCTTTGACCTGACGCAGGAGATTGACATGATCTTCCAGACGGCTCTGGACGCGTCGAAGGAAAACGGGCAGGAGCTTACCTTTACTATGGAACCGTTCAGGCACAGCCGTGTGATAGGTGACGCCGCGCGGTTGAGGCAGGTCATTTGGAACCTTTTGGACAACGCTATTAAGTATACTCCCTCGGGAGGAACAATCGGTTTTGAGGCTCGGGAGCTTCCTTCCCGGACGGCGAAGAGCGGTCATTATGAGTTCATTGTCGAGGACAACGGCGACGGGATTGATCCGGAGCTGATGGGTAAGATATTTGAGCCTTTTGTCCGCGCGGAGCTGCCCCGCTGCGACCTGGGGACAGGTTTGGGGCTGCCGATAGCGAAGGTCATTACGAAGCTGATGGATGGGGATATACGCGTTGACAGTGCCATCGGTAAAGGGTCAAAGTTTACGGTACATATCTTTTTAAAGCTGCCTGATGACACTGTGCCGGAGCCTGAGGAACAGGATAGCGGTGACGCCGTTGACGTGCCGGCAGAGACAGAAAATCTGTCAATTACGCGCCACGCCGGGGCGAAGGTGCTGCTTGTTGAGGACAACGCGTTAAACACGGAGATTGCCATGGAGCTTCTGGAAATGGCGGGTCTTGTGGTTGAAACCGCGGAGAACGGCATGGAGGCGGTCTCCATGGCGCTGAAAAGCCCGGTGAACTACTACGACGTCATTCTGATGGATCTGCAGATGCCGGTTATGGACGGCTATGAGGCGACCAGAACCATACGCGGCTCCGGCAGAGAGGATCTGCTCCGCGTACCGATAATCGCCGTCAGCGCGAACGCGTTCCAGGAGGACGTATCCAAGGCCGAGGACGCGGGCATGAACGGTCACGTCATGAAGCCAATCGAACTGGATAAGATTCTTGAAGCTCTTGACAAGTACATGGGAAAGCCTGACTGATTTTCGAGATTGTCCGAACGCGATTTTCATACCGGTTCTTTTTAAAAAGCTTTATACACAGCGCTGAAGGCGCGGAAGGAACCTATGAGGCGGCGTGACGTGCTGCGCGCGGCACGGGCACGCGATCGCGCGCGTTTGGAACCGTAGGCGCCATTGCTCACAGGAAACAGCAAATAAGCCATCGTGGAGGGAGATTGCTCCCTTTACGATGGCTTTATTCGTGTCTTTTACAGTGTCACGCGAGCGCCGCGCCGAGAGCCTTGCAGGAGGCAAGTCCGTCGTCGTCCGGCGTCTCGTTGCATATCACGCTGCCGCAGACAAGATTCGCTCCGGCGCCATTGCACGTCTCCTCCCAGGTGCGCATCCACTCGCCGTCGCCCCAGCCGTAGGAGCCGAAGAGCGCGATTTTCTTCCCCGCCAGCTTAGGTACGCAGGCGGAAAACATCGGCTCAAACTCGCTCTCCTCCAAAGTCTCCACGCCCATGGCGGGGCAGCCAAACGCTATGGCGTCATAAGCGTCCACTAAGGAACTGTCAAACTCCGACGCGGTCAGGACCTGGCACTCCGCGCCCTTCTCCTTCACGCCATCCGCTACGGCACCCGCCATAGTCTCAGTATTGCCGGTTCCGCTCCAATATACTACCGCGATCTTGCTCATAATAATTCTCCTCCTGATATATATTATTTATTTCCGCGCCGTTGGCGGTTATATCGTTTTCCACCCGCGCGTCCGCCGCGCCTGATGCTCATATCGTTACGGTCAGACGCTCCAGACTCCTCCCGCATTGCCACAACGCGCAGTAAATGTCTGTGCATTTACGGTATTTCGCGAACAGCTTCTCTGCCGACTGGCGGTCGCCGTATACCTTCCAGCAGCCTGTGCACTTGCTGCACCCTCCGCCGTGGATTATAAATCCCCTGACGTCCTCCGGCGGATAACCGAGGAACAGCCCGATCTCATGGGGAAACGCGTCCTCAGTCCGGAGCCTGCCAATCAGCCTGACAACGCATTTGTCAGCGTCATCCGCCGCGTAGCCGTACTCCTCCAATATTGACCTGGCCGCGGCTCCGGAAAAGTCCTCCCGCAGCCTCTTCGGCCTGTAAACATAAACGAGTACCCGGTTTCCCGAAACGCGCACCGGCAGGACCCTCAGTCCCTTCTTCGTGAGGCTCCGGTTAAGCTGACGCGTAATCTCACATACATCCTCCCCGGAAGCGTGGTCACAGGCGAAGAGGCTCCCCGTCTTCATCCCCGCCAGTGTCGGCGAACAGTGCCGCACAATTAAATCTGACAACATCCCGCTGCTCATCCCTCCTCCATGTCATGAGTTAGTTTATGCTAACCCGTGCTCAAAAAATTAAGGACGCTCTGATTAAATCGGCGAGAGCGCGGATTTCCCGTAAGAAAAAGGCGGCTCGAATACTTTGTGTAGTTCAAGTTCGAGCAACGCGTTTCCGGCGGAAAAGACGGTTCAGCCGCAGGCGATTTGTTCAGAGGTTCCTTAAGAGCCTTACCGGAACATTGAGATTATACCACATCGTGTGGAGTGCGCTCCACTCCAAATGGGCGGAAAAGCAATCCATTCAGACACCGACACGTCCGGGACGCGATTTTAAAAAGATTGGAGATTTGTCAATCCGGATCTTGCTAATTTGGTATTCCGGTGCTAAAATCATATCCACAGCGTATACGCGGTACCCGCTGTAGCTGCGAGTTTACTGTCGTTCAGGCTCCCCCGCTTTTTGGACGGGAAATCTGCGCGGCAATTATATTAAGAAGCGAGGACTGAATATGATTATCACAAAAGACGACACCGAGAACCTGCTGCCTTGGCTTATCGGCATACGGCGCGAGCTTCACAGGAACCCCGAACTGTCGCTTCGGGAGTACGGCACAGCGAAGATTATAGAGCGTGAGCTGGACGCCATGGGAATTTCACACGCGCGCGTAGGCGAAACGGGTGTTATGGCGACGCTGCGCGGCGATCTGCCCGGAGGGAACCTGATCGCTCTGCGCGCTGACATCGACGCCCTGCCGGTGTATGAGCATCGTGACACCGCGTACAGGAGCGTGAACGACGGGGTAATGCACGCCTGCGGTCACGACGGGCACACGGCGATGCTGCTTGGCGCGGCGAAGCTGTTATCGGAGCGAAGGTCCTCCTGGGGCGGCGAGGTGCGTCTGTGCTTCCAACCCGCCGAGGAGATAGGTCGCGGAGCCAAAGAGTTCACCCAATCGGGGGCGCTTGAGGGCGTGAAACGCGTATTCGGTCTGCACGTAGCGCCGGATCTCCCCTGCGGGACGGTGGGACTGAAGGCCGGACTTAATAATGCCGCCGTCGATGGTTTCCGTATTGAGGTAGCCGGCAAGTCCTCCCATGTCTGCTTCCCTGAGAAAGGCGTGGACGCGCTATATATTGCGAGTCAGATAGTCGTGGCTGTCCAGGCGCAAGTGACGCGGCGAAGCCCCGCGATCGAGCCTGTTATAATCGGCATTGGCACGTTCCCCAGCGGTACGACATATAACGCGCTGGCGGAGTCGGCG
>CAYQWH010000027.1:0-16781 GCA_964421265.1 uncultured Oscillospiraceae bacterium | reverse complement strand
GTGGACAAGGTGGAGGAGTACCGCTCCACGGAGGACGCCATGCGCATGGCGCTCCTGACCGCCCAGCAGATGAGCGATGAGATGACGGAGAACACCAAGCGCAAATGCGACGATATGCTGCGCAAGGCGTCCAACGTGCTGGAGGAGAGCCGCGCCAGCATCAAGGACGAACTTGTGGACGAGAACGCGAAGCTTGAGAGCGCTAAAGCCCGGACGGTGTCCTTCGTGAACGCCTCACGGCAGATAATCGACCAGTACTCCCTGTTCCTGGACCGCCTCGGGGAGGTGACCCGGAACTACGGCGGCGTCCAGACCGCGGCGCCGGCGGCGGAGGCCGAACCGCCGCGCTCACCCGAGCCGGAGCCTGCCCGTCCTGTGGCGGACGCCTTGCCTGTGACGCAGCCCCCGCGCGAGCCTGCGCGGGAACAGCCTGCCGCCGAGCAGCAGCCTGTACGGGAGCAGCCGGTTTACGAGCAGCAGACCATGGAGGAGCCGCCCGCCCGCGAGCCGCAGCCCGTTCCGGACGACACGGAGACGGAGATTGAGAACGTGGTGGCGGATGTCCTCTCGGAGCAGGACATGAGCGCGGAGACGAAGCGCTTTGACGTGGAGTCCATACGCCGGGCGCAGGAGGAGGCGGCCAGGAGCCAGGGCTGGGACGAGGAGGACGAGCTGACTACGCCCCGCCCCAAATTCGACTTCACTAACCTCCAGTTCGGCACCAACTACCAGGACAACAGAAAATGACAGGAGAGATATTACAGTGGACTATAACGAGACGGTAAACCTTCCTAAGACACAATTTCCAATGCGCGCCTCGCTTCCCACCAGGGAACCGGGGATGCTGGAGCGGTGGAACGAGCTTGACCTTTACCATGAGATATTAAAGCGGAACGAGGACAAACCCCTTTTCGTCCTGCACGACGGCCCGCCCTTCTCCAACGGCAGACTGCACATGGGGCACGCCCTCAATAAGTGCATTAAGGACATTATTATCCGCTATAAGAGCATGACGGGCTATAAGACGCCCTACACCCCCGGCTGGGACAACCACGGTATGCCCATTGAGTCGGCCATAATCAAGCAGCAGAAGCTGAACAGGAAGACCATGAGCGTGCCGGAGTTCCGGAACGCCTGCCGGGAGTTCGCCGGGAATTTTGTCAATATCCAGAGGGACGAGTTCAAACGCCTCGGCGTCCTGGGCGACTGGGACAACGCCTACCTGACCATGGATCCCAAATTCGAGGCGGAGGAGGTCAAGGTCTTTGGGCGTATGTACGAGAAGGGGTATATGTACCGGGGCAAGAAGCCGGTGCACTGGTGCCCCAACGACGAGACGGCTCTGGCGGAGGCGGAGATAGAGTACTCCGACGACCCGGTGACGACAATATACGTGAAGTTCAGGGTCGCTGACGACCTGGGCAAGCTCTCAAAATACGCGCCGATTGACAACATCTATTTCGTCATATGGACGACCACTACATGGACCATACCGGGGAACGTGGCCATATGCCTCAACCCGACCTTTGAGTATGACCTTGTCAAGGCGTCGAACGGCGAGTGCTATATAATGGCGAAGGAGCTTGCCAAATCGGTGCTTGAGAAGGCCGGGCTTGACATAACCGAGGTGCTTGCCACCTTCACCGGCGCGGAGCTGGAGCTTATGCGCGCCTATCACCCGCTCTTTGACCAGACGTCGCTTGTGATATTGGGTGAGCACGTGACGCTGGACGCCGGAACCGGCTGCGTCCACACCGCTCCCGCTTATGGCGCGGACGACTTCAACGTCTGCCAGAAATATCCCCAGATACCCTCCGGCCGCGACCTGGTGGTGAACGTGGACGACCGGGGACGGTTCACCGCCGACGCGGGCAAGTACGAGGGACTGAGCGTCCTGAAAGCCCACGAGCCGATATTCAACGACCTGGTGGCCAAGGGCGCGATACTCTGCTCCGAGGACACGGTGCACTCCTATCCCCACTGCTGGCGGTGCCGGAAGCCTATTATCTTCAGGGCCACCGACCAGTGGTTCTGCTCCGTGGACTCCTTCAAGGACCAGGCCACCGGCGCGGCGGACAAGGTTGAGTGGATACCCGAGTGGGGACACGACAGGATAGTCTCCATGATCCGTGAGCGGTCCGACTGGTGCATATCCCGCCAGCGCCACTGGGGACTGCCGATCCCGGTATTTTACTGCGAGAGCTGCGGCAAGCCCGTGTGCACGCCGGAGACTATTGAGCGCGTCTCGGCGATCTTCAGGGAGCGCGGCTCCAACGCCTGGTTCGAGGACGATGTCAAAGATCTGCTGCCGGAGAACTTCGTCTGCCCCCACTGCGGCGGCGGGACATTCACCAAAGAGACGGATACCTTGGACGGCTGGTTCGACTCCGGCTCTACCCACATAGCCTCCATGGAGCTGAACGCGCCGGGCGTGTGGCCCAGCGACCTCTATATGGAGGGCAACGACCAGTACAGGGGCTGGTTCCAGTCGAGTCTGCTGACGGCGGTGGCGTTAAAGGGCGCAGCCCCCTACCGCCAGGTGCTGACCCACGGCTGGACGGTGGACGGCGAGGGCAAGGTCATGCACAAGTCCCTGGGCAATGGCATTGACCCGGACGACATACTCAAAAAATACGGCGCGGATCTCATCAGGCTCTGGTCGGCCTCCGCCGACTATCGGCTGGATATGAGGTGCTCCGACGCCATATTCAAGCAGCTGTCGGACAAGTACCTGAAGATCAGGAACACGGCCCGGTACATCCTCGGCAATCTGGACGGCTACGACCCGGACGCGCCTGTGGCTTTTGAGGATATGCTCCCCCTTGACAGGTGGGCGCTGGTCCGGCTGGAGAACCTGAAGTCCAGGTGCGTGAGCGCCTATGAGAAGTACGAGTTCCACGCCGTCACTTACGCCATCCACAACTTCTGCGTGGTGGATATGTCCAACTTCTATCTTGATATAATTAAGGACCGGCTCTACTGCGACGACAGGGACAGCCTGTCCCGCAGGAGCGCCCAGACCGCCATTTTTGAGATTCTTGACGCTCTGGTCAGGCTGCTTGCTCCCATTCTGGCGTTCACGTCGGATGAGATATGGCAGGCCATGCCCCACCGGAAAGGCGACGACCCCAGGAACGTCATGCTCAACGACATGGCGCCGCCGCGCCCTGAGCGCGCCTTTGACGACGGCGAGGACGAGCGCTGGGCGCTGCTGCTGAATCTCCGCGCCGATGTGCTGAAGGCGCTGGAGCTGCGCCGCGCCGACAAGTCCATCGGCAAGCCCTTGGACGCGGAGGTGACACTGTACGTGTCCGACGCCGCGCGGGAGAACTTTAAGAAGCTTGAGGGCATGGATCTCGCCAGGATGTTCATAGTTTCCGGCGTGAATGTGGTGTACGGCGACGGCGACGGTCTGGCGGGGGAGAATTTCGCCGGTGTCACGACGGATGTGCGCCCCAGCGCCAATAAGCGGTGCGCCCGCTGCTGGACGAGGGACGCGTCTGTGGGCGGCGACAGCGACCATCCGGAACTGTGCGCCCGCTGCGCCGCGGTTGTCAGACGGCTCGTCTGACAGCGGCGTCCCGCCCGCGCCGGGGGACGGGCACCTTCCGCGCGGCGATTTAAATCGCCGCCCGGGAGAGCGCGGGAGCCGGTCGGCTGCCGGGTCCCGCCGCCTCCCGTTATTTGGAGAGTTTTATGATGTATTTGCTACTGGCCGCGTTGATCTGCGGCCTCGATCAGTTTTTCAAGCTATGGGTCAAGGCCAGCATAGATATTGGCAGTACTGTCACAGTCATACCCCATGTGCTGGGCCTGACACAGGTACATAATACCGGCATGGCGTTCTCCATGCTGTCCGGGTTCACCTGGGTGCTGTCGATCGTCTCTGTCGCGGCGGCGGCGGCGGTGTGCGTGCTCATACTCCGCAGGAACTTCACTAAAGGCGAGAAGCTGGCCCTGGCCATGATATTGGGCGGCGCGCTGGGCAACGCCGTGGACAGGATATTCCAGGGGTACGTTGTGGATATGTTCGAGCTGCTGTTTGTTAAGTTCGCGGTGTTCAACCTGGCGGATCTGTTTATTGACGGCGGCGCGGTGATATTCTGCGTACTGTACATCTCCAGGACGCTGCGCGAGGAGCGGGCGAAGAAGAGGGAGAAGCAATGATTATCCGTGTACCGGAGGAGCTGGATGGTATGCGCGTTGACGCGGCGCTGGCGGCGCTTGTATCGGATCGGAGCAGGAGCTTTCTGCAAAAGCTCCTTGAGGACGGCTCCGTCAGCCTGTCCGGACGGAGCGTGCGCAAGAGCGGTAGGGTACATGGCGGCGACGAGCTGGATGTGCTCATACCGGAGACGGTAGAGTACACGGCGATTGCCCAGGATCTGCCGCTGGACGTGCGCTTCGAGGACGATGACGTGATAGTGGTGAACAAGGCCCGGGGCATGGTTGTGCACCCGGCGCCGGGACATTGGGACGGCACGCTGGTGAACGCGCTGCTCTTCCACTGCGGCGACTCGCTGTCAGGCATTGGAGGAGTCACGCGGCCGGGGATAGTGCACAGGATTGACCGCGACACGTCGGGACTTATAATCGCCGCGAAGAACGACGACGCCCACATGAGCCTCTCAAGCCAGCTTAAGGACCACTCCCTGTCTCGGACATATGAGGCCGTGATACACGGGAGCCTGTCGGAGGACTCCGGCACCGTGGACGCGCCCATTGGCAGGCACCCCACGGACAGGAAGAGGATGTGCGTCCGCCGGGACAACTCCCGCGACGCCGTGACCCACTGGCGGGTTCTTGAGCGCTTCACCGGTTACACCCATATACAGTGCGCGCTGGAGACAGGCAGGACCCATCAGATACGCGTCCATATGGCTCACATTGGCCATCCCATTCTGGGGGATATGGTTTACGGCCGCGCAAGACCGGAGCTGGGTCTGACGGGGCAGTGCCTCCACGCCCGCGAGCTGAGATTCACTCACCCGCGCACAGGCGAGAGGATAACCGTGACGACAGAGCTGCCCGACTACTTTGTGGAAGTATTGGATAAATTGAAAAGGCTTGGTTAAAGGCCGCGAGGCCAGCTATTTTCGCTGGTTCCCGCGGCTTTATATTTGACTTTTTTATACTGTTTTCGCCTTGATTCCGGCAGGGAAATAGTGTATAATATCCACGTTGTCCCGCTCCGCATAGCCCGACGGGATAACAGCCACATAGCTTGAGGGTACACAATATGTACCCGTATTGATGAAAGGAGCAGTTCTTATGAAAAACTATTTTGATCTGAAGGGCCAGGTCGCGGTCGTGACCGGCTGCTCTACGGGGCTGGGGGTGCAGATGGCCAACGCGCTTGCCAATCAGGGGGCGTCAATCGTTGCGCTGGCCCGCCGCAAGAACCTGATTGACCAGGTGGCGGCCACACTTAGCGAGACATATGGCGTGGACGCGGTCGGCGTGGCCTGCGACATTACCGACACCGAACAGGTGCGGAAGGCCGTCAGGGAGATCCTCGACCGCTTTGGCCGGATTGATATTCTGATTAACAACGCCGGCACCGGCGCCGTTGCCAACGCTGAGGACATTACCGACGAGCAGTTCTCCAACGAGATTAACATCGACCTGTTCGGCTCCTTCAGGATGGCCCGCGAGGTGGCCAAGAACGCCATGATCCCCGCCGGATATGGCCGCATTATCAATATAGCCTCCATGTACGGCCTTGTGGGCAACAAGATCGCCCCCGCGTCCCCTTACCACGCGGCAAAGGGCGGCGTCGTCAACCTGACGAGGGCCTTAGCCTGCGAGTGGGGCGACAAGGGGATTACCGTAAACGCCATATGCCCCGGCTATTTTGAGACACCTCTGACCAAAGAGACACTGGAGAGCGAGTTCTTCCAGAATTACGCCCGCACCATGATCCCCATGGCCCGCTACGGCAGAGAGGGTGAGCTGGATACGGCCGCCATATTCCTGGCGTCCCCCGCCAGCACCTATGTCAACGGCCTGATCCTGCCCGTTGACGGCGGATACACCAGCCTGTAATACCGCCCCGCGATTTGCCGCCGCGCGAAAGCGCGCCGGCCCATACGACGCGTGTCCCGGATTAGCCTTTTAATCCGGGACACGCGTTCGTTTGCCCGCTCCGCGCGGCGCGTCACGCTGTCCCATAAATTGCCGCGCCCCTGCGGAGCCATGAAAACCTTCCGGCTTTCTTTGTAAAGCCCTTGCGCTTTCCCCGCGCCCGCCTGGCGGCGCCTGCTTTTCCGCTTCTTTGCATGGGAAAAGAGCGCGCAGGTCAGTTTCCCGCGCGCTCTGGCGACTGCTATTATTCCGCCGCGAACGCGGTAATTTGTCAGATAAGCGGACATTTACCTGATGGGCCTCCAACGCGCGCTTCCTGGCGCTGTTGCGGCGCGTCAGGAGTCTAAAAAATACGTGAGGTAGACTTTGCTGTCAAGGATACCTGACATATCCCGCATATACGTGATTACGTCATCGTCGTCCCCGTAGCTGGCGCGGTTCTGCCTCAGGCTCAGCTTCTGGGGCTTTTTGAACGGAAGGAAGACATCCACGCCCGTGCCGTTTTCCTCGGAGCTGGAGAGGGAGACTCTGCCGCCGTAGGAGGAGACTATGTGCTGCACTACCGCGAGTCCCAGGCCGGGACTGTTGTCGCTCATATCGTTCTCGTTGGCGCTCAGGCTCTGGAACAGGGTCCTCTGTCTCCGGGGCGGGATCTCCCGCCCGAAATTGTGCACGTATATGCTCACGCCGTAGAACCTGATCGCGACCGTTACGGTTATCTCCGAGTCCCGGGGCGAGTTGTCAAGAGCGTTGACCAGAAGGTTAAGGAACACCCGCTCTATTTCCGCTTTGTCGCCGTAGAAGCGTATGCTGTCCGGGGCGCTGCTGAAATTCAGCCTCTGCTCATCAAGATCCATTATCTCGCAAACCATGTCTATCACGTGGGCGCACATCTCCGCCACGTCAAAGACCGTCATGTTTATATTGTGCGGATTATCGAACCCGCACTCGTCGCACAGCGTCTCCAGGTTCCGTGAGATCCTTGACATACTGAAGTATGTGTGCAGGAGCCTCCCCAGAGTGTCCTTCGCCGCGTCGTTGCCCTCAATATCAGTCTCTCTTATTATCTGGTCAGTCAGCAGCTTTGACATTGTTACCAGGCTGTTCATGTGGGCCATGGCCGCCGACAGCTTGCCGATATCCCCGCCGCGGCTGTTCGGCTGGATCAGGATGAGCCGACGCCCGCCGTCTCCTGACGCCAGCGCCGTGTAAGTCTCGCCCATGTATGTAAACGTGCCCGTCACGTCGGAGCCGCTCTCCGCGAGTTCCGCCCCGAACACGTCGCCCGTCACGCTCTCCCCAAAGAGATTTTGCGCGGCGGCGTTCATGTACACGGCCTCGCTGCCGCGCAGCTCCACAACAGGTTCCGGCAGCGCGTCGTATATATATGTGGATTCTCTGGCGCCCATATTTTACCTCTCAAACGGAAATACATACGGCAGTCTCAGCCGGTCGCGTATCTCTATAAGATCACCCTGCACCTCGCCGGATATTGGGTTCCCCTTGTCCTTGCGCTCCTGCCACGCAAGCCACTCCTTCTCTCCGGCCGTGTAGATCCGGTCAACTCCCGGGGCTTTTGTGGAGGCGCGCAGCTGCCTGCATATCTCCCCGGCCGTCTTCCGGAACGTGTCCGCACCCATGAACGCCTCCGGGTCCACAAGGAAGAAGAAGTGGCCAAGGTGGTACGGCTTCGTGCCGCCGTTTTCGTCAATACCCGACAGCATCCGCATAAACGGACCGCCTGTCAGCGCCGCTGACAGTATCTCCACGACCATGGAGTAGCCGTAGCCCTTGTACCCGGCGAAGGTTGTCAGAGCGGCCTTCCCCTCCAGGAGGTCTTTCAGGATCTGTCTGCTGTCTGTCAGGTACTCGCCGTTCCGGTCGATGACCGAGCCCTTCGGCGTGTCCATGCCCTGCCGCGCCCAGACCTCGATGTTCCCGCGCTGGACGGTGGACGTGGCGCAGTCCAGCACAAAGGGGAACGGCTCGTCGGTGGGCAGCGATATGGTCAGCGCGTTGGTGCCCAGCATATTGTCCACGCCCCCCGTGGGCGCGACCGCCGGTCTCGCGTTGGTGCCGCATATGCTGATAAGCCCCTCGTTCGCCGCCATTGTCGCCCAGTAGCCGGCTATGCCATAGTGCGTCGAGTTCTTAACCGCCGCGCCGCCCATGCCGCACGCCTTCGCCTTCTCTATGGCCATCTCCATCGCCCGCTTGCTGGCCACCATGCCAAGCCCGTCGTGGGCGTCAAGACATACTGTGGTCTTTGTCTCCTTGATTACCTCAAGCTCCGTGACCGGCTTGAGCGTCCCGTTTTCAAACCGGTCAAGATATATGGGTTTGAGCCTGTTGCAGCCGTGGCTCGCTATGCCCCGCCGGTCACTCTCAAGAATTACGTCGGCGCATATCCTCGCGTCCTCCTCCGGCGTGCCGTAGGCCTTGAACGCCGATACCACAAATTCCTCCATCAAACCCCATGGTACATATACTGTATCTGCCATAATACACCTCAATCCATCAGTTAAGTGGGTACCCCTAAGTATACCACAGAATTTCGGAAAATGATAGACAATTTATTAACACCTGCCCCAAATTTAAGGATTTAATCCGGTACGCGCGCCGTCCGACAGGCTCTCTACGCCTTTGCGCCGCCTTGCGCAAAGGCCTTGAGGCTTTTAAAAAGCCCGCAAGCGGCGCGCGGACATCTCGCGTTCCCCCGCCGCGAATCGCGCCTTCTCGACAGAACGACAAAAATCCGCCCCGAAAAGCGCGAAACGTTGTTTCACGTGAAACGTTTTGGGGCTTGAAAAAATGGAGATACTGTAATATAATAGTTGGAGCAGACGGCGCGCGGCGCTTACGGGATATGATCCGAACCGCCGCCGCGCTATCCACGTTGAGGAAAGGAGGGAGAGAGTTGGGCAAGATTATCGCGGTCGCCAACCAGAAGGGCGGAGTGGGCAAGACCACAAGCTGCGTGAGCCTCATCTGCGCCCTGTCGAGGGCGGGGAAGCGGGCGCTGCTTTGCGACGCGGACCCGCAGGGCAACGCGTCCTCGGCCATGGGCGTGGACAAGACCAGAGTCAAGAGCGGCACCTATGACGTCATGATAAGGGACGTACCCGCCCAAGACGCGGTCGTCAGGACGAAATATGGCGACCTGCTCCCGTCCAACAAGGCGCTGGCCGGTACGGTTGTGGAGCTGGTGGACATGGACGACAGGGAGCACGTGCTGAGCAAGGCTCTCGACGAGGTGAGGGACAGGTACGACTACATTCTCATCGACTGCCCGCCCTCACTGGAACTTCTGACGTTGAACGGGCTGACCGCCGCTGACACGGTGCTCATACCCGTCCAGTGCGAGTACTTCGCGCTGGAGGGGCTTACGGATCTGATGGGCACGATACGCCTTATAAAGCGGAGGATGAACCCGAGGCTTCAGCTTGAGGGCGTGGTACTGACGATGTATGACGGGCGCACGAACCTGTCGCTGCAGGTGGCCACGGAGGTCAAGAAGTACTTTAAGGACAAGGTGTTCGGCACGGTCATACCAAGGAACGTCAGGCTGTCCGAGGCGCCCAGCCATGGGAAGCCGGTCATGATCTACGACTACGCGTCTAAAGGCTCCCAGGCGTACATAGCTCTGGCGAACGAGCTTATGAAGAGGAACGAGAGGGGGATGTGAAGAATGGCAAGGGGACTGGGATCGGGTCTCGGCGCCCTGTTCGGCGATGACTTGGTGAACGAGCCGGAGGGCGGCATGGTACTGCCGGTGTCGAAGCTGGAACCGAGGATGGACCAGCCGCGCTCAAATTTTGACGAGGAGTCACTGGCGGAGCTGGCGGACTCGATCCGTGAGCACGGCATGATCCAGCCGATCACTGTCAGGAGACTGGACGGCGGTTACTACCAGATAATAGCCGGTGAGAGGCGCTGGCGCGCGGCGAGGATGGCGGGGCTTGAGGACGTGCCTGTGCGCGTGATGGAGGCGGACGACCAGGAGAGCGAGGAGCTTGCGCTGATAGAGAACCTGCAGAGGGAGGACCTGAACCCCATAGAGGAGGCGAGGGGCTACCGGCAGCTCATGAGCAAATACGGCATGACGCAGGAGAAGGTGTCGGAGCGCGTGGGCAAGTCGCGGCCGGTGATAGCCAACGCGCTCAGGCTGCTGAACCTGCCGCCGGAGGTTATAAAGCTGGTGGAGGAGCAGAAGCTGACGCTGAGCCACGCCAGGGCCATATTGGAGCTGGAGTCGCCCCGGCAGCAGACGGAGCTGGCGACAAAGACGGTCAGCGAGGGCCTGTCGGTCAGGGAGACGACGCGGCAGGTCAAGCGCATGACTGACCCCAGACCGCCCGCCAAGCCGAAGCGCCGGACCGCGCCGGACGGCGTGGACTATATGGCGGAGGTGGAGAAGGAGCTCGGTTCCGCTCTGGGACGGAGAGTGCGCGTGAGAGGCGGGGAGACGAGAGGCGTGTTTGAGATCGAGTACTACGGCGCCGACGACTTCGAGGCGCTGTACAACGCGCTTAAAAGCATGGGAGGGAGCATAAATTGAAGCTTGAGCGAAGAGGCGACCCGCCGGACACGGACGGAGCGGATGAGCGGGAGTCTGGCGCCGTCCGGGAAACGGAGACTAAGCCGAAAAACAAGCGGCAGAGATCGGTCATTGTGTATATGCTGGTGCTGTTTGTGGTGGCGCTGGGGCTTATAGTCCTCTCCTACTTCATTCAGCAGCGCAGGAGCGAGGCGACCATCTCCGACATCACGGAGCGGCACAGCGAATTCTCCATACAGGCGCTGCAGAACATAGAGGACCTGCAGAACTACAGTCTGGAGCTGGAGCGGGAGAACGGTGAGCTGAAGGCGGAGATACAGCAGATGGAGGGCGAGGTCAGCGACGCGGAGGACGCCAGGGACGCCGCCGAGTCGGAGCTGCGGGACGCGGAGGACCAGGCCCGCCAGCTCAGCGAGAGCCTTGAAATACAGGAGAAGCGGACCGCCGCGGCGGAGGCGCTCCTGAAACTCTACCGAGCGTATGTCTCTGGGGAGGACACGGCGCAGCTGCTTGGGGACGTGGACGCCGTCAGCGAGTATCTTGACGGCGAGAGCGCGGAGCTCTACAGGGAACTGAGAGATGAGATAACAACGGGAGAAGAGGAAAATGATTGATATAAAACTTATCCGGGACAACCCGGAGCTTGTCAGGGAGAATATAAGGAAGAAGTACCAGGAGCAGAAGCTGCCGCTGGTGGACAGGGCCGCGGAGCTTGACAGGCTCCTCCGGGCCGCCATTAACGAGGGCAGCGAGCTGAGGGCCAGGAGGAACCGGCTCTCAAAAAGCATAGGCGCGCTGATGGGCAAGGCGAAGAGCGACCCGTCGAAGGCGCAGGAGGCGGAGGCCGTGAAGGAACAGGTCAGGGCGGACGCCGAGAGACTTGCCGAGCTTGAGGAGGCCGAGGACAGGTACTCAAAGGAGCTGCGCGAGGTCATGCTGCAGATCCCGCAGATAATCGACCCGTCGGTGCCCATAGGCCCCGACGACAGCGCCAACGTGGAGGTGCAGCGGTTCGGGGAGCCGAAGGTGCCGGATTTCCCGGTTCCGTACCACACGGAGATAATGGAGAGCCTGGGAGGTATAGACCTGGAGGGCGCCAGACGGGTGGCCGGGAACGGGTTTTACTACCTTGTGGGCGACGTGGCCCGCCTCCACGAGGCGGTCCTGGCCTACGCCCGGGACTTCATGATAGGCAAGGGGTTCACCTATATGATCCCGCCGTTCATGATGCACGGGAACGTGGTGGAGGGAGTCATGTCCTTCCCCGAGATGGACGCCATGATGTATAAGATAGAGGGCGAGGACCTGTACCTGATCGGCACGTCGGAGCACACCATGATAGGCAGGTACATCGACCAGATTATCCCGGAGGACTCGTTACCCCACACGCTCACCAGCTACTCCCCCTGCTTCAGGAAGGAGAAGGGCGCCCACGGCCTTGAGGAGCGGGGCGTCTACAGGATACACCAGTTCGAGAAGCAGGAGATGATAGTTGTTTGCCGCCCGGAGGAGTCCATGGAGTGGTACGACAGGCTGTGGAGGTACTCCGTGGAGCTGTTCAGATCCATGGATATACCGGTTCGGCAGATAGAGTGCTGTTCCGGCGATCTGGCCGATCTGAAGGTCAAGTCCTGCGACATAGAGGCGTGGAGCCCAAGACAGCAGAAGTATTTCGAGGTCTGTTCCTGCTCCAATCTGGGCGACGCGCAGGCGAGGCGCCTTAAAATACGCGTAAAGGGCGAGAACGGGACATATCTGGCGCACACGCTGAATAACACCTGCGTCGCCCCGCCCAGGATGCTGATAGCGTTTTTGGAGAACAACCTGCAGTCTGACGGCAGCGTAGTCATACCCCAGGTGCTCAGACCATATATGGGCGGCAAGGACAGGCTTGAGAAAACTACTACAGGGGTGATTTAAAATGGCAAAAAAGGGTTTTTTCGCGGAGTTCAAGGAGTTCATATCCCGTGGTAATGTCGTAGACCTGGCCGTGGGCGTCATAGTTGGCGGGGCGTTCTCCACCATAACTAACTCCCTCGTTGAGGACATAGTCATGCCCATACTGGGCATACTGACGGGCAGCATATCCTTCTCCAATATGTACGTGACCATAGGGACAGCTCAGGTGACTTACGGGAACTTCATACAGGCGGTGCTGAACTTCCTGGTGATGGCGTTTGTGGTGTTCTGCCTCGTGAAGGGGATAAACAAGCTCCACCGCAAGAAGGAGGCGCCCGCCGCGCCTCCGGCGCCGTCAAAGGAGGAGGTACTGCTGACGGAGATACGTGACCTGCTGAAGGAAAAGAAGGATGATTGAGGAGCTTGTCATAGACGGCGCGGCGGAGCTGGGTTTGGAGCTGCCGGCTGCCGCCGCCGGCCTGATAAGAGCTTATTATGACAACCTCAGGACGCGGAGCCGCCAGTTCAACCTGACGGCCATAGAGGGCGAGGAGGACACGGCGAGGCTGCATTTTCTTGACAGCCTCGCTCTCATGAAATTCGCGGACTTCCGCGCCGCCAAGGTGGCGGATGTGGGCACGGGCGCGGGCTTTCCGGGACTCCCGCTCCTCATAGCGAATCCGGACATGGAGCTGGCGCTCATAGACAGCACCGGCAAAAAGATTGACTTCCTGCGTGAGACGCTGGAAAAGATGGGGCTGACTGCCGACACAATATGCGCAAGAGCCGAGGAGCTGGGACAGAGACGTGAGTACAGGGAGCGTTACGACGCGGCGGTATCGAGAGCCGTGGCCGCGCTGCCTGTGCTCGTTGAGCTGTGCCTGCCGCTGGTGAAGGTGGGCGGCGCGTTTTACGCCATGAAGAGCGCGGACACGGACGCGGAGTTGGCTGAGAGCCGCGGAGCGGTAAAGGCGCTGGGCGGAATAATCGCGGCTGTACACGAATATACTCTGCCGGGAACGGAGATACGGCGGAGGGTGATCGAGATAAAAAAGACGGCGGAGACGGACATGAAATACCCCCGCAGGTTCCCGAGGATAAAGAAGGAACCGCTGCGGTAAGCGGGGCCTGGCGCGTGGCCTGTTTGGGGGTACCTGCCGCCGCTGTCCATATTTATCCCTGACGGAATGCGGGTCATATATAATAGCGCGTGTCAGGGAGACTGCGGAGATGGCGCGGCGCGGATCGCGCCATATAAGTGTGCGCGGCACACAGGTTCCCCGACTGGAGCGATTCATCGGGGGACAGTATCAGAGAGTACGGAAACGGAGTGGGAAATGGAAGTCCTGACAAAAGCGATAACACAGGAGAAGGGCTTTAGCGATATAATAAGAGCCATAGAGACGGGGCGCTGCCCGGCGCTGCTGTCCGGGACGGGCGCGCTGCCAAGGGCGCACACGGCGGCGGCGATTTACGCCATAACCGGCAGACCCGTCATAGCGGTGTGCGCTGACGAGGCCGAGGCCAATAGGTTCGCCACGGACGTGGCGGGCTTTCTTGAGAGCGATAACCAGATAGACAGGCTCTACGCCAGGGAATTTGTGTTCCATAACGCGGAGGGCGTGTCAAGAGACGGGGAGCAGAGACGGATATCCGTCTTCAGCAAGCTCCTTCGCGGGACGGCCCGGTTCGTGACGGCGACGCCGGACGGATTGATGATGCGGACGATGCCGCCGGACGTCCTGAAGAGATTGACCATTACGCTGAAAGCCGGCGGGACATACGACGTCCAGAAGCTTGCCGCCAGCCTTGTGGAGGCGGGCTATGAGCGGACGGATATGGTTGAGGGGACAGGCCAGTTCTCCATACGCGGCGGCATATTTGACGTGTTCACGCCCACCGGCGGCGAGCCTGTCAGGTGCGAGTTCTTCGGCGATGAGATAGATTCCATGGGCTATTTTGACGTGTCGAGCCAGAGAAGGACGGAGAACACCGGCGAGGTGGTCATAACGCCCTCGCGGGAGGCGGAGGTGTGCGCGGCCGATGGCGGCGCTGCGGGCCTGGCGGCGAGACTGGACGCCTATGGCAAGTCGCTTCTCAAGAGGAGATCCGTGGGGCAGAGCATCCTGGAGAACATCCGGGACGACCTGGGACGGATAAAGGACGGCCGCTCCCTGCCGGCCTCGGATAGGTATTTGGACCTGCTGTACGAGCCGGCCACGGCACTGGACTATATCCCCCGCGACGCGGTAGTGATACTGTGCGAACCGGCGCGGCTGGCTGAGAGGGCCAAGAACTATATCTGGCAGCTCAGTGAGGATCTTCTCGGGCTTAAGGAGAGCGGGGTCCTTGAGAGCGACACATCAAGGCTCTTAGAGGAGTGGCCGGACGTGATAGACAGGCTCCGTGAGAGGGACACTGTCATGCTCGCCAACTTTACAGCCAGCTCCTACCCCATGCCCCCGAGGACCATAGGCGCGCTGACGGCGAAACAGCTACCCAGCTACGGCGGCAGCCTGGAGACGGCCGCCAGCGACATAAAGCACTATATGAACACCGGGTACAGTGTGGTGGTGCTTGTAAAGGACAGAAGCCGTGGCGAGGTATTAAAGGAGTACCTGGCGAAGCAGGAGATACGCAGCGCCTATGACATGGATCTTGAGAGCCTGCCGGACAGGGGACGGTGCGTCATAGCCAGAGGCTCCCTGTCGGCGGGACTTGAGTACCCGGACATGAAGCTGGCGGTGATAACCGAGGGGCAGATAATGCAGCGGATATTCCGCAAAAGCTCCAGGAAGAAGCTGCCGTCCAAAGGGCAGAAGCTGGACAGCTTTACGGATCTCACTCCCGGCAATCTGGTGGTCCACGAGCAGTACGGCATAGGGCGCTTTGTGGGGATGGTGAAGCGGCGCGTGGACGGAGTGGAGCGGGACTATATAAAGATCGCCTACGCCGGCACGGACACGCTGTATATCCCGGCGACGCAGCTTGACGCGGTTACGAAGTACATCGGCGCCGGTGACGACACGCCGGTGCGGTTGTCGAAGCTGGGCGGAACCGACTGGGCCAGGGCGAAGGTGAAAGCGAAGGCGGCCGTGCGGGAGCTGGCGGACGGGCTGATAAAGCTCCAGGCGGAGCGCCGCCAGGCCATAGGCCACGCGTTCTCCCCGGATAAGCCCTGGCAGACGGAGTTCGAGGACGGCTTCGAGTACCAGGAGACGGACGATCAGCTCCGGGCGACGAAGGAGATAAAGGCCGACATGGAGAGTCCCGTCCCCATGGACAGACTGCTCTGCGGCGACGTGGGCTACGGCAAGACGGAGGTGGCCCTCCGCGCCGTCATGAAGTGCGTGCTGGACGGGTACCAGGCGGCGGTTCTCGTACCTACCACCGTGCTCGCCCAGCAGCACTACCAGACCATAGCCCGCAGGTTCTCCGGGTTCCCCTTCCGGGTGGAGATACTGAGCCGGTTCTGCACGCCGGCGGAGATAAGAAAGACGACCCAGGGTCTGGCCGACGGGTCCGTGGATATAGTTGTGGGCACCCACAAGCTCCTCCAGAAGAGCGTGAAGTTCAGCAAGCTGGGACTGCTTGTGGTGGACGAGGAGCAGCGGTTCGGCGTCACGCACAAGGAGCGGCTGAAGGAGATGTCGAAGCAGGTGGACGTGCTGACGCTGTCCGCCACGCCCATACCCCGGACGCTGAACATGGCCCTGTCCGGTGTGCGGGATATGTCCACAATAGAGGAGCCGCCATCAGACAGACAGCCGGTACAGACTTACGTAATGGAACACGACTGGTCGGTGCTGACCGAGGCGATAAGGCGGGAGGTGTCCCGTGGCGGACAGGTGTACTATCTATACAACCGGGTGGAGACGATAGACAGGAAGGCCATTGAGATAAGGGGGCTGCTTGACGGGATAAACGTGGCGGTCGCCCACGGCAGGATGGAGGAGGACGCCCTCAACTCCGTAATGGAGTCGATGCAGGCCGGGGAGATACAGGTCCTGGTGTGCACGACGATAATAGAGACCGGCATAGACATACCGAACGTGAACACGCTGATAATCGAGGACGCCGATAGGATGGGGCTGGCGCAGCTGCACCAGACACGCGGCAGAGTGGGCCGGTCGTCAAGGCGCGCCTTCGCGTACTTCACCTTCCGCCGGGACAAGGTGCTCAGCGAGGTGGCGGATAAACGTCTGTCGGCCATAAGGGAGTTTGCCCAGTTCAACTCCGG
>CAYQWH010000026.1:9143-16851 GCA_964421265.1 uncultured Oscillospiraceae bacterium | reverse complement strand
GACGGCCTTGGCCGGGACGATTTCGACGGCGAGTTGCCGGACGGAGAATTTGCCGGAGGGCGCGGCGGCTATACCGATGGAGACGGCGATTTTATTGAGGACGGCATTGATCGCGTGGACACCGGCTCTGACAGTGGGCTTGACCTCAGCGGGACTTATGAGACGGCGCAGGACTACATTGACGCTTTAAACGCCGGAACCCAATGGGTGAGTTACAACGCTGACACCGGTGAGGTGACAATAACGAGCGTTGCCGATTTTGTCAAGCTCCTCAAATCCGCGTCAAAGAGCGTCGGCGCCTTTGACGATCTGAACGGCACGCAGGGTGAGAATACGCTGTTCGGTTACGGCGACGGTGAGGGCGCGCATTTTGACCCGATAATGGCCGAACTGCTGGCGGAGCTGGGTTCTGAGTACGCCGCCGATTACGCTGAAGACCTCGCGCGGGAAGACGCTCTCGGAAATACGGTTGATACGCGCGTCAATATGTACAATCCGCTCTATTATATATGCGATTACTACGAGGGCTGTGGCAGCTCTGACGTGGCACAGTACTGGCGCATACGCACCGGCATTGAACAGGGCGACACCGCGCTGACAACGGAAGTGAACCTCGCGCTCGCTCTTGAAAGCAGCGGCGCTGACGTGGACTTTGAGACCGTCTGGGGTCAGGGACATACACAGGCGGAACGAACCGGCACGTCAGACGAGAACTTTATCGAGTGGGTGAAGGAGTGTCTCGCGTGACGCCGTGACCGTATCGTGGGCGCGTCAACCGCGACGCGCAAGGTCAGGAACGTATTGCAGCGGCGCGTCTGTATCTATCCATAGCCCGCCGTGGGCGGCGCCGGGCCGATAATGTGAAAAAGTTCTCCGGAACATGGTCTTACCATGTTCCGGAGAACTTTTGGCGGAGCGGGTGGGATTCGAACCCACGTGCAGTTGCCTGCAAACTGATTTCGAGTCAGCCCCGTTATGACCTCTTCGATACCGCTCCGTATATCAGCTTCACGCTATAAGTAATAATGTATAATCCGTACAATCCCGCCGGAGACGTCAGCCCGGTTCCGTCCGCTGCGAATATGTACATCTTTTAGTCTCCCCGCAAACGCCGTGTAAGATCATTTATAACCTGCACATACAATGCAGGTGGGTCGCCTCCTCACCACTTCGCTGCTTCCAACTTCCGAGGTGCCGTCTGAGCGGTGTCGGGAGGCCTGCAATCCATGGCGAGAGTCCGGCGTCCCTTATAAGAGATGTGGGTTTAAATAAACTTATCACGCACGCCGCAGGGAGTAGATGTTATATTCAGTAAGCAAAAACATTCGCCGATTTATATGTGGCGCCAGAAAAAGGACAGACCGTCACTCCTCATCATCCTCATCCTCGAAAAGCTCACGCATGAACTGCTCATACGCTCTCTCCTCTTCATCATCCGTGGGGATAACGAGATAATCATCTCCGTCATCACCATGTTCACTCTTCAGGATAACCATCCCGGCGTCTACATCGTCAACCGGAAGAAACGCCAGATAGTACACGCCGTCCATCTCAATCGTGTCCAGGTGCTCCAGCTCATAGGTGTTGCCGTCATCGTCGCTGATGGAGTAAATATCACTTCCGAAACCGTTATCCGGCTCCTCCGTCCCATTGTTCACGGTTATCGCCCCCATATCATCCATCTGCGTCTTATTATATCACGTCCTTTCAGAAAAATCAAGAGAAATTTGAAAGTTATGAACTAAAATCTTCAAGTAGACGTAATACCTCCTCATAGTTATCGGTGTCCACCCCGTTCACCAGCGATTCTCTGTCCGATTCCCTGAGCGTCGCGACGCTTATGTCCGTCTCGAATATCAGCTCACTCATGTAGTACACCCCGATATTGCCATTAACCGCCTTGACCGTGTATCCGTCGTGCGCCAGCGTCTCCTCCACGGCTGTCTCGCTGTAAACGGAACGCGGGGCCGCGTTCGATACCACCGCGGCCGCGGATGCCGCGGATGTGAGACTCAACGCGCCTAAAACCGCCGCCGTCCTGATCCTGATTTTCATTGCGTTCACTCCTTCTCAGCATTCTTCTGTATACTTCTTCGTGTATATTATGTCCACTTATTTCATAACTGATACCAAGGAAGCTCTGATTAAATCGGCGCGCGCTGACGGCGTGGGAATTTCCGGCGGAAAAGGCGATCCGGCCGCGTACGATTTATTCAGCGGTTCCCTATCATGGCGCGGATTGAAAATATTAAATTTCCGTGACACCTTTAAAGCGTTGACAAGGTATGGTATAATATAGTGAGCTTGTGTTATTGGCAGCTACTCAGAAAGCGAGGTGCATAATTTGACTATAAAGACAAAGCGGCGGCTGAAAAAGACGGCCAGAGCCGGTATTTCAGGCGCTGCCACTGCGATAGGTCTTGTGTTCAAAACCGTCGGGATACTGATTTTAATAGTCATAACCACTGTCATGATGTTGGCGTGCATATTCGTAGTCTATATAAAGACGAATCTGCTGTCACAGGATCTCGGTGTAACGTTTGCGGAGATCTCGCTGAACCAGACGAGCGTCATATACTATGAAAACCCGGATACAGAGCAATATGAAGAGCTTGTCAGCCTGCAAAGCTCTTCAGGCACAAGGTTCTGGGTGGATTACGAGGATATGTCTCTGGATCTGGAGCACGCGCTTGTGGCGATAGAGGACAAGCGCTTTTATACCCACAACGGGGTGGACTGGTACAGATCCGCAGGCGCTTTTTTAAATATGTTCCTCGGCATGAAGGACACATTCGGCGGCTCCACTATCACCCAGCAGCTCATTAAAAACACCATCTACCAGGATGAAGATGACAGCGGGACCACAGGGCAGCGAACGGTTCAGATGAAGCTGACGGAGATGTTCAGAGCGCTGGAGGTTGAAAAGGACTATGAGAAATGGGAAATCATAACGTGGTACCTTAACGTCGTGTATTTCGGTCACGGCAATTTCGGCATTGGCGCGGCGGCCAAATACTACTTCGATAAGGACGTTAAAGACCTGACGCTGGCGGAATGCTGCTGCATTGTGGGCATCACTAATAACCCGTCCATGTACAGTCCCAAGCTGCACCCTGTCGCGAACAAGGAACGGCAGGAGATGATACTTGACGAAATGCTGGAGCAGGGCTACATCGACGAAGCGACCTGCGCCGCCGCGAAAGCCGAACCACTTAACTTCGCGTTCAAAGAGGACGACAGCGCGGCCAATAACGAGGTGTACACCTGGTTCGAGGAAGCCGTCCGCAGCGATGTTATTGATTATTTCATGGAGTCACGCAACATATCCAAGAGCGCCGCTGAGACTCTCCTTCTTACCGGCGGGTTCAAGATTTACAGCACGCTGAACCCGGAAATCCAGGAGAAGGTGGATTCGATTTACCAGAATCTGGATGAGATTCCAAAAGCTTCCGGGAGCAGCCAGCAGTTCCAGTCGGCAATAGTCATAACCGACCCATACACGGGGGACATTGTGGCGCTGGCGGGGAAGGTCGGCGAAAAGACGGGCAACCTGGAGCTGAATCTCGCGACACAGTCGCGAAGACCGCCCGGCTCCTCCTTCAAGCCTATTGCCGTCTATGCCCCGGCCATGGAAAACGGGCTTATAACGCCCAACACTATATATAATGACTCACCCGACATTACCCTCTCAGGTACCGACTGGGTCCCCCACAACGACAGCTACCGGTACTACGGATATGTCACTATCCGCGAGGGCGTCATGCACTCGTGCAACACAGTCGCCGCGCAGGTGCTGGACGATCTCACCCCCGCCGCCTCCTACTCATTCCTCACGAACACTTTGCAGCTCCAACTGGACGAGCGGGACGCGTTCTACTCGCCTCTCGCCTTAGGCCAGCTTACTGTCGGCGTAACGGTTCGTGAGATGGCGCAATCATACTGTATGTTCGTAAACGGCGGTCTTTTCATTAAGTCCCGGACTTTCAGCGCCATATACGACAGCGACGACAGGCTCGTCTATGACAACATCCCGGAGACTTACACCGCGATCAGTGAAGCTACCGCTTACTGGATGACAGATATACTTCAGACCGCCGCCACCAGCGGTACTGGCTATGAAGCGAATCTCGGGTTCATGCCCACCGCCGGTAAGACGGGAACATCCGGCTCCGCCACTGACCGTTGGTTCGTCGGATTCACGCCATATTACGTAGCGGCTGTCTGGTCAGGATACGAGATGCCCGCCTCCATTTCCGTGAGCGGCAACCCGTCAGCGCAGCTCTGGAATAAAGTCATGACGCTTGTGCACCAGGATCTGGAATACAAAGACTTCGCCACCTATGATGATATTACTCTTGAGGAAGTGCCCGGCGACGTCGATTATGACACAGTCGGATATTCCGCGCGCGGAATATGTATAGACGAAACCGGCGGAGTCGCCATTCTCTATGAGGAAACTGTGGATTATGGAACTCCCGGAGATACTGTGACAGTAACCGCTCCGGATGTGGAGGGCTATATCATTATCGGCTCCGGTTCCGAGACTATTGAACTGTCCGAGTTTGAGGAGGACAACATCGTGGAATTCTACTACGAGCCAACCTCCGATAACGCGGTGGATCCGAATAACCCGGATAACACAGACAATCCCGATAATACCGACAACCCTGATACCCCTGATGAGCCGGACAATCCCGACGATACAAACAGCACGGACAATCCGGGCAGCACTGACGACCCGGACAATCCGGATAACGGTGAAAATCCGGGGAACACGGGCAACCCGGGGAATACGGACAATCCGGTTACGCCGGACAATCCCGACGATACAAACGATGAGCCGTCCACAGGGCCTGATGACGTTACGCCCACTGAGCCGGACACGCTGCCGGTGGGCAGCAACGGCCCGCCGGAGGAACAGCCCCCGACATGATTACGATATAATACCCGCGATTTGCTGCCGCGCTTTTGCGCGGCAGCTCGTCTTCATATAACCTCCGTTAAAAAGCTTTTCGGGTTTTTTAACGAAGATTATTATAATACGCTAAAGCAAGCGGGAGCCTCGAAAATATCCGAGGCTCCCGCTTTTTATCAGCAAACCGCGCGGCAGGATCCATACAATCCCTGATGTGATTAAAAGCTTCTGACGCTTTATTATCAAATCAGGGGTTGCGGAGACAGCGTGAGCGTGCTTGCGTGTGTAACCCGAAATGTAATCCCAGATTAAATCTTTTAATCTGGGATTACGTATCAGGTCTATTTGCCGCCGTAACAGCGGTTATTGTTCGTCCTCCTCCAGGTCAACTCTCGGCTCAAGCCGGCGTTTCTCGCGGCGTTCGGCTTTCTTCGCTTCTTCTCTCGCCTCGGCCTCGATCTCCTCAACTATCGGGTTGGATTGCGCGGTCTGCTCCGTTTCCTTTGGCGGCAGTTCACCGCCATGTTCGCAGAGGTAATTGAAATCTTCACCGGTCATGGACTCGTTTTCAAGCAGATATTCCGCCGTCGCTATAAGTTCATCTCTGTGCGCGTTAAGCAGCCGCTCGCAGCGCTCCTGCGCCTGGTCGAATATCCGTTTCACTTCCTCGTCAATTATGCCGGCTGTCTCCTCCGAGTAGCTCTTCGTCTGGCCAAAGTCCCGACCAATAAAGATGCTGTGTTCGCTTGAATCGAAGGATATGGGGCCGAGCCTGTCGGACATTCCGTAGACTGTCACCATCTTGCGGGCGATATTGGACGCCTGTTGGATGTCTCCGGACGCGCCGGTGGATATATCGTCAAGGAATAACTTTTCCGCCACGCGGCCGCCTAACGCCATTACTATCTGTTCCTGCATCCTGCTGCGCGACGCGAAAGACATATCCTCGTCAGGTCTGAACAGCGTGAACCCGCCTACCCCTCCGCGTCTGGGTACAATCGTGATAAAATGCACCGGGTCCACGTTCTCAAGATACCTGCCGGCAATGGCGTGACCAGCCTCATGATACGCCGTCAGCTTCTTCTCCTTATCGCTTACGAGACGGCTCTTCTTCTCAGGCCCCATCTCGACCTTTAATATCGCGTCATCCACCTCATTCATGGAGATGTAGGGCTTATTGCGTCTCGCCGCCAGCAGCGCGGATTCGTTCATAAGGTTCTCAAGATCCGCGCCTGTGAATCCGGCCGTGCCTTTCGCTATGCTCTTCAAGTCCACATCGTCGCCCAGACTTTTGCCACGGGAATGAATCTTCAGGATTTCCTCACGTCCCTTGATGTCCGGTGTGCCAACGTAAATCTGCCTGTCAAACCTGCCCGGACGGAGCAGCGCGTTGTCCAGTATATCCGCGCGGTTCGTGGCCGCCATGACGATAACGCCCTCGTTCATGTTAAACCCGTCCATCTCAACAAGCAGCTGGTTCAACGTCTGTTCCCGTTCGTCGTGGCCTCCGCCAAGACCGGAACCGCGCTGACGTCCGACGGCGTCAATTTCATCTATAAATACTATAGCCGGCGCAAGCTTTTTCGCCTGGTCAAACAGGTCACGTACACGTGACGCTCCAACGCCCACATATAATTCCACGAAGTCAGAGCCGGATATGGACAGGAACTGCACCCCCGCTTCCCCGGCGACAGCTTTCGCCAGCAGCGTCTTGCCGGTACCCGGAGGGCCGACAAGGAGCACACCCTTAGGGATCCGCGCGCCGAGAGCTGTATACTTGTGAGGATCCTTCAGAAAATCGACGATTTCCTCAAGCTCCAGCTTCTCCTCGTCACATCCGGCGACGTCATCGAACGTGACACGCTTCTTCTCCTCGCTCCCGAGCCTTGTGCGCGCTCTTCCGAATTTGCCCGGCCCGGCGGAACCGCCCTGCGCGCGGTTCATCATTACATACCAGAGAATCAGCATAACGGCCATAACTATAATATATGGCAGAATGGAGATCCACCACGGCGTCGTGTACACAGGAGCATAGGTGTATTCCAACTGACCGGACTCAAACTGCTCCGTTATCAGGTCGCCGAGGTCTTCATAAAAAATCGAGACACTATAAAGCTCATGATATACTGTCGTGGCTCCGCCATACGGTTCCCTGAGCGTCATGTACACTATGTTGTCTTCAATACTGAAGTATTCTACATTCCCCGATTCAAATTGCTCACGCATCTCTGAATACTCAATGCCCGTTGACGTATCGCTGCCGGAGCTGAGCAGATATATTGTTGCAACCAGAATAATGAGAATAAATATATAAAACCCAATATCAGGTTTGCGTCGGTTATTCAAGCGGCTTCACTTCTTTCTCATGAGATTTTTGGGAAACACTGATCAGATCAAAAGCGCGGAAACGCTTTCCAGGTTCTCCTATCACTGTCAGGCGGGAAAAACTGCCTGACAGCGCGCGGGGGATCCATACCGGTTCTTTTCAAAAAGCTTTAAAGCTTTATACGCAGCACCGATGGCGCGTAAAGAACTTATTAGATGGCGTGACGCGCTTTGCGCGGCACGAGCGCGCACATAGTGCGTGCGTGATTCCAAATTAAATTTTTTAACTTGGAATCAGTATCATGTTAGTTCTTTTTAAAAAGCTTTTAGCTTTTTATAGCTCCGAAGGAGCGTAAAGAACTTATGGGACGGCGTGACGCGCTTTGCGCGGCACGAGCACGCGAACGCGTGCATGATTCCAAATTAAATTTTTTAACTTGGAATCAGTATCATGTTAGTTCTTTTTAA
>CAYQWH010000026.1:0-9043 GCA_964421265.1 uncultured Oscillospiraceae bacterium | reverse complement strand
GAACTTATGGGACGGCGTGACGCGCTTTGCGCGGCACGAGCACGCGAACGCGTGCGTGATTCCAAATTAAATTTTTTAATTTGGAATCAGTACCATCAGGATTTCCTCAGATATTTAGATATAGAGTAATCGTTATCCCGGATTAGAATTGCTGTCTCGCCCGCTGCCCGCGTAATCGCGGAACTGTCATGCCGCAGTCAACGCGACCGCAATACCGTTTACCGAAGAAGTTCCTCGGATCAGGCGTACACCTCTCTCTTTAATACGCCTATGTACGGAAGGTTCCTGTATCTTCCGGCGTAATCCAAACCATATCCGACTATGAACTCATCGGGGCAGATGAACCCTACGTAATCCGGCACAATATCGGATTTCCTGCGGGCAGGCTTATCAAGCAGCGTACAGATTGAGATTGTCGCGGGCCGCCGCGCCTGGAGATAATTTTTCAGATACGCCAGCGTTAAGCCGGAATCCAGTATATCCTCTATGACAAGAATATCCTTGCCCTCCACATTGCAGCTCAGATCCCTCGTTATCTGCACCTGTCCGGTCGTCGTAGTGCTGTTCCCGTAGGAGGACACCGCCATAAACTCCACGCCGCAGTTCGTGGTGATACACCTCGCCAGATCCGCCATGAACACAAACGAACCTTTAAGCACTCCTATCATCAAAGGTTCTTTGCCCTCATAGTCTTTCGAAATTACCGCCCCAAGTTCCTTAACGCGGTTCTTAAGCTGCTCCTCCGAATAAAGGACGCTCTCTATATCCTGTTCCATCATTTTTCTTTTATCTCCTCAACATTCAATTTTAGTACCTCATCTCCGGGCTGAGGCAGGACGCGTACGTCGCACCCAATACCGGGTATTGCCAGAGGCCCCGCCTCATCACACACCACCGGAACGGAGCCTCTCAGTTCCCGTGGGATCCTGCGTTCTATAAAAAGCTTCTTAAGACTCTTGCGGCCCGAATTGGCTGAGAGCCGAATACAGTCCCCAGTCTCTCGCGCACGCACTGTAATCATACCACAAATAACATCATTTTTGAACAGAAAAGTAGTAAACGATTTGTAAATCTGATGGCATATTCCAGCATTATCCAGCCGGAACCGCAGTCCCAGCTCCCGAACCTCCCGCTCCTCGCCCACCGTCAGGCTGAATGGCTCGAACGAGTGAATTGCGCGTTCATGGAACACCAGCTTGTCATATTCGCGGCGTACCGTTCCTCCCGGCAGCGACAACGACGCCGACGGCGACGGGTTAGCGGCCAGCGCCAGCACATCACGTACCTGAGCAAATGTCAGTCCGCCGCGCAGCTCACGCACAACGCGCGACGCCACCGGCCACGGGAGATTGAGGAGCTTCGATGCCTCCACTTCCCCGCCGCGCACATTCGCGCTGATAAAATCGTCGGCAAGCTTTACCAGAAATTCCTCATCCCGGCGCAGAAGCTCCGTCATATCCGCGACGGAACCGTCAATGTCTGAATTTAATTCCCGCAGCACCGGCACGACATGGTGGCGCAGCCTGTTGCGCGCGTAATCATCGCGCGCGTTTGTGGAGTCCTCCCGGTGAGGTATGGCGCGCGTGATATTATATTGCTCGATTTCCTGACGCGTAACCGTCAGCATCGGGCGTATAATATTGCCGCGCACCGGAGGTATCCCGCACAGTCCCGTAAGCCCCGTGCCTCTCGCGACTCGCAGCAGCACAGTCTCCAGGTTGTCTCCGGCGTTGTGCGCTGTGGCGATTCTCGCGTTGCGCAGTTCTCCCGCAATACGGGCAAAGAACCTGTAACGCATATCCCGAGCCGTCTCCTCTATGCCGCGCCCCGACGTCCTTGACTCGCCGTACACATCCCCGGCGCCGCTGTGGAACGGAATGCCCAGCGACTCGCAATAATTCCCGACAAACTCCTCGTCCCCATCAGACTCGTCGCCACGGAGCCGGTGGTTAAAATGCGCCGCGTGAAGCTCGTAGCCGAATCTGCCCCGAAGCTCCATCAGGACATTCAGCAGACACATCGAATCCGTGCCGCCGGAAACGCAGGCAATTACTGTTGAATCCTCAGGCAGCATATCATATTGTTCGCAAAAAAAAGCGATTTTAGTAACGAGATTCATTCTTCTTCATGGCGGGTATCAAGGGATGAATATGTTGTATACTCCGGCATCCATTTCAGTTGTATCGTGCCCGTCTCTCCTCTTCTGTTCTTCAGGATAATGCACTCCGCCACGTTCGGCGTTTCTGACTCCTTATTATAGTAATCGTCTCTGTAAAGTCCAAGCACTATATCCGCGTCCTGCTCAATCGCTCCGGATTCACGGAGATCTGAAAGCATCGGGCGCTTGTCCATTCTTGACTCATTGGCACGTGACAACTGTGACAGGCACACAACAGGTACATTCAGCTCCTTAGCCATAATTTTGAGCATACGGCTTATATCGGACACTACCTGGGTCCTGTTCTCACCCGTTCGCGCAGGCCCGCCTCCGGCCGACTGCATGAGCTGAAGATAATCTATTACCACAAGTCCTAAATTTCTGACCCTGCGGCAGGCGGCGTTCATATCGGTGACCGACAGCACCGGATTGTCATCCATCTCTATCGCCAAACCGCTTATGACCACGGACGCCGACGCGACGCGTCTCCACTCCTCCTCGGTGAGATTTCCGGTTTGCAGCTTCTTATTATCCACATAGCTCTCTCCGGAGAGCATTCTCATACAGAGCTGTTCCTTCGACATCTCCAGCGAAAAAATCACGACCGTCTGATCCGTGGATTTTGCTGTATTCAGCGCGATATTAAGGGCAATGCTTGTCTTGCCCATGCCGGGACGCGACGCTATCAGAATCAGGTCGGATTTGTTCAAGCCCAAAATCGCCCTGTCCAGATCATAAAGCCCCGTAGAAAGCCCCGGGATTTTATTGCCGTTCTTCATCGCCTCGGCAAGCTCTTTGTACACGCCGACGAGAACCTTGCCAACTGACATAAGTCCGCCGTTTGTTCTCCCCTGGCGTATGGCGTATATTTTCTGCTCCGAAAGCTCTAAAATTTCCGCCGCTGTCCCGGCGTGAGCCATGGCGAGAGTGTTTATCTCCGAACCTGTCACGGCAAGCTGCCTTAACAGTGACAGGTCGCGGAGAATCTTCGCGTATTCCATGACGTTCGCCGCCGTCGGCGTCATCTCCATCAGCTTTATGAGATAGTCCGACGTGCCCTCAGTGGACTCGCCTCGCGTCTTCATCTCACTGATGACCGTTATTGGGTCTATCTTTTTTGAGTAGCTGAACATGGATAAGACCGTCTCAAAGATAGACCTGTTAAGCGTCACGTAAAAATCGTCAGGTTTAACCGCGCCGACAACTTGCGGTATGCAGCTTTCGTCAATCATGATAGAGCCAAGGACTGCCTGCTCAGCCTCCAAGCTGTGCGGCATCTGCTTAATGTTAGATTCATCCATAGCCAAATAACCATTCCCCGCCGATCCCCGGGAGCAAAATCTGTAACCTTGAGAAAATCATTTTTCTGTTATTATAACATGAATCGTACCCAACACCTCATGTCCCAGCTTCGCCTTAATCTCATATGAGCCAAACGCCTTGATGGGTTCGGCAATAACTATTCTGTTCTTCTCAATTGAAATCCCGTGCTGCGCCTCCAGCGCGTCGGAGATCTCCTTGGATGTGACCGAACCGAAAAGCTTTCCTCCGCCGCCGGATCGCGCCGCGACTTTGACTATCACTCCCTCAAGCTTAGCGGCAGTCTCCTGAGCCGCCTTCTTCTCCTGCTCCATCTGGCGCTGCTTCGCCGCTTCTTTGAGCTTCATCGTGTTCAAAGCGTCCGCAGTGGCGGCTATCGCCAGCTTGCGGGGAAACAGGTAATTTCTGGCGTAGCCGTCGGATACCTCCACCATCTGTCCTTTTTTCCCATGGTCCCGCACGTCCTGCTGTAATATAACTTTCATTACTGTACCGTCCTTAACTGATTGTCACGCCGAATGGCGCGTAAAAAATATTTATCCTATCGCTCACTCGGAGCTTCGTCAAAATTCTCATATAGGTACTGATCTATAGCGTTAAGCAGATCCTGACAGGTCTCTTTAAGCGTCCGGCCTTTAATCTGCGCGCCGGCTGTCGCCTTGTTCCCGCCTCCGCCAAGCTTCTCAACTATAAGCTGCACGTTAATATCGCCCATGCTCCGCGCCGATACGTTTATCTCATCTCCCAGAGGGAACACCACAAACGAAGCCTGAATACCCGATATGTTCAGCAGCTCATCAGCCGCCTGCGCCGCTATTATCTTGTTCTCCACAGACTCAGCGGCGGCCACCGCTATGCCGGCTCTGTACATCTTCGCTTTCTGCACTATCGCGTACCGCGCCGTCGCCGTCTTCAGATCCACCTGCAGAAGCGACTTGACCTCAGTCGTATCCGCGCCGGCGCGTCTTAAAAACGCCGCGGCGTCGAATGTGCGTCCGCCGGTTCGCAGAGTAAAATTCTTCGTGTCCAGCATTATCCCCGCCAGGAGCGCCTCAGCTTCAACACGCAGTATATCTGACTGCTCCACCATGTACTGCAAAAGCTCCGTCACCAGCTCGGACGCCGACGACGCGTAAGGCTCATGCAGCGACAGCGCGGCATTCTGGATATACGTGGCGGCTCGCCTGTGGTGGTCAATGACCGCTATCCTGTTGCAGGATTCCAGCAGCGGCTGTGACTCAACCTGCTCCGGCCTGTTGGTATCTACCACCACCAGCAGTGATGAGTTCGTCACCGCCAATATCGCGTCCTGCGGCGAGATGAATGTGGACTTGTACTCCGGCAGCGCGGTAACTCTGTCAATAAGCGCCTTGGACACGTTCGTCTCCAGGTCGATGACGATTTTCGCCTCTTTGCCCAAAACGCGCGCGGCGCAGCACACTCCAACCGCGCTGCCCACGCTGTCAAGATCCGCGAACTTATGGCCCATGACGAATATCCCCGACGCGTCACGCATCAGCTCCGAGAGGGAGCTTGCCATGACGCGGGATTTCACTTTGGTCCGCTTCTCCGTCTGCGCGGTACGGCCACCGTAAAACTCGAAGTTGAACCGGTTCTTTATAACAGCCTGGTCCCCGCCTCTCGACAGCGCCATCTCAATGCCCAGAGACGCGAACTGGTAGCTCTCGCTTATATTCCTGCCGTCTTTGCCTATCCCTATGCTTATCGTTGGGTGCATACCCTTGGTCGTGAGCAGCTCCCTCACCGAATCAAGAATCGAGAACTTGTTGTCCACGTACCCCTGAAGATAGCGCTCCTCAAATATATAGATGTACTTGTCCCGCTCAACTTTGACGATATATCCGCCGCAGTGACCGCTCCACTCGGCTATCTTATCGTCAATCTGGGATATGAGCGCCGACTTGTCCTTCTCGGACGCGCCGCTGGAGATCTCTTCGTAGTTGTCAAGCAGTATTATTGAGAACACTATACGTGACATATTGAACTCGTCGCGTATGAGCGCGAATTCCGTCTCGTCCACCCAGTATGTTGTAGCCATGTAGTTGCTGACGCCCGTGCCGTTGGTCCCGCGCACGAGAGTGCCAAACACGCGGTAGCGTTTATCGCCCAGCGTGATAAGCTCCGGGTACTCGTTCTTGCCCTCCATCAGCCACCTGGCGGAAAACCCGGGAACTATCTCGCCTATGCCTATGGTGAAAAGATGTTCCTTCTCACCGGATATTGCCATAAACGCTTCGTTCGCGTATATTATCTCGTCCCCGTCAAGGCTGAAAATTACCATTGGGAGCGGAAAGCTCTGCAGTGTATTTTTTGTGGCGGAGTCAATGCTCGACGTAACGGATTCTATATAATTCAGCACGTCCCGGCTGTGTTTGCGTCCCGCAAGGCGCGAGTAAACGAGCAGCAGCAATATAAACACGGTTTCACCCACCGCGAGCTTCCAAGTCAGTTCGCCGAAGAAGAATGTAACCACAGCGAAAAGCACAAGCGCAATGAAATATAGCCTCATGCTCGGTTCCAGAAGCCGCCGGAGCTTCCTGTTCATATTAAACACGCCTCCTTCCCTGAATTTATTGATTATACCAGATTTTTGTTGCTTTAACAATAGTTCTTGTTGAAAATATTTTAAATTTCTGTGGGAAAGATAAATCTCATAAGAACTCAGCAAAAATCTTTGGTTATTTATCATGTTCTCATTGAACAAAACGGCGCGCGTATTTCAAATTAAAGCGTCCAACCGGGAACCAGTACCACAAACAAAAATGGTCGCGGAACGTCAGTCCGCGCTTAAAGGAGTATAAATATGAAAGCAATCGTAATGGCGGGCGGCGAGGGAACACGGCTCCGGCCTGTTACAGGAGGGCGCCCGAAACCTATGGTTGAAATTCTTGGCAAGCCCGTACTCTCCTATACTGTAGATCTCCTTAAAAAATTCAATATAACCGACCTGTGTTTTACGCTCCGCTATCTTCCGGGCATAATTCAGAACCGCTACGGCGACGGCTCCGGCCTTGGGGTAAACATCACGTATAACATAGAATCCGAGCCTCTCGGGACAGCCGGGAGCGTTGCCGCGTGCGGGAATTTCCTGAACAGCGATGATTTCGTCGTCGTCTCCGGCGACGCGCTCTGGCACTTTGACCTTCAGAAGTGCGTTGACTTCCACAAAGCAAAGAACGCCGACGCCACCATACTTTTATATGAGCATCCGGAGCCCACGTCTTATGGAGTCGTCGTGACGGCCGATGACGGGAGGATCATCAGATTTGTCGAGAAACCCGCGTGGGAGACAGTCATGAGCGGCATGGTAAATACCGGGATATATGTCCTGTCGCCGAGGGTGCTTGACATAATACCGGAAGGGCAGGCGTTTGACTTCGGAAAGGACGTCTTCCCGAAAATGCTGTCGGACGGAATGGCGCTCTACGGGTTCCAGGCGGACGGGTACTGGTGCGACGTGGGCACCCCGGACGCGTACCGGCGCTGCTGTGGCGATATGCTCACCGGTAAAACCGGGTTCGCCCTTGACGCGGAGGAAATAAAGCCCGGCGTATGGTCCAAGGGCGACATCCCCGCGAGTGTCACGGTCATACCGCCTGTCTATGTGGGACGCGGCGTGTATGTGGAACCGGGCGCGGAGCTGGGGCCGGACAGCGTGCTGTCGGAAGGGAGCGCGGTTATGCGTGGGGCGCGGGTCGCGGGAAGCGTCCTCAATGGCGCGGTGGTGAAACGCGACGCCGTCGTCACCGGCGCGATCATAGGCAGCGGCGCGACTATCGGGGACGGCGCGAGGGTTGGCACCGGCTGCGTCGTCGGGGATAACGCGCTCATAGGCTCCGGCGCGGTACTGTCGCACCGCGTCAAAATCGGCGACGGCTGGCAGGTAGCCAATGGCAGTTATGTGCGGAAAAGCCTTATGGATGAATATACGGACAGTCGCCCGCTGTTTGACGGCGATGGCGTTATAAAGGGTGAGTTCACGACGGATGTCACATCGGAAAACGCTCTCGCGCTGGGCGGGATCCTGGGCACGCTTGGCCGAGTCGCCGGAGCGTCCGCCGGTGGCGACGCCGCGCGCAATATTCTCACAGCCGCCGGGTGCGGTGCCACCGGCGCCGGCGGCACCTTCCACGAGCTGGACGCGCGCTTCGAGTCGGAGATGTCATTTTGCGTCCGGGAATACGCCATGTCCGCGGGGCTTTTTGTACGCCAGACAGGTACGCGCGTGACTATGACGTTTTTTGAGGAGGGCGGCGTTCCGGCAAGCGAGGCTCTTACGCGGAAATTAGAGTCGGCCATCTCAGGCGAGTACCCGAAGGTCAGCGGCCCGGCGGTTGGCGGCGTGGTGCGCGTGACCGGTTCCGACAGAGTCTACTGCGCGTCGCTGCTGGCGCGGGCGGCTGAACTGGGCGTCTCAGCGTTGGGCATAACCGTCAGCGTACCCGGTTCCGGCGCGGAAAACAGGACACTGCGGGACCTTGTGAAATCGCTCCACGGCAACGCCGTGAAGGACGCGGGGAACGTTCCGTCGTTCACTGTCTGCCAGGGCGGTTGGGGCCTGTCCGCCAAAGACGAGTCCGGCGAGGAGATCGACCCGCGCCACATGACCGTCGTGACGGCGGCCGCGCTGCTGCGCTGCGGCGTGACGGAAATAGCGGCGGATTACACGGATCCCAACGCGCTGGAACATTTGGCGGCTCTTAATGGCGGCAGAATACTGCGCCTGATGCGTGATGGCGCCGAAGCCGAGAAGCGCATGAAAACGCGTCCGTGGCTCCGTGACGGCATATTGTCCGCGTTGGCGGTTATGGCCGCCATGAGCCGTGACGGTGTAACGCTTCGCGGCCTTGCGGGTGATGTGCCAGCTTTCGCGGAGGTGACGAGGCGCGTTGATGTGGCGTGTTCCCGCGCGAGAGCAATGGAGCTTTTGGCGGACAACTGCGCGGAGATGGCGATGGAGCTTACCTGTGGTCTGACGGTCGATTTCGGGCGCGGGCGAGCGCACGTCCACCCCAGGCGTGACTGCGACGCGCTTGAAATACGCGGCGAGGCGGGGTGCAGACGCGACGCGGAGGACATCTGCGGCGAGATAGAGAAGAAAATCGCCAAAACGACATGAGCGGCAGGCAGCGGTTCCCGGAGCGCGGTTCCTCCGCCGGGGAAATCATACCAGCCTTGCCTGAAAATTGGCACTATGACCGGGAGTGAGATATTTTTCCGCCATACAAGGCGATCCTGCGAGGGAATACCTGTTGTATTTCAAGGAAAATCAACACGGTATGGCGGAAAAGAGCCGCTCTCCGGGCGTGCCGACAGCTTTCAAGCGCAGCCTGGTTCTTTCAGCTTTTTGTAGTATCGAAGGAGCGTAAAGAACTTATGAGACGGCGTGACGCGCAGCGCGCGGCACGAGCACGCGAAGCGGGCGGAGCCACAAATTAAATATTTTAATTTGTGGTTAGTATCATGTTAGTTCTTTTTAAAAAGCTTCAGCTTTTTATAGCTCCGCAGGAGCGTAAAGAACTTATGAGACGGCGTGACGCGTAA
>CAYQWH010000025.1:0-16899 GCA_964421265.1 uncultured Oscillospiraceae bacterium | reverse complement strand
GCTCCTGCGGAGCTATAAAAAGCTGAAGCTTTTTAAAAAGAACTAACATGATACTGTTCCCAAATTAAAAATTTGGGAACACGCACGCTATCGCGTGCTCGTGCCGCGCGGCGCGGCGGATATGGAAACGGAAAGTCCCCTGAACGCTTATTGCGTTCAGGGGACTTGCGTTACTTGGCGGAGAAGGAGGGATTCGAACCCTCGAGGAGCTTTTGACCCCTACACGATTTCCAATCGTGCGCGCTCGACCGGGCTACGCGACTTCTCCAGGTGAGTGTTTATTTACGACTATTCAATTAAGCGCAAACCAACTGGTACCGCTTGCGTCTCTCACTGTTCTGATTATACACGGTTTTATCGCAGATGTCAAGAGTTTTTTTGATTTTTTCCGATACGGGCGCGGAACTGTTTGGGAGCGCCCTCCCCGCCGGCGCCGTCGGCAGGGAGGGAGTCCCGTTAATCGCGCGCTGTCGTATCACTGGAACGTCACCTTGATGTTGCCCGATATGGTCTTGCCGCGGATGCTGCGGGGAGCTGACGGCGTGCCAAGCGGCGCTCTCACTATCCCGCTGACTGTCCTGAAGCTGAGGGCGTAATCCTCCTCGCTGCCGCTGACGGCGAGATGTATGCCGCCGCTGACGCTCTCAAGAGCCGTATCATTCGTCCGGGAATGGAGCGTCACGTCAATATTGCCGCTTACGGAGTTAATCGTTAGCTTCTCGCTGACGGAGCCGTCCATGACAACCTTGCCGCTGGCGGTGTTAATCGCGCACTCGCCGCAGCTCAGACGGCTGACGGCGAGCTTGCCGCTCACAGCGCTGATCTTGCCGCTGCCGCAGCTTACGTCATCCGCCTTCGTGTTCCCGCTCACCACGGACACCGAGAAACGTTCACAGGCGGTCGAACTGACATTCACGTTACCGCTCATCGTCAACAGGCCCACGTCCCCGCCGCAGTCCAGGTTCCGCACCGTCACGGAGCCGGATTTGCTCTTCGCGTTCAGCGACGCCAGCCGACGCAGATCCGCCGTCACGGAACCTGACATGGTCGACGCGCTCACGGCCATATCGCCCGCGACCGCCTCCGGCACCTGCACCGTCACCTGGCCTTCCTCGTTGTCCACGGGGAGATCCAGCGTTATGCCGAATATGTCAATAGACTTGTTCGGCGTCCTCCGTATTGTCAGCGTCCTGCCCGGCGTTATGCTGTACCGCAGGTGCTCCGACTGGGTGCAATACACGTGTATATTGTCATCCGGCGAGTGCTCCAGCACCACGCGGGAGGAAGTGTCGGATACGCTTATCTCGCGAGTATCACCCACCGGGAACACCTCGTGCCGCTGCCCCGGCGCGTCGTCGTCGCTGTCGTAATCGTCACTGTCGTCGCCGCCGTTGCTGTCGCCGCTGACGAAACCGCCCTCCCGCTCAAGTTCCCGTACTATGTCGTCAACGCTCCCAAGGGACGCCACGGCCTCCTCCTCGCTCATGCCGTCCTCAATCCGGTCGTCTATGGCCTCCGAGTAGAACATCACCGTCCTCTGCGCCTCCTCCACAGGCATAAGCCGCAGTCTCCGGCACAGCTCATCTATAAACTCCCACTTGCTCATGTGTACATCCTCCTTTTATACCGGGGAACCTCCGAATAAATCGCCTGCGCATGACGGCGGGTCTTTCCGCCGGAAACGCGTCGCTCAAGCTTGAAACGCGCAAAGCGTTCCCACGCCTTTTTCTGACGCGAAATCCTCGCTCCTGCCGATTTAATCAGAGCCTCCCAAGCTCTTTTTAAAAAGCGGGTTTTTACGCAAAACGCGCGTGTCCCAAATTGAATCTACTAATCCGGGATAAAGTGTTACTCCTCAATAAACCTGTACGCCCTCATTATGTCCTTCCAGTCCTTCAGGAACTCCTCAATCCGCGCTCTGCCGCTGTCCGTAACGCTGTAATACTTCCTCAGCCGGCCATTGTGCTCCGCAGAGTAGACATCGAGACACTTCGCCGCCTCCAGCCGCTTCAATATGGGATACAGCGTGGACTCGGAAATCTCAATGTACGGCGACAGATCGCGGATAATCCTGTATCCGTAGGAGTCGCCCTTAGTCAGAACCTTCAGTACACAGACCTCCAGGACACCACGCCTGAGCTGAACATCCATATCTCCAAGCCTCCTTTCGCGTTATATTATATCACACATAGTATTATGTGTCAAGAGGGATTGTGAAAAAATCGCGTAAAAAATCTGCGCCGGTCACAGATTGGAGGATTTGGAATGTGGTTACGCGGCGCGTAAAACTCCCCGATAAAAAGATTCAAAATCTTTTTATCGGGGAGCGTGGTTCCCGTGACTATCTGATGGCGGGATATTATTTCTGCGCCGCCTCAATTTCTTCCAACGCCCGCACAAGTTCCGCCACCAGCGCTGACGCGGTGCCTCGTGACAGGCTTGTCAGGCTCTCGCCGGCCTTGACCGCCCGTTCGCTCACATGGAACGCCGTAGACTCGACCCATGTCTCTGCGTTCTCTATGCCCACGTACTCCGCGAAGGACAGCAGCAGCTCCTTCGCCTCGTCGAGCGTCACTGTCGCCCATGGGTGCCACTCGACGCTGGATTCCAGCAGCCCCTCGTGCCAGGCCATGCACACCACTTCGTAGCACTCGTTCCACGGATCCACGTCCGAATATGGCTCACCGCCGCTGGTGTCCGCGTCCAGATAGACCGCGCGGGACAGCATTGTCAGGTAATCCGCCCGCTGACAGTTATCGCTGCCGGAGAATATGCCGTTCCAGCCGGTCAGCACGCCACGGGCCGTCAGCACCTCCACGTCGTCCTCGTACCACTCGCCAACCGTGTCCGAGAAGCTGGTATAGTGCTCCGTAGTCTCGTCGCCGTGTATCAGATCGAACTTCGAGTAGGCGAAGCGGTAGTAATCCGTCCGCAATATGGCCGCCGCCACGGAGAACTCGTTGGAGGTGGTTTTTACAAGCTCTTCCGCGTAGCCGTCCGGATAGTTGTCCGGGTCCTCTTTCCAGGTTATCTCGCCTGTGTCGCTGTAGTAATCCAGGGCGTCGCAGAGGAAGCTCCCGTCATACAGCAGCGCGATGTGCGTGCTGTCGGACAGCACGTCCATCCCCGTCATGAGCCGCGAGTCGTAATTGATGCCCAGCAGGTTCAGGAGCGTCGGCAATATGTCCTGCGTGCAGCAGTAATCATCCACATAAATCGGCTCCTCCATGGACGCGCTCCAGCACACGAAGTCGTTTTCGTACTGCCAGTACCTGTCCTCGTCCACCGCGTCGCCCGCAAGTTCCTTGTATGTCTCCTCGGAAAGTCCGTAGGGGTAGTGGTCGCCGGTCAGGACTATCACCGTCCGGTCGGCTATGCCCGCGTCCTCAAGCCTGTCCAGCAGGTACGTCAGCGCGTCCTCCAGCTCCAACTGACAGGCGTAGTACGCCTTGAGCTGATCCGAACAGTCCATGTCCATCACCCGGTCGCGGTTCTTGATGCTCATCATGTTGCTGTCAAGACTGTACTCCGCGTGACCGGAGTAGGTCATGTAGTGCACCACGAACCGATCCGCGTTTATATAGTCGTCCACAGTCTTTTCCAGCATTTCCAGATCCGACGCGGGATAGGCTATGTCCATGTCGAGGCCGAAGCCTATGGCCTTGAAGGTGTAGCCCATGTTCGTGTGGGTGTTTATCCTGTTGTAGTACGTGGCGGAGTTGTTGTGATAGGCGTAAGCCACCGCGCCCTGATTGGACAGCTCCCGACCGAGACAGTAGGGCAGATAGTTGTCCATTGACGTGGCGAGGCTGATGCGGCTCCTGTCCGGCATAAGCCCGGTACACAGACTGTACTCGCCGTTAGCCGTCATGTTGGGGAAGCTGCAATAGAAGTTCTCAAAGACGAATCCCTCATGGGTGAGCTTATAGAGCGTGGGCGTTATCTCCGGATCGACAAGATAGCTGGAGAACGCCTCGGCGCAGAACTCTATGACGTTGTACCCCTCGAAGTACCCGGTGTACTCGTTTTTCGACGTGCCCGAAAGACCGGCGAAGTAATCGTTGAGATCCAGAATATTCTCGTCTGTGGTCAGGCCGTTGAGCGCCTCGAAATCTATGGCGTCGATGATGTTCTTATCGCCCGCCTCGCCGTCTGTCAGGTCAAGCCCCACGGAGTCAACCGTCGCGCTGCCGTTTATAGTTCTGGCTATGTCCAGCCGCTCCGCCGTGAGCAGCCCGAAGTAGCTGGCCTGGCTGTCCACCGTCGCAAGGGAGTTGTTGTATATGCTCCCCGGAGCCGCGTACACCCCGGACGACCATATGGGCGAGTAACCCAGACAGAAGAGCGCGATGCTCAGCAGGAACATTATAGCGAGGCTCAGGTCGCTGCGCCGTTTGAAGTCAAGAATCTTGCGCTTATGCAGGACGATAAAAGCCAGTATTGGCAGCGCAAGGATTACAAGCTGCAGCGCGCTCTCGCGTATCGCCCGCAGCACCGTGGGCATGAACGTGGTTATCGCCTCGTCCCCCATGGACACCAGCGTTATTGACAGCAGCGTGTCGAACACCTTATAATAAACAATCTGTACGGCGTACACAAGGAACAGCAATATGAGCAGCACCAGCCTCGCTATCCTGTTGAACAGCGAGTTGCCGAACGCGGTCAGGAACGTCAGGAACGCGGCTATGCTCATTGTAAAGAATAAACCATACAGCATACGTGCTGACAGGGAGAACACCGTCGCGTACAGAGTTATCTCCCAGACAGCGAGCGCGGAGAACCAGAATATGAATAGCTTTAGTATCTCGTGCCCGTTCTCCGTCAGCACGCGCCTTAGCTTTTTCTCTTTAAATTGCTTCATAGATAAACTGTCCGTTTCCCGTAAAATATATAAGCGCGAGAGCCAGCAGCACGGCGTAAACCACTGCCTCTATGATTTTTCCTGGCACGGTAGTCCGGAATGCGCTGAGTCGTTTCATGAAAGGAGCCATACGTCAATAGCCTCCGTAAAAACATACGCGCCGTACTCCCGGTTCAAGTGACCGATGTCGTAAAAGCACTCGCCGGGCAGCGCGTCAGACATATCGTTAAATTCCACGCCGCGCTCCTGGGCGAAGGAACGCGTCCGCTCCCGCACAAGAGCCGTGGATTCCGGCACATCATAGGCCGGGTTCAGCGGCATCCACAGGAGCCGCAGCCGTATTCCGTTGCTCTCGCAGTAATCCGCTACATTCTCAAGAGCGCGGAAATTCTCCTCAAAATCCTCCATTGGCAGCGCGGTGTAGGGCGACGTGGCGGCCTTCTCCGCTATCTCCGCCGTGGACAGCGACCCGTAGTAATAGCCCCGCGTCTGCCCCACGGCGATATACTCCGGCTCGAAGTCCGTAAGCACCTGCGACACCGTCTCCGTGAACAGCGTTCGCAGCCTGTCCCGCTCGAAGTAACAGTACGGCTCCAGCGCCCCCCGGTGCCACGGATAGCCCGGATTCGTCTCGAAATCATCATACAGCGTCAGATCGTTCAGCCCTATGACAAGCTCGCTGCCCACGCTCACGATACCGCGCCGCAGCATATCCCAGAGATCCGTGACCACGCCGTAGTCCACGCCCAGGTTCACATAGCCGCTCTCGCTCTCCTCCTCCATGTACGCGGCGATGACAATGGAGTTCCCGAAGAACACCTTGTCCCAGACCTTCTCCGGATGGTCGCGCCGGACGACCTCATAGTCGTTCAGGATAAATCTGCCGCTCCTGAGAATGTAGGGCGTGACGAGAGCGTCCAGCAGCATATCGAGGACGATGAAGCCCACGATGAGAGCGATAAGGAAGCAGTGACGCTTTATAAGCTTATGAATCCCCGCAGAATCTCCGCGAGACTTGCCCCGTCTACGGTGAAAAACAGCGCGTTTATGCCGAAAAACACCGTCACCAGCAGGCAGCGTATCCGATATATCCAACGGTTCCCTCGCCTCCCCGAATATGTTGTCAGTCCAAACAGGTTCTCAATCACGAGAAACGTGCCCATGTACACCCCGTCCACAAGCGCCGTCACGGTGAAGCTGTGCCACAGGCTCATGACGATCATGGTGACAAGCCCCACCAGCGCCGACACCCATCGCGTCAGCCGCCGGCCGTTCAGCGCCACGAAGATGTGCTCCCGTATCCAGTCGCTTAACGTCACGTGCCACCGCCGCCAGAACTGGGTGAAGGACGGAGACGACAGGGGGTTCTTGAAATTCTCCGGTACCGGCAGACCGGCAATCGCGCCCAGCCCCACGGCAATGTCACTGTAGCCGGACAGGTCACAGTAGAGCAGCGCGTAGCTGACGAGCGCCGCGCCGAGACTTGTCCAGAAGTGCGTGCCATATCCCAGGATACGTCCCAGCGCCCACTGGAGCCAGACGACTACCGCCGCTTTCTTGAAAAGCCCCATTATAACGCGCTTAACGCCCGCCGTCACAGCCTCCGCGTCCGGCGGCTCCGGCGCGTCATAGTACCGGGAGAAGTCACGGTACCGGAATATCGGCCCGGCGGTAAAGACAGGGAAATACAGGATGAAGTTTGAATATTTTATGAATGTTATATCGCGCCGCGAGTAATAGACATAGAAGAGCGCGTCCACGCTCTTGAGCATATTATAGGCAAATCCCACGAGCGCTATGCCGCTGACGGTAAGAGCGGGTACACGCGTGAGGATGAACGGCAGCACATCCGCCGCGCAGAACGCGACGAACATGACCCGTCTGCATCTCGTCGCCCTGCGCAGGAGCTTCACAAAGGCGAAGCTGATAACCGTGTACAGGACGTAAAAGAGCGCCAAATACCGCGACACGTAAACTATCAGCGCCAGATCGCCCACCAGGAACCAGGGCGTCACTCTCCGCGTGCCGGAGACGCGCTGCAAAATTCCCCAGAACGCCGCCATACCGACCATGATAAGCAGCGTATCCGTCCTCAGATACCACAACTCAGAGTTTCCTCTCCGCCACCGCAGCTATTTCGTTTATGGTGTTCATCGGGTACAGCGTAATATCCTCCTGCGTCACCATCACGCCGAACTCGTCGGCGAGGAACTGCACAACCTCCGTCGCGCCAAGGGAGTCGAGGAACCCATAGTCGAAAAGATCCACATCGTCCGTGAAATCCGGGTCGTCCTCGTCTATCACCGCGTATTCGATGATGAAGTTCCTCAACGCGTCCTTAATATTCTTATCCATGGTAATCTCCTTTCCAAGTCTCAAAGGAGCCTCTGATTAAATCGCCTGCGGCCGGATCCGTATTTCCCGCCGGAAACGCGCCGCTCTGACTTGAAGCACACAAAGTGCTCCCGCGTTCTCGCGCCTTTTCTGACGGAGAATCTCTCGCCATCAGTTTTTGCCGATTTAATCAGAGTTTCCTTAATCGTCAAAGCTCTTATAGTAGAGCGTACCGACAGGATCCGCGCCGCGTTTGCGCCACAGTTCCGCGCTGGCGCCGTTCCCGCGCAGTATCTGGAACTGCACACCCGGCGCGCCGCGCTCCCGCAGCCACGCCTCGCCGTAATCGCACAGCCGCCCCGCCACGCCGCGCCGTCTCACGTCCGCCGCCACGTACAGTTCGTTCATCGTGCCTATGAACCGTGAGCCTTCGCATTTATACTCCCGTCCGAGACGGGAGAGCGTACATATCACGAACCCGCGCAAGCCTGTCCCGTCCTCCGCCACCGCCGTCAGCACCAGCCTTGACCTTATCCTCGTGCTCAGGACGTCCGGGAGCGTCGCCATGTCCAGCGTGTAATACATACCCATCGGGCGCAGCTCCTCGAAATATTCGCCATAGAGCGCCGTCAGCCCGTCAATATCGTCAGTCGTCGCCTCTCGGATCGTTATCGCCATTGTCAACCTCCAGGAGTTCCCGCAGCTCCCGCCGCGCTATCTTGTTGTTCTGATTGAGCGGCAGCCGCTCCATGCACCGCAGTTCCCCCGGCAGCATATACCTTGGCAGGAACCGACCCAACTCCATGTTGAACGCGCGCAGCTTGAACGGGCGGCGCGTCTCCAGGAACAGCACCGTCATCTCCCGCCGCCTGTCAAATACGGCGCAGGCGTTGTCCACGCCCTCAATACGTCTCGCCGCCGCCTCTATGTCGCCAAGCTCTATCCTGTTGCCCCGCAGCTTAATCTGGTTGTCCCGCCGCCCGATATAATAGATAAGTCCGGAGCTGTCGCGGCGCGCCATGTCGCCGGTTCTGTAGATTATCTCCTCATAATCCCGGTTCAGGGGATTGCGCACAAACGCCTTGCCCGTCTCAACCGGGTTGTTCCAGTAGCCCAGCGCCAGCTGACTGCCGGAGACGCACAGTTCACCCGCCTCGTCAGCCGCCGCCTCGCTGCCGTCCTCCCGCAGGATGTACACCCGCATATTAGGCCGCTCATAGCCTATGGGCAGGTCGTCGCCGTCGGCGAAATCTCTATCCACAATATAGCAGGTGCAGTCCACGGTTATCTCCGTGGGGCCGTAGAGGTTGGCGAACGTCCTGCCCGGCAGGGCGCGCCGCCACACATTCAGCGCCTTATTGGGCATGACCTCGCCGGCGAACACCACCGTCCGCAGCGCGGGAAGCTCCACTCTGTCAAGAGCGCCGCTGTACGCCGTCGTTATCATAACCGTGGGCACCCAGAAAATACACGTCACGCCCTTGTCGCGCACGTATTGCAGGTTCTGCTCCGGATAGCGGAACAGTATATCCGGTACCATAACCACTTTCGCGCCGCCGCAGGCCCCGGCGTAAATATCAAACACCGAGTTGTCGAAGTGCAGCCCCGACTGCATACCGAGCACCGAGTCGCCGCCGATATGGAACGTGTCCGCCACCCATTGGGCGTAATCAATGACGCCCCGGTGGGGGATGGTCACGCCCTTGGGCGCGCCGGTGGAGCCGGAGGTGTACATTATATACGCCGGATCCGTGTCAATCACCGCGCCCATGGCCCTGTCCACCTGATCGCCGTCCGCGCCGCCCATCCGGGACACGAGCGCCGCCTCAAAGCCGGAACCGTTCAGCTTGCGCAGCCCCTCGTCGTCCGTCACCACAATCTGCGGCTCAAGGTTACGGAGAGTTGACAGCACCCGTTCACAGGGCGCGCCGTAATCAATGGGCGCGTAGGGGACACCGGCCATCAGCGCGCCGTAAAACACAGCCACCGCGTCGATACTCTTCGGCAGATATACCGCTATCGGTTCACGCCTGTTGAAGCTGAGAATGTCAGCGGCAATCTCCCGGCTCCTTCCGTAAAGCTCACCATATGTCACCTCTCCGCCGCTGTCCTCAAGGGCGACGGCGTCAGGGCTGCGCTCCGCCGCCTCGCGCAACAAAATTGCCACGTTATTCATCTGCACACTCCCGAATTTCCCCAAACTCATGGCTCTTCAGCCCGGTTCCACGTTTTCAACTTTACCCTGTCTATCTTGTCGTTGGCCGTATGGGGCAGACGCTCCATTGCCACAAGCTTTCCCGGCAGCATATACTGCGGGACGCGTTTGCGCAGCTCCGCGTTGAAGCTACGCAAACGCGGCTCCCGCGACGTCTCCAGAAAGAGCGTTATGACCCCCGCGTCCTCGTCGAACACAGCCGCCGCGTTCCGTATGCCCTGGACGCACATGGCCGCCGCCTCTATCTCACCCAGCTCTATCCTGTTGCCCCGCAGCTTAATCTGGTTGTCCCGCCGGCCCATGAACTCCAAAAGCCCGTCGCTGTCCACATAGCCCAGATCGCCGGTTCTGTAGCGCCACTCGCCGTTGGCCGTCCTCTCAAAAGCCCGCGCCGTAATCTCCGGCGCGTTCCAGTAGCCCAACGCGACGCCGGAGCCTGTGACGCATATCTCGCCCATCTCTCCCGGCCCCGCCTCGGTACCGTCCTCCCGCAGCACGTATACGCGCATATTCTCGCAGCCGCGACCGATGGGCAGCTTCTCGCTGTCCGCGAACTCCCTGTCCACGATATAGTAACAGCACACGTCGGTTATCTCCGTGGGGCCGTAGAGGTTGGCGAACGTCCTGCCCGGCAGCGCCCGCCGCCACACGTTCAGCGTCTTATTGTGCATCACCTCGCCGCAGAACGCGACGAGCCGCAGATCCGGCATCTCCACGCGCTCCAGCGCCCCGCTGACCGCCACGTTCATCAGCACCGTCGGCACCCAGAATATGACCGTGACCCGTTTCGCGCGCAGAAATTCCGGCAGCGCCACGGGGTACATCATAAGCGAGTCCGGTATCAGCGTCAGCTTCGCGCCGCCGCGTATCGCGCCGTATATGTCAAAGGTGGAGTTGTCGAAGTAAAAGGGAGCCTGCCCCGCGAGCACGTCCCGCTCCGTGATACCGAACGTCCGAACCACCCACCCGGCGTAATCTATTATGCCCCGGTGGGGGATGGTCACGCCCTTCGGCGTGCCGGTGGAGCCGGAGGTGTACATGATATATATCGGATCCGCGTCAATCACCCGGCTGACGCGCGCCTCAAGACCCGCCTCGTCAATAGCTGTCATGGACAGCTCCTCGCAGAGCGCCACAACCGCGCCGCCCAGATCCGCGCCCTCAAGACCCGCCGCCAGGGACGCGTCCGTCACTATCACCCCCGGGCGCAGACTCTCCGCGATCTTCACAAGTCTCGCAAGGGGCGCGTGACTGTCCACCGGCGCGTAGGGACAGCCGGCGTATTGCGCGCCCATGAACACCGTAAGGGCGTCCGTCCCCTTCGGCAGATATACTATAACCGGTCTGCCGCCGGGGTTCAGCCGCAGGATACCGGAACCCACATGGCGTGACACATCCCGGTACTGTCTGTATGTTATGACGCCGTTCGCGTCCTCAACCGCTGGACGATCGGGGTACCGTTCCGCCGCCGCGTCGAGCATACGCACCGCGCTGTTCATCTGTCCACACCTCCAGTGTTACGCGTGGGAACCGCTCTCTCAGTCGGTTCCCAGATATGTTATGTGCAGCGTGTCCGGGTCGCCGAATTTGGTGAACACCGTGTCGCCGTTCCGCGTCTCAACTCGCCATCCCTCGTCGGAAGTCTCCGCCGCGCCGTCCACAACCGCCTGCATCATGCCGTCGCCGATAAACTCTATAACCGCGCCGCCGTCGGTGGCGTCCACCGAAGCCGGCACATTGACCTGTAATATGTGTCTCGCCGCCTCACCGTCACGGCGCAGCGTGACCTCACCGTCAAGCCCCAGCGCGTAGCCGTCGTCAGTCTCCTTCCAGACCCGCGCCTCCGGCGTAAACGACGCCGCCAGCCCCTCGGAGAAGCTGACACGCAGTCCCGAACAGCTCTGGGCGTCTGCGTCAAAGAGCGGGAAGTCGTCGGATATATACCCCGGCGCGATGGTGATATTGCCGCCCTCGTCGGCGCTCACCGTCACGGACAGGTTGTAGGCGGCAGCCGTGGCGTACATAAGCTGATCCTCTTTCATGAAGTTGTAGCCGTGGCTCCACTGGAAGTCCGAGAGCAGGTCAATATAGCTTTCCGCTTCCTGCGTGGAGTTGTATATTAGGTCGCAATGGTAGTAAACGCAGGTGGGCATACCGTATTTCGCCGATATGTCCGTCCACTCGTTCCGATAGGGGAGCACGGAGTTGTTCTGGATAAGGATTGTCTGTTCCCCGTCGGCCATCAGGAAGAAGGGCAGCGCGATTACGTTCTCCGCCGCCACCTGCGGCGCGGGAGCGCTGTCCCCGGAGGAACCGAAGCCCGATTGCCACAGAAGCCCCGCCTCCCATAAGCTTCGCATACTCTGGGAGCCGGAGAAGGAGGATGTGTGCCACGTGTGCTGGTTCGCGCCGATGTTCTCCGTGTCTATGCCGTAAAGCGCCAGCGTGTCAAGCTGCGTGCTCAGCTCATAACTCTCCCGTTCAGACGAGGCGTAGTCGTTGGTGTAGAAGTGCAGACCCATGTAGTAGTCGTGCTCCTGAGCGTAGTCCACTTGGCTCTGCAGTTCATCCATGAGGGAGAAGTAGGGCGAATCTATGGGGACGGCCATGCCGTACTCCTGATAGCCGCAGATGAGGTCGTCTGTCCCGTCGCCGTCCAGATCCAGCAGAAGCGGTGAACAGTAGTTGCCGAATTTGATGTTGTTGTTGCCCTTGTAGTTCATCTCCTGAACGGTGACGTACCCGTCGAACACGAAGCTATCCCCGTCACCACGGAGGAGCGCGATGTAGCCGTCAAAGGTGCCCACGAGGATGTCGGTTATGCCGTCGCCGTCATAGTCGGCCAACGTCGGCGAGAGCCAGTCGCCAAGCTCGCTGTCGGAGCACAGCAGGGACAGAGCGCTCATGCTGTCGTGGGAGAAATTGCCCTCCCCGTCGCCGAAGTAGATGAGCAGTATGCCCTGATCGGAACCCACAACGAGGTCGTCAATCCCGTCGCCGTTGGCGTCGCCGACGCTGGGGATAGCCTGACCGTAAAATCCCGTGGTAATGAGCGTGCCCATGGACGTGAACGTCAGCGTCCCGTCGCCCCGGAACCAGCGGATGGTTCCGTCGCCGCCGCCGGATATGATGTCCATCACGCCGTCGCCGTCCACGTCCATTATGGCGGGAGCGGAGTAAGCGGACACATCCACGCCCGTAACCGGCTGCGCCTCCGCCAGCCGCAATCTGCCGTCAAGACCGGTGAACCCCAGGTTCTCGTAGTAGAGCACGGAGCCGTCCTCCGTGCCGCAGAAGAAGTCGCACAGCCCGTCGCCGTTGTAGTCCACAGCCGCCGGTACCATGCGCAGACGGTACTCGGGGTACTCCACAAAGTAGCTTCCCGCGTCCTCCAGCGACCCCCACACGAGCCACTGCCCGCCGCTGTCAATATGCGTGCCGGAGGAGTAGGCGCTCTCGTAATAGTCCATCTCGAACCCGGACCCCGTTCCCAGAAGATACGCCATAGTCTCGCACCGCTGGAACCAGCGGTAGGTAGAGCGGATGAGCGTAAAGGACGACACCTGGTTCGCCGCCTCCGCCAACTCCGCGAACGTGGCCATGGAGTTGTTCTCAAAGCCCGTAATTTCCTCAAAGTGCAGTTCCCAGCTCATGGAGGGGGAGCCGAAGTAGCCGAACACGCGGTCAAGGGAGAAGCCGTATATTCTCTTCGCCTGATACGCCGCCCATCGGGAGAGAAGAAGCTGCGTGCAGCTTGCGGTGGTGGAGGCGAAATGGGACGCGTCCTCGTCCGCCGACTCCATAGTGAAGGAGGAGGTTATGAACGTGGTGGGCAGGAGAGGATTCGCGATAAAGACCGCGCCGTCGCCCCAGGCGTTCACCGCGTAGAGGGCGTATTCACCGGCGAGCGCCAGCGGCACAGCCGTGGAGGCGCGGAACGCGTAACCGTAATCCCGTCCGTAAATCGCGCCGCCGTCGGAGAAGTGGGGCAGGAGCGTGTGGTAGTCGCGTATGACGTCCTGGATGTCCCCCAGATCGCCCACGCCCTCCGGGTACGTCACGTCCTGAGGGAAGTCCTCAAGCTTCACCCGCTCCGAGATGCCCAGGAAATCGTCAGGGAACATATCCGCCAGTCCGTTCGGCAGGAACACCGCGCCGCCGGACTGGGCGAAGTCCATGACCGCTGACACAACCGCGCCGCCGTTATCGGCCTCCGCCAAGGAGACGTCCAGATACAGAACGTCAAGCCCCGACAGATTCAGGCTCCCGTCCGCGTCCATATCCCGGACGTCCAGGTTCACTGTAGTCGGCTGCTGAAGGTAATAGAGCGTGTCCAGCCAGGACTGGCTGTCGCCGCTGTGGAGCACGGCGGCGCTGATGGCGTAGCCGCCTCTGGCGGCAATGGCCGTGGCCGCGTCCTCCGGCTCCGTCACCTGAGAGGGCAGCGCGTACACGGCGCCGCCGTCAGTCCCGTCAGTCACCACGCCCGACGAACAGGCCGTGAGTGTGAGGGCGAGACAGAGTGTCAATATTATTGCCATACGTCTTATCATAGTCGCTCCCCGGTCCGCAGTAGAAGATTGCCGCGTATATAAAAAGATTTTCCGGCAGACGTCCGACGTCCGCGCGAAAAGCGGTTTCCAGCAGTGGTGCGGGCAGTGGGACTCGAACCCACACACCGTAACGGCACAGGAACCTAAATCCGGCGCGTCTGCCAATTCCGCCATGCCCGCATCTCAACGTTACCTATTTTACTACCCTTCTCCATATTTTGCAACAGTTTTTTTAAGGAACCTCTGATTAAATCGGCAAAAGCAAGGATTTCCCGTCAGAAAAAGGCGCGAGGACGCGGGCACGCTTTGCGTATGTCAAGCTTGCGCGGCGGGCGATTTTTTCATAATAGTTCTTTTTAAAGAGCCTTTACGCGAAGCGCGTGTGTTCTGAATCAAATCTTTTAATTCGGGATAAGTTTCAGAGGTTCCTTAATCACGACAGCCGAAAATGAATTGCGCAAAATTTTTATTTTTATACTTTACACCGGCGCCGGAATGTGATAAAATTGTTGACGTATACAAATATCAGTGAAAGAGGTAACGCAATTGTGAGAGGTGTGTTTGTCCCTGCGGACATTCTTGTGCCGTCAGGCATCGACATGGAGAACTGGAGCGTCGTCGCGTGTGACCAGTTCACCTCGGAGCGGGATTACTGGCTGGATGTGGAGGCGCGTACCCGTGGCTGCTTCTCCACGTATCACATGATTCTGCCGGAGGCGTTTTTGCGGGAGAAATCAGTCATGGACGCCGCGGATGAGTGCCGCCGCGCGATGGAGAGCTATCTCGCCGACGGGATTTTCCAGACCCTCAGGGATTCCTTCGTGTACGTCGAACGGAAGGTGTCCGGCGGCGTGCGGCGGGGGATAGTGGGCGCGATTGATCTGGAGGCGTATGACTTCCGACCCGGTTCCACGTCAAAAATACGCGCCAGCGAGAGGACGGTCATGGAACGGCTGCCCGCGCGGATGCTGCTCCGGGAGAACGCCCCGTTGGAGCTGCCCCACGCCATGGTGCTCATCGACGACCCGGACGGAACCGTAATCGAGCCGCTGCGCGGGAGAGTCGGTTCCATGCGCAAGCTGTACGATTTTGAGCTGATGAGCGGCGGCGGCCACATACGCGGCTATCAGGTGGACGAGAAGAGCAAGGAGGACGTGCTGGCGGCGCTGGGAGCCATCGGCGAACGGGATCTGGCCATAGTGACCGGCGACGGGAACCACTCACTGGCGGCGGCGAAGGAGCTGTGGGAGCGGACAAAGCAGGGCCTGACGGAATCGGAGGCGGCGGTTCATCCCGCGAGGTACGCGTTGGCGGAGCTGAACAACGTGTACGACCCCGCCGTGGAGTTCCAGCCCATACACCGTGTGGCGTTCAACACCGATCCCGCGAAGCTGCTGGAGATGGTTCGCGAAAAGCTGGGCGGCGACGGCGGGCACAGGATCGAGGTCATGACCAAGGGCCGGGTCAGCGACACTGTCACTGTGCGCGGCAGGAACTTCGGCCAGATGCTGGATCGTCTGCAGGGCGTTATCGAGGAGTACGTAGCCATGACCGACGGGAGCGTGGACTATATACACGACCGTGAGGCGGTGACGCGCCTGACCATGGAGCCGGGCAGCGTCGGGTTCCTCATGCCGGCCATGGACAAGTCGGAGCTTTTCAGAACGGTGGCGTCGGAGGGCGTGTTCCCCAAAAAGAGCTTCTCCATAGGTCACGCCCGTGACAAGCGCTACTATCTGGAGTGCCGGAGGATAAAGTGACCCGGAGATGAGGAGCCGGGGGAGCCTGATTTCCTCCCCGGACGGATTTTCCGGCAAAACGCGCTTGACGAATGGCGCGGGATGGTTTAAAATATAATAGACGACAGAATTTTTGCCGTTTATTATAATAATTTCTAACGCGGTTTTGCCTGCCGCTGCGCGGGAAGGCGAGACATGGCGGCCAAAGTAAACGGCGCCTGAGCCGCTGTTTACTACAAATAACGGAGACAATGGTTTCCGCCTGAAGGGGTGAACGGTTGTGGGACTTATACCACAGGCAAAATGCAGCAGATGTGACAGAAAGTTTTCCGGACTGCGCACGAAATGTCCGTATTGCGGGGCGAGGCGCCGCAAGAAGGGCAAACGGCCTGCCAGCGCGGACAACGCCATGTGGAAGATTGTTATCGGGTTGGTTCTGCTGGCGGTGCTGGTGACGGCGGTCGTAGTGCTGGTGGTGACTTCCGTCTCCAAGGGTGACGAGGAGAATACGAACCAGCCGCAGGAGGACACTATTGGCAATATGCACAGCGAGAACATAAATACCATTGATGGAGACGGCGGCGAATACATAGACAACAGCGGATACGGTGAGGACGGTTACGGCGAGGACGGATACGGCGAAGACGGCGATACGGAAATTACCAACGTGGGCGGCACGGTGGAGAGCTTCAAAATCCGCAACCAGTACGGCGGGAATATCACCAATACCGGCATGACCATACCTGTCGGCACAACGGAACCGCTTACGATAGAGGTGACGCCGGAGGGCGCCGAGGCGACGCTGTCCTGGACGAGCACCACGGACTCCGTATACGCGGTGGTGGAGAACGCCAACGACGAGACGGGCATGACCGTGAACGTGACGGGTCTTGCCAAAGGCAGCGGCACGATAACGTTCACTGTGGGCGACATATCCGTGGACTTTGAGGTCTATGTGAATAACGGCTGAGCACGAAAACCTGTCCGGGTACCGGTTCGGCGGCGGCGCGTGTACGTCCGCGCCGCCGGGTCCCGGGCGGGATGAGAAAAAATCTCCGGAAAATTCAAAAAAAAGATTGACAAGCGAAAAAAACTGTGGTATTATAGCAGATGTTGTGAGGTTCGAGTTTGACAGGTAAGACGCGGGTGTAGCACAACGGCTAGTGCACCAGCCTTCCAAGCTGGGGACGTGGGTTC
>CAYQWH010000024.1:0-17058 GCA_964421265.1 uncultured Oscillospiraceae bacterium | reverse complement strand
GGACGCCGGAACAATTCTTCGACTTCCCGAAAACGGAACGGGCAAAGAGATTTTTGCGGACATTTACTTTTGAGCGTAAAGGCTCGCGTAAATCTAATTCAGAGTATATTGCTGGAAATGGAGATTAGTATGAAAAAAATTCGTAAGTTCACAGTACTTTTACTTATCCTGTCACTGGCGGTTTCGCTTGTCGCCTGCGGGTCGTCAGACTCGGAGGACGGTTCCGGCTCAGATAACGGCACCGGGGATGGCGACGTGAATTACCGTACTTTAGATGAAATAAAAGAAAGCGGCACCATCAACATTGGCGTTTTCTCAGACAAGAATCCGTTCGGCTATGTGGATGAAAATGGCGATTACCAGGGCTATGATGTATATTTCGCTGAGCGCATCGGTCAGGATCTGGGCGTAGAAATCAACTACGTATCTACCGAGGCGGCGAACCGTATAGAGTATCTCCAGACGGGAAAGGTAGATATTATTCTCGCCAACTTTACGGTTACCGCGGAGAGAGCCGAAGAGGTTGACTTCGCGCTTCCCTACATGAACGTGGCACTGGGCGTGGTTTCACCTGACAGCAATGTGATTGAAAGCCTGGATGACTGGAACGCGGATGACCAGATTATTGTTATTTCCGGTACGACCGCTGAGACATATCTTATTGATAACTATCCGGATATCCCGCTTCAGAAGTATGATTCTTACGCCACGGCTAAAAACGCTCTGGAAAACGGAAACGGTGTGGCGTGGGCAAATGACAACACGGAAGTTATCGCGTTCGCCCTGCAAAACGAAGGATACACGGTCGGTATACCGTCCCTGGGCAGCCAGGACACCATTGCTCCCGCTGTGACAAAGGGCAACAGTACGCTGCTTGAATGGCTGAATGATGAGATTGAGGCCCTTGGCGAGGAGAATTTCTTCCACGCGGACTATGAAGCGACACTGGTCGATACCTATGGCCTTGATTATGAGGACAGCCTTGTAGTGGAAGGCGGCAAGACAGAGTAAGCTGTATTCCATCAGGAAGCGGGTCGGACAGTAATCGCTGATCGGCTTCCTGATGGTTTGCGTATTAAGAAAAGGGGAACCAGCCGATGTTTCATATTGAGGATCCAGATATTAAGAATGTTCTGCTGAAAGGACAATTCGGGTTAGAGAAAGAGAGCCTGCGAATAGATGAAAACGGCTTTCTGTCCCATACGCTTCACCCTTTTCCAGATGATGATAATATTGTGCGGGATTTTTGTGAGAACCAGACGGAGATAAACACGCCGGTCACGGACAGCCCTGACGAAGCGGTGGACGCGCTCGCGCAGCTTAACCGCTCCCTTCAGATTGAGTTATACAGGCAGCGCCCGAGGGAAACCCTGTGGCCGTTTTCTAATCCGCCATATATCAGAGGGGAAAAAGATGTCCCGATAGCGATATTTACGGGAGCTGAAACCGGCAAGACAGTTTATCGCGAATATCTTTCAAAGCGCTATGGACGTTATAAGATGTCTTTTTCCGGCATCCACGTGAACTTCTCCTTCGGAGAGGAATTGCTGCGACGGGATTTTAACCTTGGCGAAGAGCCTGACTATACAACATATAAAAATCAGATATATCTTGAGCTGGCGCGCAGGATGGTCGCTTACGGCTGGATTTTAGTTGCGGTTACGGCGGCAAGCCCGCTGCTGGACAGTTCTTTCGTGGAAAAGGGAAAGTTTGACGGAGATGTGTTTTACGGAATGGCGTCCGTCCGATGCAGTGAGATCGGATATTGGAATTACTTCACACCGGTGTTGAATTACAGCAGTATAGACGCGTATACGGACAGCATACAGCAATATGTGACAGACGGCTGGATCCAGGCTCCCAGTGAGCTTTATTACCCGATACGTCTGAAGCCGCCCGGGGACAATACGCTTGAGCGGCTGCGGCAGTACGGCGTGAACCATATTGAACTGCGTATGTTTGACTTGAATCCTTTTGCCCCGGCGGGGGTTGATGTACGCGATATAAAATTCGCGCACTTAATGATGGTATGGCTTGCGTCTACGCCGGATCAGAAATTTGATGAAAGCGATCAGGTTAACGCGATTGCGAATTATAAGAACGCGGCGCACTATGATTTAAAGACGGTACGGATCATAGTGCCGGACGGAGAGAACTACTCCGTTGCTCACGCGGCGAGGAATGTGATCGGATTTATGCGGGATTTTTACAGCGGTGCCTCACAGGAGGTCATTGACATCCTTGATTTTGAGGAAATGAAGTTTATTGACCCGGAAGCGCGTTATGCGTGGCAGATCCGCCGGGCCTTTGATGGCGGTTTCGTGAAAAAGGGCCTGGAGCTTGCGAACAGAAGACAGGCGGAGGCAATTCGGGATGTGTGAACTATTGGGGATCAGCAGCGCAAAGCGCCTTTACGCAAACGACCTGCTGAAAGAGTTTTATGCGCACAGCAGCGCTCATCCTAACGGCTGGGGCCTGGCGATTTTTCACGGGGACGTCGCTTCTATTGAAAAGGAGCCTGTGAGGGCTATGGACAGTGTATATCTCAGACAGAGGCTCCGCCATAAGATAGAGACTAAAACGCTGATTGCCCATATACGGCTGGCAACCATGGGAAGCGTTGATTATGAAAACTGTCACCCGTTTGTCCGACAGGACGCAAGCGGCAGACGATGGACCCTTGCCCATAACGGTACTATATTTCACGGGGACTTGCTCAACCCGTATTTTTATCAGCAGGAAGGCAGGACGGACAGCGAGAGGATCCTGTACTATATAGTAGACAGGATAAACCTGCGGCAAGACGAGCTTGGCAGAGAACTTGACTCTGACGAACGATTCGCTTTACTTGACAGTATCGTATGTGAGCTTGCCCAAGGCAACAAGCTGAACCTGCTGCTGTATGACGGGGAAATGATGTATGTTCATACGAACTACGCGCACTCACTGTATATATGCAAGTCAGAAGACACCGCGTTCCTGGCGACGAAGCCCATAGGCAAGCGCGATTGGGAAGACCTGCCAATGAACACGTTACTGTCATACAGATGCGGAAAGCAGATTTATTCAGGTACAGATCATGGAATGGAATATATAGATAACGAACAGGACATGAAGTACCTGCATTTGGATTCGGCGCTGTTATAATAACGATAAATGCCCGAACGAAGCTATCGCTGATAAAGGGAGACTGACAGATGGACAGAGAACAGGTGAAGAAGCACCTTTATGAAAGATACATCCTTCCTACGGAACGGGAGCGCAGTTTCTACGTAGGGATAGAAATTGAAATGCCGATTGTCAATCTATCGGGGCAGGCTGTAGATTTTAACGCTGTGTGGGCGGCAACCGATTCATTTTTCAAGCAATATGATTTCCATAAAGATAAGCTGGACGAAAACGGCGTCTGTTATAGCGCGACAAGCGAAAAGACAGGCGACAATATATCCTTTGACTGTTCCTATAACAATCTGGAGTTATCTCTGGGACGCGCGGTGCGTATACAGGAGCTGGAACAGCGGTTCCGTGAATACGTCACTTTTTTAAATAAGGAGCTTCAGGGATCGGGGCATATCCTGACCGGATTGGGGATTAACCCGAATTATAAGGTGAACCGTAAGGACTATATCCCGTCCGAGCGTTACCGTATGCTTGAACGGTACCTGCTCAGCGCGGAAAGCTGGAATGTTCCCATGTACTTCCACCCGTACCCGGACTTTGGCGCGTTTGCCAGCGCCTCACAGGTACAGTTGGATGTGAAACGGGAGGATCTTATCGCGGCACTGAAAGGGTTCTCCCTTGTCGAGCCAATAAAATCAGTGCTGTTCAATAACTCGGTTATGTCCGCGAGCAGTAATGTATTGTGCTCAAGAGACGATCTGTGGGAATACAGCACACATGGGATAAATCCGCATAACGTTGGTATGTATGACTGTGAACTGCAAAGCGTGGATGATCTGCTGGAATATATCTGTACCACGTCCATATTCTGTACCGAACGGGACGGAAAGTATATTCACTTTAAGCCGATTCTTATTACGGAATACCTGCAAATGGAATATGTAGAGGGAGAATATTACAGTGAAGGGTTATACTGCCCAGTTACTTTCAAGCCGGACATAGAAGACATAAAGTATCTCCGCACCTATAAATTTGAGAACCTGACTTTCCGTGGGACGATTGAATTTCGCAGCGTATGCTGCCAACCGTTCAAAGACGCGATGACCGTAGCGGCATTCCACACAGGTTTGATGAACGATCCGCAGAGACTTGTCACACTGCTTGAAGCCGACCACACGCTGTACCATCACGGATACTCAGCCACGGAATTGCGTAAGCTGATGAATGGCGTGGACTGGCCGGAGTATATTGACAGAGAGGCGCTGAGAAATCTGTGCTTTAATGTATTGGATCTGGCAAAGGAAGGATTAGAGTCCCGCGGTTACGGCGAGGAGAAATATCTGGATCCACTATACACGCGTGCCGAGACGCTGCGTTCACCGGGAAGGGCTATGGCAGAAAGAATTAAGGCGGGCACGCCGATGGAAAAGATTATAGTGGAGTACGCGTCGTTCTGATCGCTGATGTTGGTACGCGGCGGATAGCGGCGGTAAAGAAATTGATTTAATTTCGTGTTAAATTGCTCGAAGCTTGATTATCAGGGGGTGAGGCGTATGCCGATTAAAATTCCGGATGGTTTACCAGCCGTAAAGAAATTGAACCATGAGAATATATTCGTTATGACGGAGGAACGGGCCACATCTCAGAATATACGCCCCCTTCATATTCTGCTGCTTAATCTGATGCCGACGAAAATAGAAACGGAGACACAGTTTGCCCGCGTCTTGGGAAACACACCGCTTCAGATAGAACTGGAGCTGATTGTTCCGGAAAGCCATAGCAGCAAGAACACCGCCATAAGCCATATCCTGTCATTTTATAAGACATTCCGCGATGTTCGCGATAAAACATATGACGGACTGGTCATCACAGGCGCGCCGGTGGAACAGCTTGCGTTTGAGGATGTAGACTATTGGCCGGAGCTATGCGAGATTATGGAATGGTCAAAAACTCATGTACACTCCACGCTGCATATCTGTTGGGGCGCGCAGGCGGGATTGTATTATCACTTTGGCGTCCCAAAACGGCAGCTGCCCCATAAGCTGTTTGGAATATTCAAACACACTTTGGAAGCGCCTAATTTTATCCTGTTTCGTGGATTTGACGATTACTTCTGGGTCCCACATTCCAGACATACTACTGTCGCGAGGGAGGATATTGAAAAGATTCCTCAGCTGAAGATAATGGCGTCGTCTCCGGAAGCTGGAATATACGCTATTAAGACCGATGATTGCAGACAGGTATTTCTTTTGGGACACGCCGAGTATGACTGGGACACAATTAAAAAGGAATATGAACGTGATCTGGCTGCCGGTCTGGATATTGAAATGCCAGTGAATTATTTTCCTGACAATGACATCACTAAAAAGCCGAAAATGACATGGCGCTCCTGCGCGCATCTTCTTTACGCTAATTGGCTAAACTATGCTGTGTACCAGACAGTTCCGTATGATATGCGGGAGATTGGCGTGAAAACTACGGAATAATACAAGTGCCGCGTATAAATGACAGCGTTTGGTTCCATACCAGCTCTTGCGGACGAAGGTATGGGTTCCGCGCGCATTGGCCATGGGAATGATACGGTGGTTTTGCGGGAGGGAAAGGATTAGAATTGATCGAACAAAATTGTAACACGTGCGGAGGCTGTAACGGATGCGGCTTGTGCTGCGGTTCCGGAGAGTTAATTCTATCTCCATTGGAGTATAAGATTTTAATCATGTTTGCCGAGCTTCCATTTATTCCTGCCGGGTTTGCGGAGGACAGCGATATACCATTCTGCAAAGATTTTGAGGGCGTGGACAGCGAGTACAGTGCCGCGCTGCTTTGCCTTCAACAGAAAATGCTGATTTCGATTGACCCGGACATACCGCTTGTGGGATTTGATTATTCTGAGTACTCAGCTTATCCGTTTCACGGGAGTATGGCACTGACCGGATACGGCCAGAGGGTATTGGAACAGCTGGAATACCAGGGCGTGGAGGGAGACTGATGCTGAATCAATTTTCAAGGACACAGCTGCTTCTCGGCGAGGACAACATGGAGAAGCTCTATCGGGCTAAAGTTGCCGTGTTCGGCATTGGCGGCGTAGGCGGCTTTGCGGTGGAGGCGCTTGCCCGCAGCGGCGTCGGCTCCTTCGTGCTAATTGACGACGACAAGATTTGCCTGACGAACCTGAACCGGCAGATCATCGCGACCAGAAAAACTGTGGGACAGTATAAAGCGGATGTGATGAGAGAACGGATACTGGAAATAAACCCGGACGCGCAGGTGGAGGTGCGAAAGTGTTTCTATCTTCCGGAGACGGCGAATGAGTTTGACTTTTCTGAGTACTCCTATGTTATAGACGCGGTAGATACGGTCACGGCAAAACTGGAAATTGTCACGCAGGCACAGAAATGCCATGTTCCGGTTATAAGCTGCATGGGAGCGGGCAATAAACTTGACCCGACTAAATTTCAGGTGGCGGATATATACAAGACATCCATGTGCCCACTGGCGAGGATTATGAGGCAAGAATGTAAAAAGCGAGGCATCCGGAAGCTGAAAGTGGTTTATTCAACCGAGCAGCCGATACGACCGATTGAAGACATGAGCATCAGCTGCCGGACAAACTGTATATGCCCGCCGGGAGCCAAACATAAATGTACAGAGCGGCGCGATATTCCGGGGAGTACGGCGTATGTGCCATCTGTAGCGGGTCTGATTCTGGCGGGAGAGGTAATAAAAGATCTGACGAGCTAAGGAGAATAAAAAGTATGGGCGCACCGGAGATTGGAAATTCAACAAAGGAGGAACGGCGAAACTATATTGAGGACCTCTACAGGTGCCGAAGCGACTGCGATATCTGTGGTGTCTGCCAGGTGTTCCACGGCAAGGAACCGGTTGATGCCTATGAGGACTACATTGAGGGACGCTGTTCATTTCTGAAAGTATCAGAGAGAATTCGGTAAGAGAAGGGAGATTGTATTATATGAAAAGCTTGCTTATTAAGGATACTACAAAGGCGGAGCGGGAGCAGATAATACGTCAATCGCTGGATTGCGGCGGGGGAAGCTGTGAGAACTGTTCCTCCTGCGGGCTGGGCGGCGGAAACCCGTTCGATATGTACCAGCCGTACATTGATGGCGAGAAAGAAATAGCGGAAATCAATATGGAATACAGAGCAAGGTACCTGCACGGATAAGAAGGATAATCATTATGGCAAAAAAAGAGAACAAATTCCGTGGATATGATATTACAACGCAGGCGGTGCATACAGGCACTGACTATGATATGGAAACCGGAGCGGTGAGACGACCGCTCCATATGGCCAACAGCTACAAGCTGCCGGATGATTTATCACAGGTCAACTATTCGTCGACAGATTTGCTGATGTACTCAAGAAACGGCAACCCGAACCAGCACTGGCTTGAGGAGAAGATTGCGGCTCTGCATGACGCGGATGACGCGATTGTCCTCGCCAGCGGTGTTGCCGCGCTGCACGCGCTTTTCTGGACGCTCTTAAAGTCGGGAGATCGCGTGGTCTACCCGAACGTGAGCTATATGGCGGTTTACAGGATGTTCCATGAGCTTTTCAACCGGAAGTTCAACGTGGAAACCGTGATGGTGGACATGACAGATTTGGACGCGGTGCGAAAGGCGGTTACGCCCGGGACGCGTCTTGTGCATATTGAGACGCCTGATAATCCGACTGTTGGCATCTCCGATATTGCGGAGATTGCCAGGATAGCCCATGAAAATGGCGCGGTGCTTTCGGTAGACAATACATTTGCGTCCCCGCTGAACCAAAAGCCGCTGGAGCTTGGCGCGGACTTTGTGGTTGAGGCGCTCACAAAATTTATCAATGGACACGGGGACGCGCAGGGCGGCGCGATAATATCCAACGATCTGGAAACGATGGATCGCATTCGCTATGAGGCGCAGGTCAATGTAGGCTCTGTTATAAGCCCATTCAACGCGTGGCAGATATTCCGCGGCTCTGTTACATTTCCTCTCCGTATGCAGCGCATAAATGAGTCCACACAGAAGATCGCGGAGTGGCTGGCTGAACGGGAAAACGTAACCTTCGTTTCTTACCCCGGACTTCCGGATGATCCGGGAGCGGAGACAGCGAGGAAACAGATGAAAAACGGATATGGAGGCGTGATTTCATTCGGTGTAAACACGGATGACAAGACCGTGGAGCGTTTCTGCGCAAAGCTGAAAATCGTTACATTTGCGGTTTCTCTCGGACACGATGAAAGTCTGATTTTTCCGCAGCCCAGCTATGATGAACGGATAAATCTATATCCTGAAAGATTTCGGAAAGGATTTATACGCTTCAGCGTAGGGCTTGAGGAGCCGGAGGATATTATCGGCGATTTAGATCAGGCGTTGAAAGCTGTCGGGTTATAAATGCGCTTTAGCGTCTGCGCCGTTTGCCGCACGTTTTATGTGGCCGGACAGATCAGACGGGCAGTTTTATGGTAATACCATAAAACTGCCCGTTGGCGCCGGGATCAGATCTAAAAGCCTATGACAATTCGTCCCCGGTGAAGTTCGTTACAATATACGTTTCAGACTAAGGGCCATTAAATGTTTTAGCCTTTATATGTCGTATGCCCGGCGGCCGCTTCAAGTTCCTTTCGACTGTGGTAATGCCTGTGCTTGCCCCGGACTGTGTAATGATTGTGCTTATGGGAATGAGTAATAGTATGCGTATGAGTAATTCCGTCATGAGTATGGGTAAAAGTATGCGTGTGCTGATGTACATGGTGTTGGGCAACCGTATCCATAACGACAAAAACAGTTCCTACTATCATAACCGCGAGCGCCACTAAATAAATCCATGTCAGTTTTTCGTTTAGCAGAACGAATGACAGGAACGCGCCCACGAACGGCGCAACAGCGTAATAGGCGCTTGTTTTCGCCGCGCCGAGATTCCTCTGCGCCCTGATATAGAGGAAAATGCTGAGGCCATATGCCACATAGCCGAGAAGCATCGCGAGCAGAATAAGCTTAAAATCAGGAAGCTTTTCCCCCAGAAGCAACGCTATGACGAACGCTCCGCCTCCTGAAAAAACGCCTTTGAGCACAACGATCTCATAGGTACTCCTTGAGGATATTTTCTTTGTACAATTATTTTCCAGACCCCAGCAGGAAGTCGCCAGAAGCACAAAAAGAGAACCGTATGAGAAATGGAAGCTTCCCATTCCCTCAAGTGACAGCAGAATGCTGGAAAGTGTAATCAAGGCAATGGCGACCCATAATCTTTTACTGATCGTTTCATTGAAAATGAGCAGGGCTATAAGCGACGTCGCGACTATTTCAAAATTACCCAGGAGCGACGCGTTCGCTGCCGAACCGTACCGGATACCCATCATCAGGAAAATCGGAGCGAGGATGTCCAGTACTATCATCCCGATAGTATAAGGCAGATCGCGCCGGGTAAGCCGTTCCGCTTTTTCTTCATTATGCCAATGGAACAAGTACATGGTTCCGACTCCGACACTGGCCCCAAGGTACAGGAACGAGGCCATAAAAGTGGTTGGTATCTTATCCAGCAGCAGCTTTGAGAGCGGCGTGTTGACGGCATAAAACACAGCCGCCAAAAACGCGTATAAAATTGGTACCCATCTGTTTTTCATAATAATAACCTCGTCAGATCCCGATTGTTGTGGTGATCCATTCAGTATTTCCGACTCGGTTAAATTCAATAAGCAATGCCGAATCGCCGGGAATGTATCTCCTGAAGCGCGCAATTATGATAAAGCTATAGCCATTTCCTTTCATGAACGCGCGCATGGCTCTAAAAGCTATTCCTGCTGTCAGCAAAAATGCAGCCCTGAGGAAAACCTACTGTTTTAAAATCAGAACACAGAACACCCGCGTCAGCAGGAAATATTTTAATCAATCGCGCCGTTTCTAACAGCTCTTTCAGCGCCGCGACAGGGATTATTTTGAACTCAGCGGCAGCGATATATTCCGCTGAGAACCGTTCTATGATTCCTGCCATGCAGGACATCTGCAATCCGAATAAGTTTTCTGATCTGCTGTATTGTCTGTATATGGCAAGACAGACATTCCGTTGCTCTCTAAAGTACAGAACTTCAGCCCGTTCTCAGAAAGCGTCCAGAACGCGCCATCATGTCAGATGTACTCAATTGGCGTACATCTGATGGAATCATCGCTCCCGGTGGCGAGAGCACGGGTGTTGTTTTCCATGATGAACGTTTCTGTACGGGATTTCATAATAGAGGAAGCCTCTGAATAAATCGCCAGCGGCTGGATGGCGCGCCTTTTTCGCCAGAAACGCGTTGCTCAAACTTGAAATACACAAAGTATTCCTGCGTTCTCGTGTCTTTAGCCGTTCGGCAATGGCGGCACGGACATACTCTTCATGATTCATGTTCGGTTCCTCCTAACTAATTACCGCCGCATGAGCACACAGGAAATACAAAACGGCGGCAATCTGCAAAATCAGAATAGCCGGAAAGCCAAAACGGAAATACCAGTGCTTTGTCTTGTGATGAAAGACACGCATACCAATAATTCCGCCTAAAGCGCCGCCCAGTAGCGGGAAGAGAAAGAGCGCTTTCTCAGAAATCCGCCATTGCTTCTTTTTAGCTTTATGCTTGTCCAGCCCCATCATCAGAAAAGCGGCCATATTCACTATTACGAGATACGCTCCCAACAAAATATCTTTCATTTTAACCACTGCCCGCTATTTGCGTTATGAGGTAAATTTTTTCTTCCGCGCCGAGAGGCTTACGCCTTTTCTTCTCATCCGCGGCAACCGGCACGCAGAAGAGATAACTCATTATAGCATATTTATTATAAATATCAAACTAATACTGATCCCGAATTAAAAGATTTAATTTGGGATACGCACGCTTTGCGTGCTCACGCAGCGCTTTTACGCGTCACGCCGACTCATAATTTCTTTACGCGCCTTCGGCGCTATGTATAAAAGCTAAAGCTTTTTAAAAAGAACCGGCATGAATCATCGCCAGACGAAAATAATACGATTGCCACCCCGCGCCTTGTTTCGACTTGGCGGTTCCCGCAGATTACCAAAAAACTGCCGGGCATTGGGACGCCTGGCAGTTTTTTGATGTTGTCTTTTCACCTTCGCTACAGACAGGCTTTTGCGTTTTCCGGCAAATGCTTATTTACCCAGAGCGTTAGCCCACTGAGCGTATCTGTCCGACTTTTCGCGGCACTCAGTTATGTTTTCACCGCGAGCGAGGACGTATACCTTAACCTTCGGTTCAGTACCGGAGGGACGTACGATGATAACCGTGCCGTCGTCGAGCACAAAGGATATGACGTTAGAGTTGCTCAGCTCCATCTGCGTCGTCGCGCCGGTGTTGATGTTCCGCTCTGTGCCGTCCTGATAATCACGGACAAGCTTGACAGGTTCTCCGGCTATATCTTTTGGAGGATCATTCCGCAGATTTACCATGAGGTCACGCATCTTCTTCGCGCCGTCGAGACCGGGCATGACTAAGTTAAGGGTCTTTTCGAGATACGCGCCATACTTCTCATAGAGGGCATTGAGCGCGTCAACAAGCATTATACCCTGATTGGAGTACCACGCGGCCATCTCGGACAGAACTACCGACGCCGTAACAGCGTCCTTGTCCCGCACGAAGTCACCAAGCATATATCCATACGATTCCTCAAAGGAGAATATGACTTTTCCCTCTCCGGAGGCTTCCAAAGCGTTTTTCTTCTCAGCCAGGAACTTGAAGCCGGTGAACGTGTCATAGCACTCCACGCCGTTCATGTTCGCAACGGCTCTTGCCATTTCCGAGGAGACGATTGACTTGAGTGCCACAGGCTTTTCGGGCATGGTTCCGGCGCGTTTTCTCGCGTTAATCACATAGTCGAGCATAAGTACGCCTGTCTGGTTGCCTGTGAAGGGAATGAATTTCCCGTCGTGATCGCGCACCATAAGACCCACACGGTCAGCATCCGGGTCAGAACCTAAGATAAAGTCAGCGCCAACTTTGTTCGCAAGTTCAATACCCAGCGCGAAGCCTTCCGGGTTCTCCGGGTTCGGAGACGCCACGGTTGGGAAATTGCCGTCGGGAACCATCTGTTCCTCTACACAGTAGATGTGCTTGAGGCCCATGCGGTGCAGCGCCTCAGGAATAAGTTCCCGTCCTGTGCCGTGGAATGGTGTGTAGACCATCTTGAACGTGTCAGCGGCTTTCGCGATAACGGTCGGGTCGCACTGCTGACTGAGCGCGTTCGCCAGGAACTTTTCATCAGTCTCCTTGCCCATAAGTACAATTTTACCGTCGCGGACAGCCGTCTCATAGTCGCAGGTCAGAGGAGATGAAAATACATCCAGCTCCTGCATTTTCTTCGCCACTGCTGACGCGTGATCGGGCGGGAGCTGCGCTCCGTCAGACCAATATACCTTATAGCCGTTATACTCCTTGGGGTTGTGGCTTGCCGTGATATTTATTCCGGCAATGCACCCGTACTCGCGGATAGCGAAAGACAGCTCCGGCGTGGGGCGCATTCCCTCAAAGAGCCTGACGGGTATGCCGTTCGCCGCCATGACACACGCCGACTCACGGGCAAACTCCTCGCTGTGGTTCCTACAGTCGTAACACACCGCGACGCCCTTGGCCGCCGCCTCCGCGCCCTCTTCAAGAACGACATTAGCAAACGCCTGAGTCGTGTGGCGGATCACGTATACATTCATACGGTTAAGACCCACAGCCATTGTTCCGCGAAGCCCCGCCGTTCCGAAAGCCAGATAGTCGCAGAACCTGCTCTCGATTTCCTTCTCATCGCCGGCGATAGATTCAAGCTCCGCCTTGTCCTCATCGGTCAGCTTTCCAGATTGCAGCCACTTTTTGTACTCCTCCATGTACTCCATTACCAGTTTTCCTCCTTTAAGTTTAAATTATGATCAGAATATGTATAACAACAGATTATACTGCTGTCAATTCTATCTGGTGCTATTTGTGGTACTTTCCGCCGTTAATTATAGTGAACGCTCTATAAATCTGCTCCATGAGCATGACCCGCGCCAGATGGTGCGGAAACGTCATAGGCGACATAGACAACCTGAACGAAGCGGTTTTTTTCACGTCCTCGTGAAGGCCATCCGATCCGCCAATAATGAAACACAGTTTACCGACGTCGCCGATTTTCGCGGCAAATGCCCGCGAGTCAAGCGCTGTTCCCTCAATACACAACGCGAACACGGTTGCGCCTTTAGGGATAGCCGCCAATATGTACTCGCTCTCACGACGCAGCGCGGATTCTCTGTCAATTCCGGAGCGCCGCGCCTCCGGCAACTCCACGATTGCCAAACGGCAGAAAGGTGTCAAGCGTTTTTGATATTCCGCCGCCGCGTCAATATAAAATCTCTCCTTTAACCTGCCAACGCAGATAAGCGTAATATCCATATAAAAACACTTCCCGGGACGAATAGATGTACGCAGTAGCGGCGCGTATGACGAGAAATCCAAGTCAATTCAAGCGCGGAATGTTTCACAGCGCGATCGGTACGCCAAAGCACTGGCTATTGTTCGCTGCGGCAGCAAAGCCATGGGCAAATAGTATGTTATGATGAATCCCCGCCTAAGAGCCGACAAGTGGATGCACCGCGTACCATGGGAACCGATTTTAAATCGGGTCCCAATCTGACGCTTACCGCACGCGCTCACCCGCCGCCGGCGAGCCTATGCAAGCCAAGTGAAAAAAGTATTTTGCCACGACAAAACTGCGCCAAAATGTAACTTAAATCATTTTACTCCTTAGGCGTTAAACAATGCGAGCTATCGGGAAGATTGTATCGCCGCGCCTGAACTGTCTGTACATCAACCGGGTGGCAGCCTCATACTAATCTCAAATTAAAAATTTAATTTGAGATTACGCGCGATAGAATACTCGTGCCGCACGCGACGCGCCACGCTGTCTCTGCGATTCCTGATATACATAAAGCTTTTAAATCTTTTTATCAGGGGTCAGCATTAGTGGCTCGCTGCCGAATAATAAGCATTATTATCTGTCGAAACACGATGTATATCCGCGCCCACACCCTGGAGTTTCCGGATAATCTCCTCATAGCCGCGTTCGATATACTCAACGCCCTCGATCTCTGTCCGACCGCTGGCGCACAATCCGGCTATGACCATTGCAGCGCCGGCACGCAAATCGCAGGCTTTCAGCGGCGCGCCTGTCAGAACCGGTACACCCTCGATTATTGCTACACGCCCATCAACCTGCACTGAAGCGCCCATCTTCAGAAGCTCGTCCACATACTTATACCTGTTGTCCCACACGCCCTCGGTTATAATGGAACGACCATTTGCGAGACACAGAATGGTAGCTATCTGAGGCTGCATATCTGTCGGGAATCCGGGATAGGGAAGAGTTTTTACGTTCGCGCGTTTCAGCGGCCCATCCCTACGCACCAGGAGGCAATCCTCGCCCTCCTCAACGGTTACGCCCATCTCCTCCAATTTGCCGGATATACATTCCATGTGTTTTGGAATGATATTATGCAAAAGAAGCTCACCGCCGGTTCCCGCCACAGCCGCCATATATGTTCCGGCCTCAATCTGATCGGGGATAATGGAGTAGAAACCGCCCTTAAGGTTTTTCACGCCGCGCACTTTTATGACGTTGGTACCCGCGCCGCGCACGTCCGCGCCCATGGAATTCAGGAAGTTAGCCACATCAACAATATGCGGTTCCTTCGCCGCCCCGACGATTACTGTAGTGCCTACGGCGTAAACCGCCGCAAGCATCAAATTGATTGTAGCGCCGACCGACACTACATCGAGATAAATCTCAGCGCCATGAAGTTTGCCGTCACGCGCAACGGCACTGACGAGCCCTCCCGCTACATCCACAACCGCGCCCATAGCCTCGAAGCCCTTGATGTGCTGATCTATAGGACGCACACCTCCAAAGTTGCACCCGCCAGGCATTGCCACCACCGCCTCGCCGAATCGCCCAAGAAGCGCGCCAATGAGGTAATAGGAGGCACGTATGCGCCGCATCATATCGAAGTCCGCTCTTGCGCAGTTCACCGCGCTGCTGTCAATATCTACTGTGTGCCTGTCCACCATCCGCACTTTCGCGCCCATACATTCTAATATGTCGAGAAGCATTTTTACATCTGAAATCTGCGGGATATTCTCAATACGGCACACACCATCAACCAGAAGTGCCCCGGGTATAATAGCCACTGCCGCGTTTTTGGCGCCGCTGACAGTTACTTCCCCGTACAGCGGTTTGCCGCCGTGAATAACATATTTATTCAAAAGGTTTCACCTTCCTGATAACTATTTCCTTATAGCGAAAGTATTCCCAGAAACAGGTAATTCATTACAGAGTCACCCCCCAGGGAACGGTTTGATCAATGTCTACTGGTTATTATATCATTTATGGGGAGCTTTTGCAATAGCTGTTTACGATGCATTTTGATTTTCTGCAAAATTCTGATTATCAGATCACGCGCCATCTGCCAGATTGCGTACCTCACTTTCCGTCAATTCAAGCAGATCCGCTATTTTCTCCGGCGTCAGAGATCCATCTGCCATAAGTCTCCGCGCTGTCCACATATACATTTCCTTACGGCCCTCAGCGCGACCTTCCTCACGTCCTTCAGTGCGTCCCTCAGCGCGACCTTCCTCACGTCCTTCGGCGCGACCTTCCTTACGTCCTTCGGCGCGACCTTCCTCACGGCCCTCGGCGCGGCCCTCGGTGCGACCTTCCTTGCGACCTTCAGCGCGGCCTTCTTCGAGTCCTTTATCACGGGCTTCGTTATATACTTTTTCCACAAACTCATCAAATTCGCTGTTCATAACATCAACGCCCTCCCTTGTTTCCTTGTAAAATCTGACTCTGTCCGCTAACTCGTCGTAATACATCCACGATGGCTCAGGACATGAAAAGTCATGCATGAGCTTGCCAACTGGATTATCGCCACGATACGCGCCATTTACATACACAATGTGAGAGCCATCGTTAAACATCTCACCGGTTGTCAAGTTATACCGTTCGATGCGGTAGACTGGTTCTCCTTTGCCCATAACGTCATGTTCCGTTATGAAAATAACATACGTCTCTGGCAAAGACGCGAAATCCGTGCTCTTCTCAAGGAACTGCGTATCAAGCGCGCTGCTGTGGAACCTTGCTCTTCGGCTGCTTGCGCCTCTGTCATCGCGCTGAATCTCAATGTTGAAGATCTGCCCGTCTCCGCCTCTCGCCAGAACGTCCACCCTGACTGATCGACCCGATATATTAGCGAGAAGTACCTGCGTACGGACCTCCTGCACCGTCAAAGCCGGCATATCAAGTATGATCCGCAATATAAGCTCCGCGCATTTCAGGTCGCCCTCAAAACACTTTGTGAACAGAATATCGTCCAAAAGTCTCAGAGATTTAACTCGTTTATTTATCTCTTTTCTCCATAGCTCTCTGTCTGGCAAACGCACCCGCTCCTTTCATGGAACTGTATTTTTAGAGTGAAGCGCTGATTATATCCGGACGCGCTGGACGACAAGCAGATTTTTGCATGACAAAGCGGGAACCGTACGTCAAGGCGCGTGGATGCTTCGTTTGCTTCAGGCTCTTATAACGCCGCCATACGGAATTAAAATGCCACCAAGCGGCGCGCGGAGATCTGGTCAGAGCTTCCTTAGCAATCGGCAACGAAAGCCGTGCTCTAATATTCGCGTTAACTCATGCATACGTTGCGCGTGTATCGTTTATATATCGAAACGATTGACCACTGTTTATAATATTTGCTATGATTGATGATCAAACTCATCAATCAGAAGAACCAATGCGACACGCAAATCGTTCTACGTATCTGCTCATGCGGTACCGGTTAAAGTACCCGCCGCAGGCCAGAATGATACGCACCGGGACTGCCGTCTTATCAAAACGCGAAGTTTCCGTCACGGAATACCTGGATTTCCT